>JAGWIC010000052.1 GCA_028866435.1 Lysobacteraceae bacterium | reverse complement strand
GACAAGCTGGCAATGATGAGCAGCGCGGTCGCAGGCTGCGGCCAGTTTCGCTGCCGCCGCTGGTGAGTTGCTGTGGCGAAGGAAGGCAGGTGGCTGGCGTTTTGCTGGGTTGGTTGAGAGGGCGCGTAAACGGCTACGAGTTGGGGGCACTTATGGGGGCATATTTTTTGGACGGCTCGCGTGACACTGATCCTATGCGAAATTCGAGTCCCCTCTTGGCACCATTACACCGTTTCAGGACGTCCGATAGAGTCCAGGAAACTTAGGAAAACCCGCCACTTGGCGGGTTTTTTTATGTTTGAATGCCCGATTCGGTGCAGGGCCACCCCATTGAATCCGGCCAAAATGGGACGGGGAAGGGGGTGGGCTATTTGTATCCGGTAGGCCACAGTTTTGTTGTTTTGCATCGATTATGTGGCCTTGAAGCTACAAATTGGTTTGTTTTGTTGTGCCCTTTGGGCTACAATTCGTTCGTGTTTTTTCGTTCTTGATGCCCCGAGGCTGCAAATGACGATGCTCGCGGACGTGGCTGGATTGCTGAAGCAGGCGCGCCTGGAAGCCAAACTCTCCCAGCGTGAGCTGGCGAGCCGGGCCGGGGTGGCGCGCACCACCGTGGCACGCATGGAAACCCTGGCCAAGGGGGACATGAGCGTGTCCGCTCTGGTGCGGCTGTTGGAGGCGGCCGGCTACGACCTGAAGACAGTCAAGCAAGGCCATGCCAGGACACTCGAAGACATCCTGAGCGAGCAGCGCCGGGAAGACGTCGCATGAGGCTCGATGTCCAGCTGCAGGGGCGCAAGGTGGCGCAGCTCTATCGCGAGCGCGACGAGTATGTCCTGCAGTACGACCCGGGCGTGTCGTCGGCTGACTTTGTCAGTCTGACCATGCCGGTGCGGGAACAGGCTTGGCGTTGGCCGCGCGACCTGCATCCGTTCTTTCGCCAGAACCTGCCCGAAGGGTATCTGCTCGGGGTTATCCGCGAAGCTTTTGGCCCCTTGCTCGACGGCACCGATTTGTCCTTGCTGGCCGTGGTGGGCGGCATGGGCATCGGGCGGGTGACGGTGACGCCGCAAGGTGTGCCACCGGGCAGCGACCTTGCGCCCTTGCACGTCGAGGAGCTGCTGTCAGGGGACAACACGGCAGCGCATTTTGCCGAGCTCGTGCAGCGGTATGCGCGGGCGGCCATCTCTGGCGCCGTGCCCAAGTTCATCGCGCCGGAGTCGGCCGGCGGCGAGATCGTGCCGCTGGGCAAGCCGACCTTGCGGACCAGCCGCCACATCATCAAGGGCTCGGACGACAGTACTCCCTATCTGGGCTTCAACGAGTTCTACAGCCTGCGGGTACTGGGGCGCCTGGGCGTTGTGCCGGTCGTCAAGGCGCAGATGTCCAGGGACGGTCGGGTACTGGTCGTGGATCGTTTTGACGTCGACGCGCACGGACTGCCGCTCTGCGGGCTGGAGGATGCGTGCGGGTTGCTTGGCCTGCCACCGCACGAAAAGTACGCCACGACCACCGAAAAGGTGCTCAATGCCACCCGGGCCTATCTGCCCACGGGCACGACACAGAGGCAGCTGCTGCAGCTGGGGTGGCATCTGCTGGTCAACTATGTCGTGCGCAATGCCGACTGCCATGCCAAGAACGTTGCCCTGTACTACACCAGCTTGGCCGATGTGGCGTACACACCGGTCTATGACGTGGTGACTACGCAAGCCTATGCACGCTATGCCGCCAACCCGCCGGGCCTATCCATTGGCGGACGCAAGACCTGGGCGCCGGGCAAGTCGCTGGAGCGATTCTTCAACGCATGCCTGGGTATCGCACCGCGCGACTACGCGCAGATGGTGGAGCGGTTGTGCGAGTCGGCGGTGGAAGTGGGCCGCGAGGTCATCGAAGCCGCGAAGAATGAGCCGCAATGGCGAAGCATCGCCAAGCAGATGGTGCATGCCTGGAACGAAGGGACGAACGGACTGCGCCGCCCTGGGCGTGACGCCGGGCATCGCGGGCTGGAGGCGGCGATCAGGGCCTCGGGGTTTTCGGATCCGGAACCGCCGCAACCTTTCCGTGTCCCCGTGGGGCGGTCGGAACTGCTCGCACCGCGAGGCAAGCGTTGACTTCAGAAAAGGCGCAGGAGGAAGACCGTTGGAATTGCTGCCGGTATCTCGTTAGTATGTTGTCGCAATAACTTGCGCATATCGATGGCGATCGCCGACGGCATGCCGATGCCGCGATACGCGAGGCGGGGATTGCGGGCGCGCCGCTCAGGCTGTCAGGTGACCGCGGACCGTGCGAGGGGTGACGCCGGCGGGGTGGGTTGCGGATCGCTTGCATGGGCGTCGGAAGCGGCGTGAGAGGGAACGGTGGCGGGTTCGCGAGCTGTGCGTTGCGGGCCGCTGTCCGCGGTGCGACGTGACGGCGATGAGTGTCACGCTGCTTGCAATGGGCCGCATGGCGGCCTAAGTTCATGCAGCCCAACCAAGGAGGGTGTCACGTGATCAACGTAGTCCTGGTGGACGATCATGAGCTGGTGCGGACCGGCTTCCGGATGATCCTGCAGCAGCAGTCCGATATCAGCGTCATCGGTGAGGCAAGCAGTGCGGAGGAGGGCCTGCAGCTGATCCGTACGCTGTCGCCGCAGATCGCGCTGGTGGATGTGCACATGCCCGGCATGAGCGGTATCGAGCTGACCGAGCGGGTGGGGCGCTCGAAACAGATTTCCACCCATATCGTCATCGTGACGGTGGTCGACGATGCACGCTTTCCCAAGCGTCTGCTGGACGCCGGTGCGCTGGGTTATCTCACCAAGGGTTGCAGCGCCGACGAGCTGGTCTCCGCCGTGCGTCAGGTCAGCCAGGGGCGCCGTTACCTCGCCCCCGCGGTGGCGCAACAGCTCGCGCTGGCGACCCTGGATGGCAGCAGTTCTCCGTTCGACGCGCTGTCCAGCCGCGAGTTGGAGGTGGCGATGATGCTGGTGCGCGGCAAGCCGTTGACGGTCATCGGCGAGCAACTCAGCCTCAGCCCGAAGACCGTATCCACCTACAAGCAACGCCTGATGGAAAAGCTGCAGGTGGATCATGTACTCGGCCTGGCCCATCTCATGACCGTGCACGGCCTGATCGACTCGCCGAACCACACGGTGGGCAACTGAAGGCGGGGCGATCGCGCGGCATCCGTCGCCGGCAACATGCCAGGCAAGAAAAAACCGGATGAAGATCCGGTTTTTTCTTGCCTGCTGCTGGCGGGGATGGGTCAGTGGCCCGCGTGTTCGCCGGTGTCGCCATCCGTGCCTTCGAGCGGCGGATGCTGCGGTTCAGCGCGGGGCGCGACGATGCGCGGTTCCAGCGGAGCCGCATGGCTCAGCAAGTCTCCCTGCGCGGGTGGCACGGGCGTTGCCGGCGCCAGCGGGGCTACCGGCTTTTCCGCTTCGGCCGTGGCCGTGGCGGGTGAGGTGGCGACGGCGGGCCAGGTTGTCTGCTCGGCCTGCACTAGGACGGCTGCCGGTGCCGGCACGGATTCCTGTTGCGAGGAGGAGGCTGACGACGCCACGGCTTCGGGCTTTTCCGCCTCTTCCTCGGCGAGGCTCTCCACCGGGGTGGCGGCCGCAAGCTTCGAAACCTCGGCGGGCGCCGGGGACGGTGCCACGACCGGCAGGGAAACCGCGGCGGCGCCATGGCTCGATGGCTCGACCCGCACGGTCACGGCGTCGCCCGCGGCCTGATCGGGAATCGGTGGCAGCGTGGGCAGACGGAATTCCCTGGTGACGGGGGCCGCCGCGAGGGTTGCGTCGACGTGGTCGGCGCCCTCGGTGGCGGCACTGGTCAGGCTGATGGCAGTCACGGTCGCCAGTGCCGGCTCGACCTTGGCTCGATCATTGGGCGGGAATTTGGCCGGCGCGGGTGCCTCGACCGCATCATCGCGATCCTCGTCATCGAGCGCCTGGGCCTGCGTCGTCTCGGTGGCGTTGCCGTTCGGCGTACCGTCCTCGGTGCGGCGCCGGCGGCGACCGCCACGGCGGCCGCGACGACGGCGTGCCTGCCCGCCCTCGCCCTCGGTGGTGTCGGCCTCGGCTTCCGGTGCGCCCGACCCGGTCGCCAGCGGGGTGGTCAGCAGGGCTGCTTCCTTGGCGGCGTCATCCAGTGGCACTGCCGCCGGACGCTCGGTGCGCGCCGGTTTCTCCTGCCTGGCCTGCTGCGGTTGCTGCGGCGCCTGCTGCTTGCGCTCGCTGCGCGGGGCGCCGCTTTCGCTGCCGACCGGCTTGGGTTGGCGCTCGGAACGGGCATTCTGTACCTGCGCCTGACGTGGCTGCGACTCGTTGCCACGTTGGCGGTTGCTGCGCGCCTGCTGCTGCGCAGCCGACTTGGTCGAGGCCTGCGGCGAAGGCTCCCTTCGCGGCTGACGTGCCGCTCCGGCGGTCGCGCCGCTGCTGCTGGTGCCGGAACGGCCGCTGCGTTCGTCGCGACGGGGGCGGCTGCCGTCATTGCCATCGGTACGGCTCGGCGTGGCTGCCGGCGTGGCCGCTTCCGCGCTGCGGAACCAGCCGAGCATGCGCGAGAGGATGCCGCCAGCGGCGGGCGCGGCGGCAGGAGTCCGGATTGCCGGGGTCTGGCGTCGGGCCGGCTGTTGCGGGACGACGGCTGTTTCGGCCGCCTGCTCGGTACGCAGCGGCGCCGGGCTGGCCGGCACGATGCCGCTTACCGCGGGCTGTTCGCCGCTGCCCAGGGCCTGGCCCATCTTCGGCAGTTCGCCGGTTTCGACCGTGGTCAGGCGCTCGTAGCTGGGCTTGCTGTGCTCGCCCATGTCCGCTTCGCGGATGCGCTGGATTTCGATATGCGGCGTCTGCAGCTTCTCGTCGGCCACGATCATCACGTGCACCTTGTGGCGCAGTTCGATCTCGACCACGCTGGCGCGCTTCTCGTTGAGCAGGAAATTGGCCACGCTGGACGGCGCCTGCACCAGCACCTGGCCGGTGTTGTCCTTCATCGCGTGTTCTTCGATCAGGCGCAGGGTCGACAGCGACAGCGACTCCACGCCGCGGATATGGCCGTGGCCCTCGCAGCGCGGGCAGGTGATCTGGGTCGCCTCGCCGAGACTCGGGCGCAGGCGCTGGCGCGACATCTCCAGCAGTCCGAAGCGCGAGATGCGGCCGATCTGCACGCGGGCGCGGTCGAGCTTGAGCGCGTCCTTCAGGCGATCTTCCACTTCGCGCTGGTGCTTGGGGCTGTCCATGTCGATGAAGTCGATCACGATCAGGCCGCCGGCGTCGCGGATGCGGGCCTGGCGGGCGATCTCCACCGCCGCCTCGCAGTTGGTGTTGAACGCCGTTTCCTCGATGTCGCTGCCCTTGGTCGCCTTGGACGAGTTGACGTCGATCGCGGTGAGCGCCTCGGTCTGGTCGATCACGATGGAGCCGCCCGACGGCAGGCGCACCTGGCGGTCGAACGCGCTCTCGATCTGCGTCTCGATCTGGTAGCGGGTGAACAGCGGGGTGTCGTCGCGGTACAGCTTCAGCTTGCGCAGCGCGTTCGGCATCACCTGCTGCATGAAGTCGCGGGCGTCGTTGAACAACGACTCGTCGTCGATCAGGATCTCGCCGATGTCGCTGCGCAGGTAGTCGCGCAGGGCGCGAATGAACAGTTTCGACTCCTGGTAGATCAGGAACGGCGCCCTCTGCTTGCTGGCCGCCTCCGAGATCGATTTCCACAGCTGCAGCAGGTAATCGAGATCCCATTGCAGCTCTTCCGCGTCGCGGCCGAGGCCGGCGGTGCGCACGATCAGGCCGACGTCGTCGGGCACGGTCACGTGGTCGAGCGCCTCTTTCAGCGCCTGCCGGTCCTCGCCCTCGATCCGGCGCGAGACCCCGCCGGCCTTCGGGTTGTTCGGCATCAGCACCATGTAGCGGCCGGCCAGGCTGATGAAGGTGGTCAGGGCGGCGCCCTTGTTGCCGCGCTCCTCCTTCTCCACCTGCACCACCACATCCTGACCTTCCTTGATCAGTTCGCGGATGTTGCTCTTGTGCGGGTCGAGGCCCGCGGTGAAGTACTCGCGGGCGATTTCCTTGAGCGGCAGGAAGCCGTGCCGCTCGGCGCCGTATTCGACGAAGCAGGCTTCCAGCGAAGCCTCGACGCGGGTGATGCGGCCCTTGTAGATATTGGACTTTTTCTGTTCCCGCGAAGGGATTTCGATGTCCAGGTCGTAAAGGTTCTGGCCATCGACAATGGCCACACGCAACTCTTCACGCTGAGTCGCGTTGATCAACATACGTTTCATGGTGGTTATCCTCGGCTTGGCCGCGCGTCGCGGGCCACGGTGGCGCCACAATGGCGGCCTGCCGGGGATCGCGCCGCTGCGGTAAAGCGGCAAAAAAACGGCACCGTTTCCGGTGACGGAGATGATTCGGTCAACCGCGCCCGCCGCCTCCGATACCTCAGTGGCATCGGACAAACAGCAGCCCAAACCGCTACGATGAAAGGGAGCCGCGTCCGGTTGCCAAAGGCAACCGGCGCAATCCTCGCCGACGTCGCGGGCGGGCACTCCACCCGATCCAGACTTCGATGGGCGGATATCAACGCCCGCCGAGTATCCTATTACAGCAGGTTTTTTTCAATGCAGACGGCAACTTCCCCCGAAGCACCTCAGGGTGTACGTCAAGTCGTGGTTGGCCCCGAGCGAGACGGGCAGCGGATCGACAACGCCTTGGCGACCATGCTCAAGGGCGTGCCCAAGAGCATGATCTACCGGCTGCTGCGCACCGGACAGGTGCGTGTGAACGGCAAGCGGGCCAAGCCGGACACCCGCCTGGTTGACGGCGATACCCTGCGCATCCCGCCGGTCCGGGTGGCGGAACGGCCCGAGCGGCAGGGGCCGCCGGGGGGGCAGGTGGCCGAGGTGGCCGAGGCGGTCATTTTCGAGGACAAGCACTTCCTGGTCATCGACAAGCCCGCCGGGGTCGCCAGCCATGGCGGCAGCGGGGTGAACCACGGTGCGATCGAGCTGCTTCGCGCGGCGCGCCCGCTGGAGCACCTGGAACTGGTGCACCGGCTCGATCGCGACACCAGCGGCGTGCTGGTTTTTGCCAAGACCCGCGCCGGCCTCACCGGGCTGCAGGCCGAGATCCGCGCCGGCACGGTGACCAAGCAGTACCTGTGCCTGATGCTCGGTCACCCGTCCAAGGCCAAGTTCGACGTCAACGCGCCGCTGCTGAAATCGGTGATGCAGGGAGGCGAGCGGATGGTGCGCGTGGCGGACAACGGCAAGCCGTCGCTGACCTTCTTCCGCGAAATGGACCATTACCCCGGCGCCCGCCTGATGCAGGCCACCCTGGGGACCGGCCGCACCCACCAGATCCGCGTGCACGCCGCGCACATCGGCCACCCGCTGGCGGGGGATCCGAAATACGGCGACAAGGAAATGAACAAGCGTTTCCGCGAGATGGGCCTGAACCGGATGTTCCTGCATGCCTCGCACATGAGCTTCGAGCTCGAAGGCCGCGCCTACAGCTTTTCCACGCCACTGCCGGACGACCTGAAGGCGTTCCTCGACGTGCTGGCGGTCAAGGGCAAGCGGCTGGTCTATTCGCGGGAAAAGTCGCGCACCGATTTCTGATCAGCGCGCCAGCAAGGCCTCGACCCGTGCCGCGCAGATGAAATCGTTCAGCGACAGCCCGCCCACGTCGTGGGTCGACCACAATACCCGGCAGTGTCCATAGCCCGCCTCGAGATCCGGGTGGTGGTCCTCATGGTTGGCCATGAAACCCACGGCATTGATGAAACCCAGCGTGTGGTGGAAGTCGGCGAACTTGAAATCCTTGACGATGGCCTTGCCCTCGTCGCCGAGCTGCCAGCCAGGCAGCTGTTTCAACAAGGCGGTCACGCGGGCCCCGTCGAGCGCGTGCTCCTTGCCCTTGCATGGCTTGCAGTGCCGGGTAGAGAGGTCGTTGGCGTCCATGGGAGTCTCCGTGCATGCCGGTAGTCGGGAGGCGAAGGGTCGAAGCTGGCGCGGAAAAAGTCAAAGCGCAAATCCCCCCTCGCGGATCTTTTTGAAATAGGACTAAAATGGTGCTGTTTCCGCCGGCCTGGCTGCCGGCGACCGACAGCTGACCGTGGAGCAGGCATGATCGACATTTCAGAGCGCGCGCAGCAGCATTTCCTGCGGCTTCTTTCCCAGCAGGACACCGAGGGCCTGAGCATTCGCCTGCGGGTGACCGATGCGGGGACGCCGGCCGCCAACTGCGAGCTGGAGTTCTGCGAGCAGGAAGACCTTGCCGGCGGCGAGTGGACGATCGAGTGCGCCGGCTTCCTGTTCCACATCGACGGCGCCAGCGCCCGCTGGCTGGACGAAGCCAGCATCGACTTCGAGCCCAACGCCACCGGCGGCCAGCTCAATATCCGCGCGCCGAAAATCAAGGGCGACGTGCCTGGCGCGGAATCCGGGCTCATCGCGCGGGTACGCTACGTGCTCGAGGCCGAGATCAACCCCATGCTCGCCTCGCATGGGGGGAAGGTCAGCCTGCTCGAAATCGACGCCAACGGCGTGGTGCTGCTGCAGTTCGGCGGCGGGTGCCACGGTTGCGGCATGGTCGATGTGACCCTGAAGCAGGGCATCGAGAAAACGCTGCGTGAACGCCTTCCGGAGATCACCGCGGTACGTGACGCCACCGATCACAGCGGCGGTGAGAAGCCCTACTACCGCAAGGCCGGGGGCAAGTCGGCCATCGCCTGAGCCGCCCGGCCACGCCGCGAGGCCCGCGGGTGGCCGCGGTCGGGATGGCGGCTCTTACTTGTCGCCCTGGATGTGGCCCTGCAAGGTGTCCAGCTTGCTCGGCAGGCTGGAGAAGTAGGCGGCGATGTCCTCGATGTCCTGATCGGACAAGGTGGCGACCATGCCCCGCATGATCGGGTTCTTGCGTTGCCCGTCGCGGTATTCGCGCAGCGCCTGCTGCATGTACAGGTCGTACTGACCGGCCAGGCGCGGGTACTGCGGATCGACCGCGTTGCCATCAGTGCCGTGGCAGGCGAAGCAGGTGGCCGCCTTCTGCTTGCCGTTTTCTATGTTGCCGTTGGCCAGAACTTGGGTGGAAGCAAACGCCAGCACGGCGCCGAGTGACATCAGGGTAAGCGCACGATTCATGCGGAGGATCCTTGGCAACTACTTGGCGAGGCTGGAAAGGTAGGCGGCGATGTTCTGGATATCGGCATCGGACAGGCTCTGTGCCTGCGCGCCCATGGTCGGGTGCGTGCGATCGCCCGCCTGATAGGCATGCAACGCGTTGATGATGTACTGCTCGTTCTGCCCGGCGATCTTCGGTACCGGATATTGCGGGTAGGCATTCGTGTAACCCGGTACGCCATGACAGCCGGCACAGGTGTAGATCAACTTGCGTCCAGCAGCCTTGTCGCCTTCGGCATGCACGCTGGCCGTGGCGACGAGGGCGGTGGTCAAGGCCACGCCGAGCAATTGCAATCGAGTCATCGAGTTCATTCCCACAAGTACGAGACGGGTACTAAGGTCACATGAGTGGCCGAGTATAGACGTTGCTTTCACGCAGTAACAACAACCCCCGGCCCGGCCTGCAAGACGGGGTGGGTCGGGCGTCCGGGTCGCTGCCCTGGGCCCGTAAAGCGGCAGCCTCCTTGCGGCATCGGCCGTGCTCCCGGCCGGCGGCATTGCCGTTGCGACCGCCGCCCCCATATACTTGCCGCGTCAAAACGTTTTCCCCGGGGGTGTCCTGGCTTCGACGGGGGTAGTGCGATGACTTGGTGCATGTCGAGGGGGCAGCTTTCCTCGTAAATCCAGCAGCAAACTTCTAGTTGCCAACGACGACAACTACGCTCTCGCCGCTTAAGGCGTAAGCCCCGAACCCACTTGTGCTCATGCTCGTCGGTGTAGGGTCATTATCATGAGATCGCCGAACGCTGCCGCCTGGCGGCTCTAGGTCAAATCAATCAGGCTGGTTCCGCGGTGCGCCTTGCCCATCGTGCTTGTCGCGGAACGAGATCGAACGTTGGGCTAAACATGTAGAGCTGGGCATTTAACATTCTCGGACGCGGGTTCGACTCCCGCCACCTCCACCATTCAATGCTGCATGCAACACCAACGAAGGCCGGGCCCGGCGCAAGCACGGGTGCCGGCCTTTTTTGCGGGCGTCGCGGGCGGGTGTCGATCAGACCCGATGGGCAGGTTCCGTCCCCGCATCGCCCCTGTTTTTGCTCCCTGCCGCCCGATCCGATGGTTAGCCTGCGTCGGCTCGCCGGTGGCGGTGCGATGACGACGGCCAAGGGGATCCGATGAATCGACGACAGGTATTGAAGGCCGGCTTGCTGGGCGCGGCGGCGCTGGTGCTGTCTCCCGGGTTTGCCAGGGAGAGCGAAGGGACGGACGCGACAGCCCGCCTGGCGCAGCTGGAGCGCCGCCATGGCGGTCGACTGGGCGTGGCCATCATCGATACCGCCGACGGGCGGCAGGCCATGCATCGCGCCGATGAGCGCTTCCTGATGTGCAGTACCTTCAAGTTGCTGGCGGTGGCGGCCACCCTGGCTCGGGTGGATCGTGGCGCCGAGCGGCTGGACCGGCGCATTGTCTTCGCGCCGTCGGCGGTGCTCGCGTACGCACCGGTGACCCGCCAGCATGTGGGGGAGCCGGGCATGCGGGTGGGCGAGTTGTGCCGGGCGGCGATCACCGTCAGCGACAATACCGCCGCCAACCTGCTGCTGGCCAGCATGGGCGGGCCGTCGGCGGTGACTTCGTTCGTGCGAAGCATCGGTGATCCGGTGACGCGGCTGGACCGCATCGAGCCCGGGCTCAATGTGGGCAGCCCTGGTGATATGCGGGATACGACGACGCCCCGCGCGATGGTGGCGACCATGCGGCAGGTGTTGCTGAACGATGTGCTGGCCGAGGGCTCCCGCCGGCAGCTGATCGCGTGGCTGCGCGCATGCGAAACCGGGCACGAGCAACTGCGCGCCGGCTTTCCCCGCGGCTGGGTTGCCGGCGACAAGACGGGCAGTGGCAGCCACGGCGAAACCAACGATGTCGCGGTCGTCTGGCCGCCGGGACGAAAGCCCTTGCTGGTGGCCGCCTACTATGCGGATTCGCCGGCCAGCGCCACCGAGCGCAAGCGGGTACTGGCCGAGGTCGGGCGCATCGCGGCGTCGATGTGAGGCAGCCGGCTCGCGCGGCCGCTGCGGGGGGGCGTCAGGCGGTCACGGCCTCGTCCGCCTCATGCACGAACGCCAGTGCCTCGCGGCAGCTGGCGTCGACCTTCAGGCTGAGCAAGGGATCGGCACGGGTGCGGCCCAGGGTCAGCGCCGCGACCGGCTTGCCCGCGCGCGCGGCCGCATGGACGAACCGGTACCCCGAATACACCATCAATGAGGAACCGACGACCAACACCGCGTCGGCCGCCTGCCAGGCCCGCGTCGCCTCCTCCACGCGCGCACGGGGCACGTGCTCGCCGAAGAACACCACATCGGGCTTCACGATGCCGCCGCAGCTGGGGCAGGGCGGCACCTCGAAGCGGGTGAAGTCCTGCTGTTCGAGATCGGCGTCGCCGTCGGGGGCCGCGGTCGCCTCCAGTGGCAGCCAGGCCGGGTTGTGTTCGCCCAGCAGACGCTGGAAGTCCGCGCGTTCCAGCCGCCAGCCGCAGTCCATGCAGCGCACCTGATCGAGGCGGCCATGCAGGTCGAGCACGCGTTCGCTGCCGGCGAGCTGGTGCAGGCGATCGACATTTTGCGTCACCAGCAGTTCGACCTGCCCGCGCTGTTCCAACCGGCCCAGCGCGTGATGGGTCGCATTGGGTCGGGCGTTGCCGAAACGACGCCAGCCCACCAGGCTGCGCGCCCAGTAGCGCTGGCGGCTGGCCGGTTCATGCATGAAGGCCGTGAAGTTGACCGGCGGCGGACGCTTCCACTCGCCTTCCTGGTCGCGGTAGTCGGGTATGCCGGAGTCGGTGCTGCAGCCGGCGCCGGTCAGCACGAACAGGCGCGGGTGGGTCTGGATGAACCGCTGCAGTGGACTCATGGCTGGCGCAATGGCTGCATTGATGGCAGCCAAGGATAGCCCCACGCGGATCGGCAGCGGCGCTGCCGGTCGGCCATGCGGCGAAAGTCGACTGTCTGGCAGGGGCCTGCCTGATCTAGGCTGGACGGGTTCCGATTCATCAAGGGGCAAGCATGAACTACGACGAATTCTACCGGCGGTCGATCGATCAGCCGGAACTGTTCTGGGCCGAGCAGGCGCGCCTGATTCACTGGGACACGCCGCCGCAGCAGATCCTCGACCAGTCGCACCCGCCGTTCCGTCGCTGGTTCGTCGGCGGTACCACCAACCTCTGCTACAACGCGGTCGACCGGCATCTGGCCGAGCGTGCGGATCAGCTGGCGCTGGTGGCGATTTCCACAGAAACGGGCATCACCCGGGAGTTCAGCTACCGCCAGTTGCATGGCGAGGTGAATACCTTCGCCGCGGTGCTGCAATCGCTGGGGGTGGGCAAGGGCGATCGAGTGGTGATCTATCTGCCCAATATCGCCGAGGCGGTGTTTGCGATGCTGGCTTGCGCGCGCATCGGGGCGATCCATTCGGTGGTATTTGGCGGCTTTGCGGCGCACAACCTCGCGCTGCGCATCGACGACGCCCAGCCCAAGCTGCTGATTGCCGCCGATGCGGGCATGCGCGGCGGCAAGGTGATCCCCTACAAGCCCCTGGTCGATGCCGCGCTGAACGAAGCGTCGGCGCCGCCGCCGCATGTGCTGATGATCAACCGCGGGCTCGCGCCGTCGCTGTCGTACCAGGCCGGTCGCGACATCGACTATGCGCCCTTGCACCAGGCCCACCTGGGCCGCGAGGTGCCGGTGACCTGGCTGGAGTCGAACGAACCGAGCTATTTGCTCTACACCTCCGGCACCACCGGCAAGCCCAAGGGGGTGCAACGCGACGTGGGTGGCTATGCGGTGGCGATGGCCTTGTCGATACGCCATGTGTTCGACATCGCGCCGGGGCAGGTGATGTTCTCCACCTCGGACGTGGGCTGGGCGGTGGGACATTCCTACAATGTCTACGGCCCGCTGATCGGTGGCGCGACGTCGCTGCTTTACGAAGGGTTGCCGACGCAGCCGGACCCGGGCATCTGGTGGCGCCTGTGCGAGCGCTATCGCGTGCGCACGATGTTTTCCTCGCCCACGGCCATCCGCGTGCTGAAGAAGCAGGACGAAAGCTGGCTCAGGCAGGCCGACCTGTCGCGGCTGAAGTGGCTGTTCCTCGCCGGCGAGCCGCTGGACGAACCGACCGCGCAGTGGATCACCGATGCCCTCGGCGTGCCGGTGATCGACAACTACTGGCAGACCGAGACGGGCTGGCCGGCGATCACCCTGATGCCGGGACTGGACCTGAAAACGGTGAAATTCGGTTCGCCCGGCCTGCCCGCTCCCGGCTACCGGATGAAGGTGATCGACGAGAGCCATGGCCGGGAAGTGCCCGCAGGCGTGAAGGGCGTGCTTGTCTTCGAGCCGCCGCTGCCGCCGGGCTGCCTGACCACCGTGTGGGGCGACGATGCGCGCTACATCCGCAGCTATTTCAGCCACTTCAAGGAATTGCTCTACAGCTCGCTGGACTGGGCGATCCGTGACGAGGACGGCTACACCTTCATCCTCGGCCGTACCGATGACGTGATCAATGTGGCCGGTCATCGACTCGGTACGCGTGAGATCGAGGAGTCGGTGGCCAGCCACCCGGCGGTGGCCGAGGCGGCGGTGATCGGGATGCGGGACGAACTGAAGGGGCAGGTGCCGATCGTGTTCGCCACACTGAAGCAGGATGCCGGCGACGGCACCGGTGCGGTGGCGAAGGCGATGCAGCAACGCGTGGTCGACCAGCTCGGCGGCGTGGCGAAGCCGTCGCGCATCTATGTGGTGAACACCTTGCCGAAGACCCGTTCCGGCAAGCTGCTGCGCCGCTCGCTGCAGGCGCTGGCGGAGCAGCGCGACCCGGGGGATTTGTCCACGCTCGACGATCCCGCTGCGCTGGACGACATCCGCCGTGCGTTGGAGCGCGGCCCCGACCAGGGCAGCTGATCCATGTAGGAGCGCACCCTGTGCGCGATGCTCTTCGCTTCGATCGATACATCGGAGCATCGCGCACAGGGTGCGTTCCCACATGCGGTTTCTTGCGGTCAGGCGGCGATTGCTGCTTCAGGCTTTGCGCTCGCCAGCGGGCTGCGGATCAGGTGGTCGAACGCGCTCAGCGCGGCGGTGGAGCCGGCGCCCATGGCGATCACGATCTGCTTGTACGGCACGGTGGTGGCGTCGCCGGCGGCGAATACGCCGGGCAGCGAGGTCTGGCCGCGGTCGTCGATGATGATCTCGCCGCGCGGCGACAGCTCCAGCGTGCCCTTCAGCCACTCGGTGTTCGGCAGCAGGCCGATCTGCACGAAGATGCCTTCCAGGGCGAGGCTGTGCATCACGCCGTCGGTGCGGTTCTTGTAGACCAGGCCGGTGACCTTCTGCCCGTCGCCCAGCACTTCGGTGCTCTGCGCGCTGACGATCACGTCGACGTTGGGCAGGCTGCGCAGCTTGCGCTGCAGCACCTCGTCCGCGCGCAGCTTGCCGTCGAACTCGACCAGGGTGACGTGGGCCACGATGCCGGCCAGGTCGATCGCCGCCTCCACGCCGGAGTTGCCGCCGCCGATCACCGCCACCCGCTTGCCCTTGAACAGCGGGCCGTCGCAGTGCGGGCAGTAGGCCACGCCCTTGTTGCGGTAGTCGTCTTCGCCGGGCACGCCCATCTGCCGCCAGCGCGCGCCAGTGGAAAGGATCACCGTCTTCGATTTCAGCGTGGCGCCGTTTTCCAGTTGCACTTCGACCAGGCCGCTGGCGGATTCGCTGGCCGGCAGCAGCTTCGTGGCGCGCTGCAGGTTCATGACGTCGACGCCGTATTCCTTGACGTGCTGCTCCAGCGCCGCGCCCAGCTTCGGGCCTTCGGTGTATGGCACCGAGATGAAGTTCTCGATCGCCATGGTGTCCAGCACCTGGCCGCCGAAGCGTTCGGCCGCCACGCCGGTACGGATGCCCTTGCGCGCGGCGTAGATCGCCGCCGCTGCACCGGCCGGGCCGCCGCCGACCACGAGCACGTCGAACGCCTCCTTGGCCTTGATCTTCTCGGCCTCGCGCCGCGTGGCGCCGGTGTCGAGTTTCGCCAGGATCTGCTCCAGGCTCATGCGGCCCTGGTCAAACACTTCGCCGTTGAGGTAGACGGTGGGTACCGACATCACCTGGCGTGCTTCGACCTCGTCCTGGTACAGCGCGCCGTCGATGGCGACGTGCCGGATCTTCGGGTTCAGCACGCTCATCAGGTTCAGCGCCTGCACCACGTCGGGGCAGTTCTGGCAGGACAGCGAGAAATAGGTCTCGAAACGGTAGTCACCATCGAGGTTCTGCACTTGCTCGATCACATCCGCCGCGGCCTTGGACGGATGCCCGCCGACCTGCAGCAGGGCGAGCACGAGCGAGGTGAATTCATGGCCCAGCGGAATGCCGGCGAAGCGTACGCCGATGTCGCTGCCGACGCGGTTGATCGCGAACGAGAGCTTGCGTACGTCGTCGTCACGGCGAACCAGGGTGATCCGCCCGGACAGCGCGGCGATTTCCTCGAGCAGCTCGTTCAATTCGGCGGATTTGGCGCTGTCGTCCAGGGACGCAACGATCTCGATCGGCTGCGTGACCTTTTCCAGATAGGCCTTCAACTGGGTCTTGAGGCTGGCATCCAACATGGCGGACTCCGTGGGGTTTCTTCGGGGTGTGCGTGGCGAGCACCCGGGCGGACCCGGGCGTCGCTTCATGCTTGTGCTTCGGTGGAGCGGGCCCGGAAGAACTCCGGGCCCGTGGCGCTCTCGCGCGGGGATGAATCAGATCTTGCCGACCAGGTCCAGCGACGGCGCCAGGGTCTTCTCGCCTTCCTTCCACTTGGCCGGGCAGACTTCGCCCGGATGGGCGGCGACGTACTGCGCGGCCTTGACCTTGCGCAGCAGCTCGGAGGCGTCGCGGCCGATGCCGCCGGCGTTGATCTCGACGATCTGGATCTTGCCCGCCGGGTCGATCACGAAGGTGCCGCGGTCGGCCAGGCCGGCTTCCTCGATCATCACTTCGAAGTTGCGGCTGATCGCGCCGGTCGGGTCGCCGACCATGGTGTAGTTGATCTTCTTCACCGCGTCGGAGGTGTCGTGCCAGGCCTTGTGCGCGAAATGGGTGTCGGTGGACACCGAGTAGATCTCCACGCCCAGCTTCTGGAAGGCGGCATAGTTGTCGGCCAGGTCCTCGAGCTCGGTCGGGCAGACGAAGGTGAAGTCGGCCGGGTAGAAGAACACGACGGACCACTTGCCCTTCAGGTCGGCGTCGGTGACTTCGATGAACTGGCCGGCCTTGAACGCCTGCGCCTTGAACGGTTTCACTTCGGTGTTGATCAGGGACATCGTTGCTTGCTTCCCGTGGTGGTTGAAAAGGTGGAGAGATGCTACGGCCCGCCATTCAATAAATCCAATTGATTATTGGCATGGATTCGATTGGTGCTAACTATTGCATGGCCATCCATGAGGTGCGGTCGGACCGGGCGGCTTCAAGCCTGCGTCGCCCGGCCACGCCTGCGCGGGGTCTATGGTGCGGCGGCGAGCCGGCCGCGCAACTGGTGGTCGACCACGGTGGCGGTGACGATGTCGCTGCCCACGTTCACCGTGGTGCGCATCATGTCGAGGATGCGGTCGACGCCGATGACGATGCCGATGCCCTCGGGCGGGATGCCGAACGTCGCCAGCAGGCCGGCGATCATCGGCAGCGAGCCGCCGGGGATGCCGGCCACGGCGACCGCGCTGAGCACCGACAGCAGCATCAGGATGGCCTGCTGGCCCAGCGTCAGTTCCACGCCGAACGCCTGCGCCACGAACAGCACCACGCAGCCCTCGAACAGGGCCGTGCCACTCATGTTCATGGTGGCGCCCAGCGGCAGCACGAAGCCGGCCGTGCTGGGCGCGAGCTTCAGTTCGTCATGCGCCACCGCCAGCGACGCGGGCAGGCAGGCGCTGCTGGAACTGGTCGAGAACGCGGTGATCAGCAACGGCCGGATCTGCCGGAAATAGGCCAGCGGCGAGCGGCCGGCCAGGAAGCGCAGCCACAGCGACATGGTGCCGAACAGGTGCAGCGCCAGCGCCACGGTGCAGCCGGCCACGAATACCGACAGCGCCAGCAGCACGTTCACGCCGACCTTGACGATCACGCTGTAGATCATCGCCGGCACCGCATACGGCGCCAGCTGCAGGGCGAAGCCGACGATCCTGGTCATCAGGTCGGTGATGGTGTCCAGCGCCATCTGCACCCGTTTGCGCTGTTTCTCGCGCAGCTGGGTGGCGGCCGCGCCGACCAGGATCGCGAACAGGATCAGCGGCAACACGTCGCCCAGCGCATCGCGGCTGGGGCCGGCCACCGCGCCGAGCAGGTTGCGCGGCATGAACATCTCCACCAGCGTGGCGAAACTCATGCTGGGCTGGGCCGCCTTCCTGTCGATCGACTGCTGCGCGCTGCTGCCGTACTCCTGCATCAGCTGGCCGCGCGCCTGCTCGTCCAGGTGGTGGCCCGGCTGCACGGTGTTCATCATCACCAGGCCGATCGTCACGGCGATGCCCATGTTGACGAAGAACAGCAGGAAGGTCCGGCCGGCCAGCGGGCCGAGCCGGTCCAGCCGGCCGAGCTGGGCCACGCCGGAGGCCAGCGAGGTGAACACCAGCGGGATCACCACGAAGAACAGCATGCGCAGGAAGATCTGCCCGAACGGGTCGAACACCGCGGCGGAGACCTTCTGCATCAGCGCCAGTGTGGCGGGGTGCCACTGGCCGATGCCCAGCGTGGCCACGGCGGCCGCCACGCCGATCAGCAGGCCCCAGAGGATGCGTTTTGCGAGAGGAGTCGATGTGCTCATTCGGTTGAATGTACGGGGTGGCGGCGGATTCGTCACGCAGGAACTTGCGTCGCGGCATGGGCCTGGGCTGGGCCGGTGCCGTCGCAGCCCGGGTATCTGTGGCGGAAGGTCCAATCCCGGCCGCGGACGGGCATGGGCTAAAATGGGCGCTTTGATGGAGGCGACATGACACAGCCAGCATCTCCCGGCGCACGTTTTCGCGCAGCGCTCGCCGCCGAACAGCCCCTGCAGGTCATGGGCGCGATCACCGCCTACGCCGGCCTGATGGCCAAGCGGGTCGGCTACAAGGCGTTGTACCTGTCCGGCGGCGGCGTAGCCGCCAATTCGCTGGGCATGCCGGACCTGGGCATCAGCACGATGGAAGACGTGCTCACCGATGCCCGCCGCATCGTCGATGCCACCCAGCTGCCGCTGCTGGTCGACATCGACACCGGCTGGGGCGGGGCGTTCAACATCGCCCGCACGATCCGCGCCTTCGTCAACGTCGGCGTGGCCGCGGTGCACATCGAGGACCAGGTCGGACAGAAGCGCTGCGGTCATCGCCCGGGCAAGGAAGTGGTGCCGATGGGCGAGATGGTCGACCGCGTGAAGGCGGCAGTGGACGCGCGCACCGATCCCGGCTTCGTGATCATGGCACGCACCGATGCGGCCGCCGTGGAGGGCATCGATGCGGCGATCGAGCGCGCTTGCGCCTACGTCGAAGCCGGTGCCGACATGATCTTTCCCGAAGCGATGAAGACGCTGGACGATTACCGCCGTTTCAGGAACGCGGTGAAGGTGCCGATCCTGGCCAACCTCACCGAGTTCGGTTCCACCCCGTTCTTCACCACCGACGAGCTGCGCGCGGCCGGCGTGGACATCGCGCTGTACTGCTGCGGCGCCTACCGCGCGATGAACAAGGCCGCGCTGAACTTCTACGAGACCGTGCGCCGCGACGGCACGCAGAAGAACATCATCGACACCCTGCAGACGCGCGAGCAGTTGTACGACTTCCTCGGCTACCACGCCTACGAGGACAAGCTCGACACGCTGTTCTCGCAGAAGGGCTGACCACCATTGCGGTAGGAGCCCGCTCGCGGGCGATGCTTTTACCTCGACAGGCATCAGAGCAGGAGCATCGCCCGCGAGCGGGCTCCTACCGGAATAAAAAAGAACAAACCTGCACCCTGGAGATTTCCGATGAGCGAGCAAGTCCTACCCAAGGCCAAGAAATCCGTCGCCCTGTCCGGCGTGGCCGCGGGCAACACCGCGCTGTGCACGGTCGGCCGCAGCGGCAACGACCTGCATTACCGCGGCTACGACATCCACGACCTGGCCGCCAAGGGCTGCTTCGAGGAAGTGGCCTACCTGCTGGTGCATGGCGTGCTGCCGACCTGGACCGAGCTGAACAACTACCGCGCGCGCCTCAAGCGCCTGCGCGGGTTGCCGGCGCCGGTGAAGGCCGCGATGGAGCTGCTGCCGGCCGCCACCCATCCGATGGACGTGCTGCGCACCGGCTGCTCGGTGCTGGGCACCGTGCTGCCGGAGAAGGACGACCACAACGTCACCGGCGCCCGTAACATCGCCGACCGGCTGATGGCCAGCTTCGGCTCGATGCTGCTGTACTGGTACCACTTCAGCCACAACGGCAAGCGCATCGAGACCGAGACCGACGACGACTCGATCGCCGCACATTTCCTGCACCTGCTGCACGGCAAGAAGCCGAGCGACCTGCACGCACAGTCGCTGGACAAGTCGCTGGTGCTGTACGCCGAACACGAATTCAACGCCTCGACCTTCGCCGCCCGCGTCATCGCCGGCACCGGTTCGGACATCTACTCGGCGATCACCGGCGCGATCGGTGCGCTGCGCGGCCCCAAGCACGGCGGCGCGAACGAGGTGGCGATGGAGATCATCGCGCGCTACCGCAATGCCAACCAGGCCGAGGCGGATATCCGCGCGCGGGTCGAGCGCAAGGAGATCATCATCGGCTTCGGCCACCCGGTGTACACGGTGTCCGATCCACGCAACGAGATCATCAAGGAGGTTTCGCGCAAGCTCTGCACCGACGGCGGCAATCCCGTCCTGTTTGACGTCTCCGAGCGGATCGAGCAGGTCATGGGGGAGGTCAAGAAGATGTTCCCCAACCTCGACTGGTTCTCGGCCAGCGCCTACCACATGATGGGCGTGCCCACTGCGATGTTCACCCCGCTGTTCGTGATCGCGCGCACGTCGGGCTGGAGCGCGCACGTGATCGAGCAGCGCCAGGACGGCAAGATCATCCGCCCCAGCGCGAACTACACCGGTCCGGAAGACCAGACCTACGTGCCGATCGACAAGCGCTGACCGCGCCACCGCCTGCGCAGAGGGAGCCGGTCCGGCTCCCTCTGCGCTACACGCCGCCGAGTCTCATGCCCGATCGCCGCCGCGCGAGCCAGCCGCCGCCGCAGACCAGGGCGACCAGCGCGACATCCAGCGCATAGCCCGTCCATGCGTGCGCCTCGAACCAGGCGGCAGCCAGATGGTCGTGCGCGATCATGCGCGCGGCGGTGTAGGCGATCGCGCCGGCGCCGAGGTAGACGATGACGGGGAAGCGCCCGATCAGCTTCAGGATCAGGGTCGAGCCCCACACCACCAGCGGCACGCTGATCAGCAGGCCGAGCACGACCAGGCTGAAATGCCCCTTCGAGGCACCGGCAATGGCCAGCACGTTGTCCAGGCCCATCAGCGCGTCGGCCACGATGATGGTGCGCAGCGCGGGCCAGAAACCGCCGGCTGCGGCGACCTCGTGGGGCCTCTCGTCCTGCTTCAGCAGCTTCCAGGCGATCGGCAGCAGCAGCAGGCCGCCGGCCAGCATCAGGCCCGGCAACTCGAGTAGCCAGACCACCGCGGCCGTCAGCACCACGCGCACCGCCACGGCGCCGAAGCTGCCCCAGAACACCGCTTTCGCCTGCAGCGACTTCGGCAGGTTGCGCGCGGCCAGCGCGATGACGATGGCGTTGTCGCCGGCCAGCACCAGGTCGAGCAGCACGATGGTGAGCAGGCCGGAGAGGAAGTCGGTGGAAAGCATGCTGCGGTTCCTTGCGCGGCGAGCCAGATGCAGCAACGGCGGATGCGCGCGACCCGCCGTCGCCGCAAAAGTCTCGTTCGCGGCCTGATGCCGCCGCGGCGCCCGGAGCGAGGTGTCGCTCGTGATGACGATCGCCGCACGACGGCGCCAGGTGGCGTCGCCGGAACTACTCCCTTTTGGGGTCAGTGTCCGACCATGGTCGATGGTGCCGGGCATATCAGTCAAGCCGATACTTAAGGAACAGGCTCTCGCCCGCTACAATGACGGGGATACCGAATGCTTCGCTTCCCACGGCCTGTGGCGCAATCCAGCGAGCCGCCGTCGGCGGGCGCATGCGGGCCAAGCGTTGATCCCCAGGATTCCCGATACTCATGAATACCGTCTACCGCCAGTCCCTCCCCGGCACCTCGCTGGATTATTTCGATGCGCGCGCCGCGGTGGAGGCGATCCAGCCCGGCGCCTACGACGCGCTGCCGTACACCTCGCGCGTGCTGGCCGAGAACCTGGTGCGCCGCTGCGACCCGGCGATCCTCGCCGAGTCGCTCAGGCAGCTGATCGAGCGCAGGCGCGAACGCGACTTTCCCTGGTTCCCGGCGCGCGTGGTGTGCCACGACATCCTCGGCCAGACCGCCCTGGTCGACCTGGCCGGCCTGCGCGACGCGATCGCCGAGCGCGGCGGCGATCCGGCCAAGGTGAACCCGGTGGTGCCGGTGCAGCTGATCGTCGACCACTCGCTGGCGGTGGAGTGCGGCGGTTTCGATCCGAACGCGTTCGCGAAGAACCGCGCGATCGAGGATCGCCGCAACGAGGATCGCTTCCACTTCATCGAGTGGACCAAGCAGGCGTTCGAGAACGTCGACGTGATCCCGCCGGGCAACGGCATCATGCACCAGATCAACCTGGAGAAGATGTCGCCGGTGATCCAGGTGCAGGAGGGCGTCGCCTATCCGGATACCTGCGTGGGCACCGACAGCCATACGCCGCACGTGGATGCGCTGGGCGTGATCGCCGTCGGCGTGGGCGGGCTGGAGGCGGAGAGCGTGATGCTAGGCCGCGCCTCGTGGATGCGCCTGCCCGACATCATCGGCGTGGAGCTCACCGGCAAGCGCCAGAGCGGCATCACCGCCACCGACATCGTGCTCGCGCTCACGGAGTTCCTGCGCAAGGAGAAGGTGGTCGGCGCGTACCTGGAATTCCGCGGCGAAGGCGCGGCCAGCCTCACCCTGGGCGATCGCGCCACCATCTCCAACATGGCGCCCGAGTATGGCGCCACCGCCGCGATGTTCTTCATCGACGGCCAGACGCTGGACTACTTGCGCCTCACCGGCCGCAGCGACGAGCAGGTCAGGCTGGTGGAAACCTACGCCAAGGTCGCCGGCCTGTGGGCCGACACGCTAGCCGATGCGCAATACGAGCGCACGCTGACGTTCGACCTGTCCTCGGTGGTGCGCAACATGGCGGGTCCATCGAATCCGCACAAGCGCCTGCCGACGTCCGATCTCGCCGCGCGGGGCGTTGCCGGCGAGTGGACCGAGCAGCCGGGCCGGATGCCCGACGGCGCGGTGATCATCGCCGCCATCACCAGCTGCACCAATACCAGCAATCCGCGCAACGTGATCGCGGCGGCGCTGCTGGCGCGCAACGCCAATGCCCGCGGCCTCACCCGCAAGCCGTGGGTGAAGAGCTCGCTCGCCCCCGGCTCCAGGGCGGTGGAGTTGTACCTGAAGGAAGCGAAGCTGCTGCCGGAGCTGGAGCAGCTCGGCTTCGGCATCGTCGGCTTCGCCTGCACCACCTGCAACGGCATGTCCGGCGCGCTCGATCCGAAGATCCAGCAGGAGATCGTCGAGCGCGACCTCTACGCCACCGCGGTGCTGTCCGGCAACCGCAACTTCGACGGCCGCATCCATCCGTACGCGAAGCAGGCTTTCCTGGCCTCGCCGCCGCTGGTGGTGGCCTATGCGATCGCCGGCACCATCCGCTTCGACATCGAACGCGATGCGCTGGGCCATGACGCCGACGGCCAGCCGGTGACGCTCAAGGACATCTGGCCCAGCGACGAGGAGATCGATGCGATCGTCTCCTCCAGCGTGAAGCCCGAGCAGTTCCGCCGGGTCTACGAGCCGATGTTCGCGCGTACCGGCCGCACCGGCACCCGCGCCGCGCCGCTGTACGACTGGCGCGCGCAGAGCACCTATATCCGCCGACCGCCGTACTGGGAAGGCGCCCTCGCCGGCGAGCGCAGCCTCACCGGCATGCGGGCGCTGGCGGTGCTCGGCGACAACATCACCACCGACCACCTGTCGCCGTCCAACGCGATCCTGCCGACCAGCGCGGCCGGCGAGTACCTGGCGAAGATGGGCCTGCCGGAAGAGGACTTCAATTCCTACGCGACCCACCGCGGCGACCACCTCACCGCGCAGCGCGCCACCTTTGCCAATCCCACCTTGATCAACGAAATGGCGGTGGTGGACGGCGAGGTGAAGCACGGCTCGCTGGCCCGGGTGGAGCCGGAAGGCAAGGTCATGCGCATGTGGGAGGCGATCGAGGCCTACATGGAGCGCAAGCAGCCGCTGATCGTGATCGCCGGTGCCGACTACGGCCAGGGCTCGTCGCGCGACTGGGCGGCGAAGGGCGTGCGCCTGGCCGGCGTGGAGGCGATCGCGGCCGAAGGCTTCGAGCGCATCCACCGCACCAACCTGATCGGCATGGGCGTGCTGCCGCTGGAGTTCCAGCCCGGCACCAACCGCAAGACCCTGGGCATCGACGGCAGCGAGACCTTCGACGTGGTCGGCGCGCGCACGCCGCGGGCGGAGCTCACCCTGGTCATCCACCGCCGCAACGGCGAACGCGTCGAGGCGCCGGTGACCTGCCGCCTGGATACCGCCGAGGAAGTGTCGATCTACGAGGCCGGCGGCGTGCTGCAGCGCTTCGCGCAGGACTTCATCGAGGCCTCGCAGGCGGCCTGAGCGAGACATACATGACCAATACGACCATGACACACGCTCCCCAGCTCCGCATTTCCGCCACCTACCTGCGCGGTGGCACCAGCAAGGGCGTGTTCTTCCGCCTGCAGGATCTGCCCGAGGCCGCACAGCTGCCGGGCGCCGCGCGCGATGCACTGCTGCAGCGGGTGATCGGCAGCCCCGATCCCTACGGCAAGCAGATCGACGGCATGGGCGGCGCCACCTCCAGCACCAGCAAGACGGTGATCGTGTCCAGAAGCACGCGGCCGGACCACGACGTGGACTACCTGTTCGGTCAGGTGGCGATCGACAAGGCCTTCGTCGACTGGAGCGGCAACTGCGGCAACCTGTCGGCGGCGGTCGGTCCGTTCGCCATCGCCAGCGGCCTGGTCGATCCCGCCCGGGTACCGCGCGACGGCGTCGCCATCGTGCGCATCTGGCAGGCCAACATCGGCAAGACGATCATCGCCCACGTGCCGATGACCGCCGGCGCGGTGCAGGAAACCGGCGATTTCGAGCTGGACGGCGTGACCTTTCCCGCCGCCGAAGTGCAGTTGGAATTCATGGATCCGGCCGCGGAGGAACAGGGTGCCGGCGGCGCGATGTTCCCGACCGGCAACCTGGTCGACGATCTGGAGGTGCCCGGCGTCGGCACGCTCAGGGCGACCATGATCAACGCCGGCATTCCGACCATCTTCGTCGAGGCCTCGGCGATCGGCTATACGGGCACCGAGCTGCAGGACGCCATCAACGGCGACGCCAGGGCTCTGGCCATGTTCGAGACCATCCGTGCGCACGGCGCGCTGCGCATGGGCCTGATCAAGTCGCTCGACGAGATCGCCACGCGCCAGCACACGCCCAAGGTGGCCTTCGTCGCCGCGCCGGCCGATTACGTCGCGTCGAGCGGCAAGCCGGTGCAGGCCGGCGAC
>JAGWIC010000113.1 GCA_028866435.1 Lysobacteraceae bacterium | reverse complement strand
CATGGTGAAGAAGTTCCGCACCAGCCTCGCGCTGCAACCGATCGCCACCGCGCTGTTCGCCGACTCGCCGTTCAGCGAAGGACGGCCAAACGGCTATCTGTCGTACCGCTCGCACATCTGGACCGACACCGACCCGCAGCGCACCGGCAAGCTCGACTTCGTGTTCGCCGACGGCTTCGGCTACGAGCGCTACGTCGACTACATCCTCGACGTGCCGATGTACTTCAGCCTGCAGGACGACCAGTACCTCGACCTGGCCGGGCAGGACTTCAAGCGGTTCATGGCCGGCGAGCTGCCCGCCCTGCCCGGCGTGAAGGCCAGCATGAAGGACTTCGCCGACCACCTCACCACCGCCTTCCCCGAAGTGCGCCTGAAGCAGTACCTGGAGATGCGCGGCGCGGACGGCGGCCCGTGGAACCGGCTGTGCGCCCTGCCCGCGTTCTGGGTCGGCCTGCTGTACGACCAGGAGGCGCTGGACGCCGCCTGGGAGCTGGTCAAGGATTTCAGCCCCGCCGAACGCCACGCGCTGCGCGACGGCGTGCCGAAGCATGCGCTGAAGCTGCCGTTCCGCGGCACCAGCGTGCGCGAGCTGGCCGAGGAAGCGCTGAAGATCGCCGCCCACGGCCTCAAGCGCCGCGCCCGCCGCAACCATCACGGCGCCGACGAAAGCATCTTCCTCGAACCGATGCTCGAAATCGTGCAGGCCAACCAGACCCCGGCCGAACGCAAGCTGGAGCTGTTCCATGGCGCATGGGGCGGCAGCGTGGATCCGGTGTTCCGCGAGTTCGCCTACTGAGCGTCCGCCAGCAGGGCCGCGAGCGCTGCCTGCTGCTCCAGCATCGCCTGCTCGATGCCAAGCAGGTCCAGGCGCTGGTCGTCCCGCCGCAGCTGGAGTGCGAGGCGCTGCGCCTGGGACAGGTCGCCCGGGATCGCGGTGCTTTCCAGTTTCGCGGCGACCTGCGTCTGGACGGCCACGCTCGTCGCCAGCTCCGCGCGCTGCCGCTGCAGGATCGCGCGGTCATTCAACAGGCGCGCGATGTCGGACTTCGCCTGGGCGAGCCGCAGCGTGTACTCGTCGTGCAGGGCCTGGCGCGTCGCCTTGGCGATGGCCACGTTGCCGCGATTGCGGTTGAAGATCGGCAGGGTCAGCGAGACCTGGAAGCTGCGCGAGCTGATGGCGTCGGTGTCGCGGCCCTTGGAAAAGCCGACGTCGATCGAGGGGAATTGCTGCCAGATCGCGCGGCGGTAGCGCATGTCCGCGCTGCGGTAGCCCGCCTGCAGCGCCAGCAGGTCGGGGCGACGCTGCGCGAGCGTGGCCAGGTCGCGGCTGATTTCTGCCTTGCCGGGTCCGGGCGAGACGGCGGCTTGCAGCAACGGCAGCTGCGCTTGCGGCGACAGGCCGAGCAGGGCGTTCAGTGCCTGCCGGCTGGCCAGCAGCTGCCGCGCCATGGCGTCGCGGCGCGACTGCACGGCCTGCAGGGCGGATTGATCGAGGCCGAGCGCCGCCAGCGACACGTCGCCGCGCCGCTGCGCACGCGCCAGCTGCCGGTGGAAGCGCTCGCGCCGACTGGCTTCGTCGCGCAGGATGTCCAGCATCCTGGCCTGGTAGACGCAACGCACGAACAGTTGGCGGGAGGCGGCGATCACCTGCCACTCCTGCCAAAGCAGGTCCAGGTCCACCTGCTTCGCCGTGGCGCGGGCGGCACGCACGTCCCAGCCGTGGGCGAGCAAGGCGCCGAGATCGTAGGACAGGCCAGCGCTGTAGGCCGTGCTGTTGGCGGGGCCGGCGGTAGGGTATCCACGCGAGAAATCCAGCACCGGATCGGGCAGCAGCCCGGCGGCGAAGGCCTGCGCGTGGGCGATGCCGCGCTGGTCCCTGGCCACTTTCAGCATGGGGTTGTTGGCGACGGCTAGCATCGCGACGTCGGTCATGTCCAGGCCGCGGGAGGGATCGAAAACATGCTGCCGCAGCGCGGCGGTCGGCATCGACGCCACATCGACCTTCACGTCCGCGACGCGGTCCGTCAGGCGCGCGTCCTGCGCGAGCGGCAGCGGCCGGTAGGTGGCGCAGCCCGCCAGCGCCACGCCAAGGGCGAGTCCCAGCGCGCGCCTCATGTCCGCGTTCCCCAGCGGAGATAGAGCGCGGGCAGCAGGTTGGTGGACAGCACGGCGCTCCACAGCACGCCGCCCAGCACCACGATGGCCAGGCCCTGTTCCGGCGCCGCGCCGGTGCCCAGGCCCAGCGCCGTCGGCAGCATGCCCAGCACCGCGGTGAGCGTGGTCAGCACGATCGGGCGCAGCCGCTCGTGGACCGCGCGGCGCACCGCGTCCTCGCGCGGCATGCCCTGTTTCTCATGGGAGCGCACGTAGGCCAGCAGCACGATGCCGTGGTTGAGGCTGACGCCGACCAGGGTGAGCAGGCCGATCAGGCCGGTGGCGTTCAGCCCCACGCCGGAAACGGCCAGCGCCAGCGCGGCCCCGGTGAACGCGAGCGGCGCCTGCAGCAGCAGGATCAGCGGCAGGCGCCAGCCACCGAACTGCAGGGCCAGGATGCCCAGGGTGAGCAGCAAGGCCAGCAGCACCGCCAGCCCCATCGCCTCGACCGTATGGATCAGCTCCGGATACATGCCGCCGAAGGCCACCCGGTATCCGGCCGGCCACCGCACCGACGACAGCGCGGCCCTGGCGGCGGCGATGGTGCTGCCCAGCGGGCCGGTCGGCGTCGCCATGATGCTGAGCGCGCGTTCGCCGTCGAGGTGTTCCAGCTGGTTGGGCTGCGCCTCCAGCGTCAGCCGCGCCACCTGCGACAAGGGCATCCAGCCCCGCGGGCTGAAGATCGGTTCGCGCCCCAGCTCGGCGAGGTCGAGGTAGGGCGCGTCGGCCTGGCGCATGTACAGCTCGCGCTGGCTGGCGCCGTACGGCAAGCTCGCCAGCACGCGGCCGTGCAGCAGCAGGTCGAGCTGGTCGCCGAGTCCGGCGGGCGTCAGGCCGGCGCTGCGCAGCGTGTCCATGCGCGGCGCGATCTGCAGCTGGGTCACCGGGTAGGCGTCGTTGTTGAAGATGTCGGTGAGCGCCGGCACCGTGCGCAGCCTGGCGGCGACGGTCTCCGACAGGCGGCGCAAGGTGTCGACCTTGTCGCCGTAGAGCAGCACCTCGAACGGCTGCGGCAGGCCCGACAGGCTTTCGCCCACGCGCTCGATGGTGGGCGTGTCGATGCTCTGCACCACGCCCGGTTGCCGGGCCACGTCGTGCAGGTGCCGGGCGATCCGGTCGAGGCTGTTGGCGTTGAACCCAGGCTTCAGCACGATCTGCATCTCGCCGGCGAAGCTGTGCTCCGTATACGCGGATTGCTCCGGTGAACCATTGCGCACGAACACGTGCGCCACCGCGGGGTCCGCCTGCAAGGCCTCGCTCATGCGCCGCGACACGGCGATGGCGTCGTCGAGCGATGTGCCAGGCGCGAAGGTGAAGCTGTCGAGCAGCACGCCCTCGTTGGGCAGCGGCAGGAAGTTCACCGGCACGATGGCCAGCGCCGCAACGGCGATCGCGAAGGCGATGGCGGCGGCCGCAAGGCTTGCGCCGGGGCGGCGCAGGGTCACGTCCAGCAGCTTGCCGTTGAGGCGGGCCAGCGCATCCATGAAGCGGTGGCCGCTGCGGAACACGCGCCCCGCGTGGGTGCCGCGATGTCCCAGCACCAGCGGAATCAAGCTCAGCGACACCAGCAGGGAGGCGAGCAGCGCCAGGCTCATCGCCAGCGCGAACGGCCGCATGAACAGCCCCGCGAGTCCCGACACGGCCAGCAGGGGCAGGTAGGCCGCCACTGTGGTCAGCGTGCCGGTGGTGTCCGCGACGGCGATGTCCTTGACGCCGGCTTGCACGCCCTCCCATCCGGCCAGGCCGTTTTCCCAGCGGTGCTGGATCGCTTCGAGCACGATGATGCCGTCGTCGGCCAGCAGGCCCACCGCCAGCGTCAACGCGCCGAGCGTCAGCAGGTTGAGGCTTTGCCCCAGCGCATACAGGCCGCCGACGGCGAGCAGCAGGCTGGTGGGAATGCTCAGCGCCAGCACGCCCACGCCGTGCTGGCGCCCGAGTATCCAGATCAGCACCAGGATCGCCAGCGCGCCGCCAATCATTAGATTGCGCAGCAGGTCGTGCCCGATCAGCGACACCAGGTAGGACTGGCGATAGATCGGCACCCATCGCACGCCGTGCGGCAACTGGCCCTGCAGCGACGCCAGCGTGCGCATCACCGCCGTGTCGACCGGAATCGTCGACGCCGAAGGCTGCTTGAACACGATCAGGCCGAGGCCCGACTGGCCGTCGACCTGCACCCCGTAATGCACGGCGGGCGGACCGTCGACCACGCGGGCCAGCGCGCCGAGCGGCACCGCGCCGCCGGGCGCGGGCACGGGAATGCCCAGCACGTCCTTGACCTGGACCGGCAGCTGCCGCACTTCCAGCAGCACGTCCTGGTGCCCGAGCGTGGTGCGGCCGGCCGGTGCCAGCACGGCGGCATGGCCGACCGCCGCCGCCAGCGCGTCCACGCCGACGTGGTGCTGGATCAGCGCCGCGGGATCGGGCTGGATCCAGATCGTGGGTGGCCCCGCGCCGAACAGCTCGACACGTTGCACGCCGGGCACCGCGCGCAGCGCGGGCAGCACATGGGTGTGGATCGCATCCTCGGCCTGCCACAGCGGCACGCCGGCGGGCACCCGCGCCCCGGCGTCGAGCACCTCGTTCATCGCGTTGCCCATGATCTCGGCATACGGCGCGATCCCGGGCGGCAGGCTGCCGCGTGCGCGGTCGATCGCGCTGTAGACCGCCTGCAGGTCCAGCTGCGGATTGCTGCCCTGGGTGAAGCGCACGGTGAACTGTGCGCTGCCCTGGGCGATGCTGGTACGCAGGCTGTCCACGCCCTGCAGCCCGAGCAATTGCCCCTCGATGGGCCGCGCGACCAGCGACTCCATCTCCAGCGTGGCGTAGCCCGGCGCATGCACCACCACGCCGATCTGCGGGAAATCGAAGCGCGGCAGCACCTCGGCCGGGATCCGCCACAGCGCATAGGCGCCGTAGCCGAGCAGCAGGCCGAACGCCATCAGCCAGGGCAGTGGGCGGCGGAGGAGGGCGAGCCATTTCATCAGTCGGGCGGCGTGTATTG
>JAGWIC010000051.1 GCA_028866435.1 Lysobacteraceae bacterium | reverse complement strand
TGAACACGCCGCCGGCCTTGAGGAAGTCGCGATCCTTGTCCAGCGCTTCCAGCGCGGCGTCGAGGCTGGAGCAGACCTGCGGGATGTTCTTCTCCTCTTCCGGCGGCAGGTCGTACAGGTCCTTGTCGGCCGGCGCGCCCGGGTCGATCTTGTTGAGGATGCCGTCGAGGCCGGCCATCATCAGCGCGGTGAAGGTGAGGTAGCCCGACTGCATCGGGTCGGGAAAGCGCACCTCGATGCGGCGGCCCTTCGGGCTGGCCACGTAGGGGATGCGGCAGCTGGCGGAGCGGTTGCGGGCCGAGTAGGCCAGCATCACCGGCGCCTCGAAGCCCGGCACCAGACGCTTGTAGCTGTTGGTGGTGGAGTTGGCGAACGCGTTGATCGCCTTGGCGTGCTTGAAGATGCCGCCGATGTACCACAGCGCGGTCTGCGACAGGCCGCCGTACAGGTCGCCGGCGAACAGGTTGTTGCCGTCCTTGCTCAGCGACTGGTGCACGTGCATGCCGCTGCCGTTGTCGCCGACGATCGGCTTGGGCATGAAGGTGACGGTCTTGCCGTTCTGGTGGGCGACGTTCTTCACCACGTACTTCATGGTGATCAACTCGTCCGCCTTCTTCACCAGCGTGTTGAACTTCACGCCGATCTCGCACTGGCCGGCATTGGCCACTTCGTGGTGGTGCACCTCGACGGTCTGGCCCAGCGACTCCAGCACCTTGCACATGTCGGCGCGCAGGTCGGCCAGCGAATCGACCGGGCTGACCGGGAAGTAGCCGCCCTTGACGCCCGGACGGTGGCCGGTGTTGCCGTCGTCGTACTTGTTGCGCGAGGACCAGGCCGCCTCCTCGGATTCGATCTCGTAGAACACGCGGCCCATGTCGTTCTGCCAGCGCACCGAGTCGAAGATGAAGAATTCCGGCTCCGGACCGAAGAACGCGGTGTCGGCGATGCCGGTGGATTTGAGATACGCCTCGGCGCGCTTGGCGATCGAGCGCGGGTCGCGGCCATAGGCCTGCATGGTCGAGGGTTCCAGCACGTCGCAATGCAGCACCAGTTGCGGGTGCGCGCTGAACGGGTCGAGGTAGGCGGTATCCGGATCGGGCATCAGGACCATGTCCGACTCGTTGATCCCCTTCCAGCCGGAGATCGACGAGCCGTCGAACATCTTGCCGTCCTCGAAGGTCGACTCATCGATGGCGTGGGCCGGAAACGTTACGTGGTGATGCACGCCCAGGACGTCGGCAAAACGGAGGTCGACGAATTCGACGTCATGTTCCTGGATCAGGTCGAGTACTTTCTTGGCAGACATGGAGAACCTCGGAGGTGGATGACGAGACACTGTTCAGCAATACCCATGCCATGCAGTGAAAGCTTTCAAAGACAGCCACTTGCAATTCACGAGCGACGCCGGGAAGGGAGCCCGTGCATCATACACGGGCAAAGTCGTTTGCTGTTTGCACCACTTTGCACCAGCGGCAAAAGCGGTACCCGCGCCTTCCACGCGGGTACCGGCCGGCTCAGGCCTCGTACGCGGCTTCGCCGTGGCTGGTGATGTCCAGGCCCTGGTGTTCGTCTTCCTCGCTGACCCGCAGGCCGCCGAAGACGGCACGCACGATCAGGTAGGCGACCAGCGACACCGCGCCGCTCCAGACAAGGGTGATGGCCACGCCCAATGCCTGGATGCCGAGCTGGTGGATGATGGAGAAGCCCGCCGCGCCGGTGCCGCCCAGGGCGGGGGCGGTGAACACGCCGGTCAGCAGGGCACCGGTAATGCCGCCCACGCCGTGCACGCCGAACACGTCGAGTGCATCATCGGTCTTCAGCAGCTTCTTCAGGCCGCTGACGCCCCACACGCAGACGATGCTGGCCACCACGCCGATCGCCAGCGAGCCCATCGGCCCGACCGTGCCGCAGGCCGGGGTGATCGCGACCAGTCCCGCCACCGCGCCGGATGCGCCACCGAGCATCGATGGCTTGCCATTGAGCAGGCGCTCGATCAGCAACCAGGCCAGCACCGCCGAGGCCGTGGCCACCAGGGTGTTGATGAAGGCCAGCGCGGCGCCGGCGTTCGACTCCAGGTTGGAGCCGGCGTTGAAGCCGAACCAGCCCACCCACAGCAGCGAAGCGCCGATCATGGTGAAGGTCAGGTTGTGCGGCTTGATCGCCTCGCGGCCGAGGCCGATGCGCGGCCCGAGCAGGTAGGCGCCGACCAGGCCGGCGATGCCGGCATTGATGTGCACGACAGTGCCGCCGGCAAAGTCGAGCGCGCCGCGGCTCAGCAGGAAACCACCCGGGCCCCACACCATGTGCGCGATCGGGATGTAGGCGAAGGTGAACCACAGGGTGACGAACAGCAGCACCGCGCCGAACTTCATGCGCTCCGCCAGCGAGCCGACGATCAGGGTGCCGGTGATGCCGGCGAAGGTCGCCTGGAACACGACGAAGACGAATTCCGGCAGCTTCACGGTTGCGGTGAAGGTGTCGGCCAGCGTCGTCGTGCTGACTCCCTTGAGGAACAGTTTGCTGGCACTGCCGACGAACGCATTGCCGGAATCGAACGCGAACGCGTAGCCATAGATCACCCACAGCACCACGATCAGCGAGAACACCGTCAGCACCTGCATCAGCACCGACAGGATGTTCTTGGAACGGACCAGGCCGCCGTAGAACAAGGCCACGCCCGGCACCGTCATCATCAGCACGAGCAGGGTCGAGGTCAGCATCCAGGCCACGTCGCCCTTGTCCACCACCGGCGCGGCGGCCGACACCGCGGCCTGGGCGTGTGCCGACGGGGCCAGCAGGCACAGGCCAAGCAGCAGGATCGACGGCAGCCATGCCGGGAAGCCACGCGAGTGGCGAAACAACAGGAAATCTTTCATGGAAACCTCGCAGGGCTGGGGGTTAGAGGGCATCGGCGTCGAGCTCGCCGGTACGAATGCGGATCACCTGGTCGATCGCGCTGACGAAGATCTTTCCGTCACCCACGTTGCCGGTCTTGGCCGCTTGCTGGATCGCTTCCAGCGCGCCGTCGAGCAGGCGGTCGTCGACCACCGCCTCCAGCTTCAGCTTGGGCAGGAAATCGACGACGTATTCCGCACCGCGATACAGCTCGGTGTGTCCCTTCTGCCGCCCGAAGCCGCGCACCTCGCTGACCGTGATGCCACTGACTCCGGCGGCGGTAAGCGCATCACGCACCTGGTCGAGCTTGTACGGTCGGATGATGCAACTGATCAATTTCATGCATGTCTCCCGGTTGAAGGCTGCGGCGGCACGGCCGCAGCCGGTGGTGATGGGCTCAGAACGATTTGCTGAGCGTGAGGATGCCGGTGGCGCGACCGAGGAAATGGCCGTAGGCATTGGTGTAATCGCTACGCGTCGCATTGGTGTCGTAATAGCCCAGTGCGACCGAATAGCCATGGTCGAAGGCCCTGGTCACGCCAAGCTTCCAGTCCGAATAGGAGAAGCCCGGCGTGTTGGCGACGTCCTGGTGGCCCACATGCGTGTTGAGCGTCCAGCCGGGGCTGAACTCGTAATTCCAGGACAGGTCGAGGTAACCGCTGTTCTTGCTGCCGGGGAAGCCGAACAGGTTGGTGAACGTGTGCGAGTACTTCAGCGACAGGGTCTTGTAGGCCAGCGAGAGATAGCCTTCGGTGGTGTACGGCCGGGTGAAGCCGGCCGGATAGTCACCGGGGTAGTAGTACTCGTAAAGCCCCACATCGTAGGTCCAGTCGCTGCTGAAGCTGCCGCGGTAACCGGTGTAGAGGTCGACCTCGAGGCTGCTCGAGAGCGGCGCGGCGGAAGTGGAAGTGTCCGACAGCCAGCTGATGTTGCTGCCCCAGGCGCCGATGTACCAGCCGCTGGCATGGTCGTACTCGATGCCCGGCTGCACGGCGGGCTTCTGGTTGGTCTGCGAGAGTCCGCGGAACAGGTAATCGTTGACCACGGCGACGCTGCCGGTGAGGGTGCTCTGCGGCGCATCCGCCGCCGTTGCCGAGATGGTGAGGCTGGCGAACAACAACACCGCCGCGCTTGAAAGTGTCAGACATCGCTTCATCGGCATGCTCCGGTTAGGAATGGGACTAGCGCGATGTGTTCAGCAAGACTGGTGCCACGCCATTAAATGGCTTGAAGTCAACGACCTGCGCCGAAATGGGGGCAGCCGCCATGTTGCGTTGCATCATCCAAGGGCAACGGAACGAACCGTTTGCACCAAACCCACCCACCCGGAAAAGGCGCGCGCGCACCGGCCCGCGGACGACCCACGCGACAACCATGGCCCGATGCGCAGGCGGTAAACTGCGGCGCTTCGCCCCCACCCTCGCGCCACCCAACCAGGACCCGCCAACCCGTGACCGATCTCCTCCACGTCATCCTGCTCGGCATCATCGAAGGCATCACCGAATTCCTGCCGATCTCCAGCACCGGCCACCTGCTGATCGCCGAGAAGTTCGGCCTGGGCGCACGCTCGGACCTGTTCAACGTGGGCATCCAGGCCGGCGCGATCCTGGCCATCACCTTCATCTACTGGGCGCGCATCTGGCAGCTGTTCCGGCATTGGCGGATACCGGCCAACCGCGACTACCTGGCCAAGCTGGCGGTGGCGTTCCTGATCACCTGCGTGCTCGGCCTGGTGGTCACCCACTACGGCTTCAAGCTGCCGGAGACGCTGACCCCGATCGCCTGGGCGCTGGTGATCGGCGGCTTCTGGATGATCGGCGCCGAGGCCATCGCCGCGCGCCAGGTCGAGCGCAGCCAGGTGAGCTGGCGGGTGGCGATCCTAGTCGGCGTGGCGCAGATGGTGGCCGGCATCTTTCCGGGCACCTCGCGCTCCGGCGCGACGATCTTCACCGCGATGCTTGCCGGCACCGGCAACCGCGCCGCGGCCACCGAGTTCTCCTTCCTGGTCGGCATCCCGACCATGTACGCGGCCACCGGCTACGAGTTGCTGAAGGTGCTGAAGAACGGCGGCGCGGCGAACGAGGACTGGCGCGCACTGATCGTCGGCTTCCTGGTCTCGCTGGTGGTCGCCTTCATCGCCGTGAAGTGGCTGCTGGGCTATATCCGCTCGCACCGCTACACCGCGTTCGCGATCTACCGCATCGTGCTGGGCGTGGCCTTGCTGCTGCTGTTGCCCAGCGGCGGCTGAGCCGCGATCAGCGCGCCACGATCACGGCGAACCAGTTCCAGCCGGGCACGCGTTCGGCAATGAGCTTGGTGCAGGTCAGCATCGGCACCGCCAGCAGCGCGCCGGGGACGCCCCACAGCCAGCCCCAGACCAGCAGCCACAGCAGGATCGCGATCGGGCTCAGCCGCATGCTGCGCCCCTGGATCATCGGCGTGACCAGGTTGCCCTCGACCGCGGTGATGCCGGCAAAGGTCAGCGCCGGCAGGAATACCGCCACGCTGACTTCCCTGGCGTAGAGCATCGACACCATCGCCAGCACGACGGTGGTGAAGATCGCGCCCACATACGGGATGAAGTTGGCGAACATCGCCACCGCGCCCCACAACAGGGCATCGGGCACCTTGTACAGGAACAGCATGCCGGCGGTGACCGCACCGAGGCAGGCGTTGATCAGCAGGGCGGTCAGCAGGTAGCGCGAGACCTCGGTCTGGAAGCCGCGCACGATCGTCACCGCATGTCGCTTGTAGGCGAAGCTGGGGGCGATCTCCACCAGCCGTCGCAGCATGGTGTCGCCGTAGATCAGGAAGAAGAACACCAGCAGCAGCACGCTGAGTACCGCCGCCAGCACCCTCGGCGCGGTGGAGACCACATCCCAGGCGCTGATCGACACCGGCGGCGCCGGCACGTTCGCAGGGCGCGCACCGCCATTGACCAGGGTCTGGGTAGCGCGGTTGGCGGCCTCCAACGGCCGGGTGAGGCTGCGGAACTTGGGCACGAAGCTCCTGATCGCGGCGGGCGCGCGGTGGAACCAGCCGACGGCGGGCTGCGCCAACCGGCCCACCCCGCTGCCGATGCCGACCACGAGGGCGATCATCAGCACGCTGGCGGTGAGCCAGCGCGGCAGGTGGATGCGCCTGCCCGCGGCCACGATCGGGTTCAGGGCCAGGCCGATGAAGGCCGCCAGCACCAGCGGTATCAGCAGGTCCTTGGCCAGGGTCGCGGTGTAGATCAATGCCAGCAGGAACAGCGCGTTGAGCAGCAGGCGGATCGCCCGCAGGTGCCGGCGCGCGCCATGGGCCATGGGCAGGCGCCGCGCCGGCGGTCGGGCCAGCCCGCTGGCGCCCGCGATGGCCGCCACCGCCACCTCGTCCGGCCGCGGTGCGGACGCGCTCATGCCGGTTCACCACGGCCGCGTTCCGCGGCCGCTGCGGCCGCGTCGGGTTCACCGCCGGCCGCGGCGGTCAGGCCGCTCTCGGCGAGCAGCCGGATGCCCCAGGCCAGCGCGTCGGCCAGCCCGCCGCCAAACCACGACGACAGCCCCGGCAGGCGCAGCGGATGCCGGTCGAGGCTGCCCAGCACGAAGCCGGCACCGGCGGCGGTACCGACCGTGGTCAGCGGATGGCGGTGCGCCCGCACCAGCAGGGCGGCGGCGGGCGGCTGCACGGCCAGCCGCGCGGCCTGCATGCGCCGCCTGGCGTCGCGTACCCTGGCGACCTTGCGGAACACGCTCACGGCCCGCCCTCCTCGCCCTGCCGCGCCGGCCCTGCCTGCGCCGCGATCCCGGCTTCGGCCTGCTGCACGGTGCCGCGTATCATCGCCGCCCATTCCCCGCGCGTCGCCGGCAGGCTCATCCAGTGCATGCAGCGGCGGAACAGCACGATCGTGGCGACCAGGAACACCAGCTGCAGCAGCGCCAGCACCAGCAAGGCCCAGATCCACGAACCCAGCCATTGCGCCAGCGCCACGCCGAGCAGGCCCAGCACGGTCAGCCCCAGGCCCACCGCCGCGGCCGTGGCGGCCAGCGCCGCGGCCAGCATCCAGGAGACCGCGCTGCGGGCCAGCCCCAGCTCGGCGGCGAGCAGCTGCAGCTGGGCGCCGAACAGCCGCCTGAGCGCCCGCCCCAGCTGGCTGAGCTCGGCCAGCCAGCCGGCCGTCGGCGTCACCGCGTCCGCCGCGGCATCGCCGGTGGATTCATGCCCGCCCTGCATCCGCTGCCCCCCGACCGGCCGGTTCAGCGACGCAGGACGCGGCCGAGCAGCCAGCCCACGCCCAGGGCAATGGCCACCGACTGCACCGGTTTCTCGCGCACGTAGTCACGCGCCTGCTCGAGGAAGACGTCGGCCCGATCCATCGTCCGGTCGTAGGCCTCGCGCCCGCGGTCGCCGAGGTCGGCGGCCTTGTCGCTGGCCCGGTGCGCGGTGTCGGCGACCTTGTCGGTGGCGTGGTGCAGGCTCTCCTCGACATGGTCCGCGGCGCGGGCCACGGTTTCCTTGGTACTCGCCACCGCGTGGGAGGTCGCCTGCTTGACGCGCTCGGCGCGGTCGTCGATGCGGTTGCCGGCCATCGGTTCGGGGGGCTGGACTGACTTGTTCATGGGTTTGCTCCGGAAGTATCTACTATGACGCAAATGGGTTTCGAACCAACGACCTCAGCGGGCGCGACGGACGAAGGCGATGACCGCCAGAATCAGGAACACGACGAAGAGGATCCTCGCGATGCCGGCGGCGGCGCCGGCGATGCCGGCAAACCCCAGCACGGCGGCGATGATCGCGACGACCAGGAAGACCAGGGCGTAGTGAAGCATGGTGGCGTCCTCCGTGGGCGCTGGGTGGCGACGCGGCCACGGTCGCCATTCACCCACAGCCGCTGCCATGCGGACGTGAACGGGCGGCCACCCGCCGCCACGCGATGCCGGCGCCGGGTTCAGCCCGCCAGCGCCGGATTGAGGCTGTAGGTGCCGGTGAGCGCCGCCTCGGCCAGCACGTGGCCCGCCATCGCCTGGCGCAGCTGCTCGCGGGTGAAGCCCTGGCGCAGCGGCAGGGCGGCCAGGTCCAGCGCGTACAGCCGGAAATGGTAGTGGTGCAGCAAGGCGTCGTTTCACGGCGGGCACGGACCGTCGTAGCCGAGGTACTGGCCGCCCATGTCGGCATCGCCCTCGAACCAGCCGGTGAAGTCGTTCACCCCCTGCACGCTGCCCGGCGGGCCGTACGGCTCACGCTTGCCGCGCGGGGTGACCTCGTCGCTGCACGCCGCGGCGGCCAACTCGCCGCACTCGGCCGGGATGTTCGCCATCAGCCAGTGCACGAACTCCACCCGCGGCAGATCCGCCGGCACGCTGCGGCCGGCCTGGTTGACGTCGTCGCCACGGCTGGGCACGTCGCTGTCGATGCAGGTGAGCACGAACGAACGCGTGCCCGGCGGCGCCTCCCTCCAGGCCAGGTGCGGGCTGTGGTTGTCCGACAGCGCGAACGGCGCGGCACGCCGGCCGAAGGCGAACGCGGAGGGAATCGGCTGGCCGTTCTCGAAATTGTCGCTACGCAGGTGCATGGGAACTCCGGGATTGGGGATTGGGGATACGGAAAAACACGCCGTGGCAAGCCTAACCGTCCGGGCCCGCCGCGGCCTCCGGGCGCGGGCGCGCCGGCTTTGGCGCAGCGCGAATCCCCGATCCCGGATCCCGCTCGCCGTAGCTGAGCCGATACACCGCGCCGGCGAGTTCGTCGCTGATCAGCACGCTGCCGTCGGGCAGCGGCTGCACGTCGGCGGGGCGGCCCCAAACGGTTTCGTGCTGTTCGAAGCCGGTGACCAGCGGTTCGTACGACAGCACCTTGTTGCCGCTCAGGCGCACCGTCATCACCCGGTAGCCGGATTTCCTGGCGCGGTTCCACGAGCCGTGCTCGGCGATGAGGATCGCGCCCCGGTAGCTGGCCGGAAACTGCTTGCCCTCGTAGAAGCGCATGCCCAGCGCGGCCACGTGCGCGCCCAGCTTCAGCACCGGCGGCACGTAGTCACGGCAGCTCCTGCCCTTGCCGAACTCGGGATCGGGCGTGTCGCCCTGGTGGCAATACGGATAGCCGAAGTGCTCGCCCGGGCGGGTGATCTCGTTCAATTCGTCGCTGGGCATGTCCTCGCCCATCAGGTCGCGGCCGTTGTCGGTGAACCACAGGTGCCCGGTGCCGGGCTGCCAGTCGAAACCGACCGTGTTGCGGATGCCGCGCGCCACGTCCTCGCTGTCGCTGCCATCCGCATTCATGCGGGTCAGCTTGGCGTAACGCGGGCCCGGATCGCAGATGTTGCACGGCGCGCCTATCGGCACGTACAGCTTGCCGTCCGGGCCGAACGCGATGAACTTCCCGCCGTGCTGCGTGTCGGCGGGAAGCCTGTCGGTGACCAGGACCGGTTTCGGCGGGTCGTCCAGGTGGTTCTCGATGTCGCGCAGCACATAGATCCGGCTGATCGCCGACACGTACAGGTCGCCGTTCCTGAATGCCACACCCATCGGCCACTGCAGCCCGCGGGCGATCACCCGCACCTTGTCGGCATGGCCGTCGCCGTTCGTGTCGGTGAGCGCGTAGACCTTGCCGGCATCGGTGGAACCGACGAACACGCTGCCCCTGGCACCCAGCGCGATCTCGCGCGCATCCGGCACCCGATCGGAATACACCGCGATATGGAAACCCCGCGGCAGGCTCAGCTTGTCCAGCTGCGGCGCGGCCACCACCGGCAGCGACGAAGCAGCCAGCAACAACAACAGCAGCAGGCGCATGGCGGCCCTCCTCGACCCGGGGAGCGCCCAGCGTATAACCGCCAGCGTGAAGCGGAAAGCATGGCCGCTCCGCGCGGGACGATGGCCCTGCGCGTGCCGACGATGCCCGCCGATGGGATCTCGGGCACGTGCCCGATCCGGGTTCGCTCACGGCGAGCCGCCGCGCTCCGGGCGCAGATTTCATCTGCGCCACGGAATGCGGTTTGCCGGGGGCTTCAGCCCGCCTTCTTGGCAGGCGCCTTGGCCGCCTTCCTGGCGGCAGGCTTCTTCACCGCCTTGGCCGCAGCGGCGGTGACCGCCGCACCGTCGATCAGCAGGCTTTCGATCGTGGTGCCGCGCTTCTTCAATGCCTGGGCAAACCACAGCGGGCGCTTGCCGCGGCCCGACCAGGTCTGGCTGGCATCCGCCGGATTGCGGTATTTCGGGGCGACCGTCGCCTTCGATCCCTTGCCGCCCTTGCCGCCACGCGTCGGATAAACATCGGCCAGGTTCAGATTGCTGGTTTTCAGCAGGCGCTCGATTTTCTCGCGCACTTCCTTGACGTGATTGGCATGCGCGGCCTGCATCTGCGATTGCGCATTGGCGATGAGTGATTTCAGTTCGGCGGGAGACAGCGTTTCGAGATTAATGGCCATGATTGGCTCTTGGTTCGTGGGTGGGAAGCCGCAGTCTATCCGAGCATGTAGGATTTCGCCTACAAATAAACCGGATATTTTGTCCCGATACATCGTAATGGCCGTTCGCGGCGCGTGACCGTCCGCTGTCGGGGCGGCCTGAAAGATAGGGTGCGCGCGCATAGCGGCCATTCAACGGTGCAGGCGTTTGCCGGGTGCATGCCATTCACGCCACCGCCATGGGCAATGTAATGAAGACCGGTGTGCGACGACCGGTTATTCATTGAGAAAAGCCCGCACACGCGACTGCCGCCGTCGCGGCTTATTCGCCCACGCATCGAGCCGAAACGATGGGCCGCCTGCACCGAAAGCTCAGCGTGTTTCCGGGTAATGCATGTACATCGACTGGAGGCCGACGCGGCCGGGACCGGTGAAACGGTTGAGGATCAGGTTCATCCCGCCGAGCAGGCCGCTGGTGAGGCGGTCGACGGTGGTTTCCATGCGCACGCTGGCGTCCTTGTAGAGCCAGCCGCCCGGTTCGATGTCGATCGATTCGCCGGCGGCCAGGGTCTTTTCGAACACGTTGCCGTAGCCATGCAGCCACACGATGCCGTCGCCGGCGCGGCTGTGGAACTTGTCGATGAACAAGCCGGTGCCGCCGAACAGCATGTTGGCGACGCCCTTGATCCGCTCGAACTCGTAGTCGATGCCGCCGGTGGCCGCCAGGAACTGGTGCTCGCGCACATGCAACTCGCGGCCCTTCTCCAGGTGCATCGGCACGATATGGCCGGCGCCGTCGCGGCTGAAGGCGATCATGCCGGGGCCCCTGGCCTCGGTAACGAAGATCTGCATGCCGGCGATCATGCGCTTGAGCGAACCGCGCATCGGCTTCAGGCCGATCGCCACCTGCGGGTGCTTCCACAGCAGGATGTGGTGCTCGAAATAGACGGCCGTCTGCGATACGTCGATGCTGAGCACCGGCACCAGCTCGCCGCCGACATGGTAGGTGACGCCGCCGAAGGTTTCGGACGCGGCGCTGGTCGGCAACAACAGTGGCAGTTCGTTCACGGCAGGATTCCTCGCGGCAGGTGAGATGAAACGCGGCGGCGCGGACGCGATCGCGCCGGCACGGCGGCGGCCATGAGTCTGCACCCAACTGCCGGCGCCGTAATGCCGGCGCGGCCGTTCCCGTTCCACGCGCCGGTCATTCGCGGCAAAGAGGGAACGAGGGCGGTGGCGGCGGGGCGCAACATGTTGCGTATTCGCGCGTCGGCGATGGACGACGAGGCGGCGGGCGCCTCGGCGCCCCGACCGCGGCGCTGGCGCCGGTGCTTCCGCTGCCAGAGCCGGCGAGGAAGGTTGGTCGAAACCCGGGGAAACGTCGCTGGCAAAGGGGTCTTGGCGATCGCGGCACGGTTCCGCGAAATGGCTTTTGCGCGCAGGCGCGAAACGCGGCGGTTGCGGCCGGCGGAAAGCGCAGCAATCTGCGTTGCGCGCAATAGGTTTCGATGCGTCCCGCGTGCCGGTCGCGCTGTCTTTTCAATGACATCAAAGCGACTTGTAACACCAACATCCTTTGCGGCCAGTTACGGCGGCCGCTGCATGCAGCCGCCCTTTTGTTTTCAACTCGCTGAGGATTTTTCATGCATTACCGTGCTTCGGTTCGTCGGTCCGTCATGGCCGTGAGGATAGCTAGCGCACTCGGTTCGCTGTGGCTGGGCATGCTGCCGCTGAGCTGCGCCTTCGGCGCGGACCTGTCCGCCCCCGTCGCGCCGCAGGACACCACCGGCACGATGGGCAGCAACACCCGGATCACCCAGCTGAAGAAGGTGCTGGTGGCCGCGGGCGCCGAGACCGCCACCGACCAGGCGCCGACCCAGGGTTCGCTGGTGGCCACCCAGCCGCAGTCGATCATCGGCGATCGCTACATCGAGAACGTCGCCGCCTCGACCGCCAACTACAGCGACATCGTGAAGATCGCGCCCAGCGTCACCGACGTCGATCCCAACGGCGCCGGCCTGATGGAGTCGCAGGGGCTGACCATCCGCGGCTTCCAGAACGGCGAGTACAACGTCACCTTCGACGGCATTCCCTGGGGCGATTCGAACGACTTCACCCAGCACTCGACCTCCTACTTCATGCCGCAGGACATCGGCCAGGTCACGGTCGACCGCGGCCCGGGCAGCGCACGCACGCTAGGCAACGCCACCTTCGGCGGCACCCTCTCGGTGGACTCGAAGAACCCCGACCTGACTTCGTCGGTCAATCCGTTCTTCAGCGTGGGCAGCTTCAACACCCAGGTCGAAGGCGTGCGCGTCGATAGCGGCAAGCTCGACCAGTACGGCGGCACGACCGCCTACCTCAGCGTCAAGAATCTCAGTTCGGACGGCTATCTCACCAACGCCGGCCTGGATCGGCAGAACCTGTTCGCCAAGATCGTGCAGCCGCTGGGTGTGGACACCACGCTGACCTTCGCCACCAACCTGACGCGCCTGCACCAGAACGTGTCGCTGGGCGCCACCCGCGCGCAGATCGCCCAGTTCGGCCCCGACTACGGCCTCAGCGCCGATTCGAACAGCCAGGCCTTCTACGGCTACAACTTCGACGACATCAGCACCGACTTCGAGTATCTCGACCTGGAGACCAAGCTCGCCGGCTGGACCATCGGCGACAAGCTGTACACCTACGGCTACCGCCACAAGGGCTACAACGGCGCCGATCCGAACGGCGAGCAGCCCAACGGCACCGTCTACGGGCCGAACGACGTGCCGGGCCAGCGCATGCGCATGGACTACCGCTCGGTCGGCGACATCCTGCGCCTGAGCCACGACCTCGGTCCGGGCGAGGTGCACCTGGGCGGCTGGGTCGATCGCCAGACCAACCAGCGCCTGCAGTATGAAATCGACTGGAGCAACGGCGGCGCCCTCAATGCCGTGCCGACCAGCGCGGCGATCGACCGCTACATGAGCGACAGCCTGACCGACCTGCAGACCTATGCCGAGTACCAGTGGCACGTGACCGACAAGCTCGATCTCACCGGCGGCGTGAAGTTCGTGAACTTCCGCCGCACCCTGAATGCCGCGGTGAACCAGAAGACCGGCCTGCCGATCAACTACGCGCAGACCTGGACGCGCGACCTGCCGTCGCTGGATCTCCACTACGCGCTGAACGACCACTGGAGCGCCTACGCGCAGTTCGCCAAGGGCTTCCTGGCACCGAACCTCAACACCTTCTACACCGTCGATCCGTCGCAGAACCAGGTGGTGCCGGAAAGCACCACGAACCAGCAGATCGGCACGGTCTGGAATACCGACGGCCTGACCCTGTCGCTGGACGCCTACCACATCGACTTCAGCAACAAGATCGAAAGCCGCAAGATCGGTACGCAGACGCTGTTCTACAACGCCGGCGGCGCGATCTACAAGGGCATCGAGGGCGAGGCCACGGTGGAGCTCGGCCAGGGCTTCAGCGTGTACGGCAACGCGTCGCTGAACAGCGCCAGGGAAAAGGCCAGCAACCAGTGGCTGCCGAATGCGCCGGATCGCACCGCCGCGCTCGGCCTGCTGTTCGACAGCGGCGCGTGGTCGGCCTCGCTGGTCGACAAGTTCGTCGGCGTGCGCTACGGCGACAGCGGCCAGACCCAGCGCCTCGGCGGTTACGCCACCACCGACCTGGCCGCCAGCTATACCTTCGTGCGCCCGCTCGCCGCGGTGCGCGATGCCACCGTCTCCTTCAAGGTGGGCAACATCGGCAACAACAAGCACATCAACGCGCTGGCGGGCTATACCGGGCAGGACGGCACGCCGCTGTACTGGACGATCCCCGAGCGCAGCTTCGAACTGGATGTGTCGGCGCACATCTGAAGCCGCGCCGCCGACCCTGCCGCGCGACACGGCGGCGGGGTCGCTGCCCGGATCGACCCGCAGCCCCGGCTTCGGGGCCGGTCCGGACAGGCCGTCATTCCCGCGAATGGCGGGATCCAGCGACGCGGCACCCCTGCAGGCTCGTGATGGCGGATTTCGCCGGGATCACGAGCCGCTTGTTCAACCCGGATGACTCCCCATGAATACGCCCCGTTACCTGCTGGTGGCTGCCCTCCTGGCCGGCCTGCTCGCCCCGCCGGCACAGGCGGCGATGCCGAAAATAGGCATCGACCATGTGCTGGTGATCAGCGTCGACGGCATGCATGCCACCGACCTCGAGCACTACATCCGGCGGCATCCGCACTCGACGCTGGCCACCCTCGCGGCCACCGGCGTGGAGTACGGCAACGCCCACTCGGTGATCCCGGCCGACTCCTTCCCCGGCCTGCTCGGCATCATGACCGGCGGCACCCCCACCAGCACCGGCGTCTATTACGACGTCAGCTACGATCGCCAGCTGGCGGCCTCCGCGGCCGACTGCAAGGCGGGCCGCCTGGGCACCCGGGTCGCCTTCGACGAAGCGGCCGATGGTCCGGTCGATGCGGCGGGCCAGCGCCAGCTCGATCCCGCACGCCTGCCCTATCGCGCGGGCAGCTGCACGCCGGTGTATCCGCACGAATACCTGCACGACAACACCTTGTTCGAGGTGGTGCGTGCGGCCGGCGGCTACACCGCCTGGATCGACAAGCACCCGGTCTACGAGATCCTCGACGGCCCGGGCGGTCGCGGCGTCGACGACCTCTACACGCCCGAGATCGGCGGCGACTACGAGGGCGAGCAGGTCAGGCCGGTCGACCACATCACCGGCTCGATCCAGCGCACCGAGCGCTACGACGCCTTGAAGGCGGCCGCCCTGCTCAACCAGATCGACGGCTGGAGCCACGACCATGCGCGCCGTGCGCCGGTACCCAACCTGTTCGGCATGAACATGCAGGCGGTCAACGTGGCGCAGAAGCTTGCCGGCTATGCCGATGCCGGCGGCACGCCCAGCGCCGGCCTGGACCAGGCGATGGGCCACTGCGACGCGCTGCTCGGCCGGATCACCGAGGCCTTGCGCAAACGGCACCTGCTCGGCTCGACCCTGATCGTGATCACCGCCAAGCACGGCAACGCGCCGATCGACCGCTCGTTGCTGCGGCACATCGACAAGCAGGCCCTGCGTGCCGCGGTGGAAACCGCCGCGCCGCACGGGCTGGCCCAGCTGACCGCCGACCAGGGCGCGCTGATCTGGCTGCGCGACCCGGCCGCGGCCGGCCGCGTCGCCGCCGCCCTCGACGCGGCGCGCACCACGCTGGCGATCCGCCAGGTGCTGCAGGGCCGGGCGCTGTCCCGCCTGTTCGGTGCCAGCGGCACCGACGAACGGATGCCGGACCTGGTGGTGCTGGCCGAGCCGGGGGTGATCTACGGCAAGGCCGGCGATGCCAAGCTCGCCGAGCACGGCGGCTTCGACGACGACGACACCCACGTCGGCCTGCTGGTCAGCAACCCCGGCCTGGCAGCACACGCCCGGCGAGTGTCCGCGCGGGTCAGCACCACCCAGTTGGCACCCAGCATCCTCGAACTGCTGAAACTGCCGCCGCAGCGGCTGCAGGCGGTGCAGGCCCAGCACACCCGCGCCCTGCCCGGAATCCGCTGGCAGTCGCTCTGAGGCCCCGCGCCGGCGCGCGGCGGCGGAAAAGGAGCCGCGGCGGTTGACGCGGGCGCCCCGCGACGGTGAAGCTGGCGGCTCCACCGCAGGAGTCGCGCGATGCCGGCCATGCCACCGTTCCACCTCGCCTTCCCGGTCACCTCGCTGGCCGGGGCACGCGCGTTTTACGGCGAACTGCTGGGCTGTCCGGAGGGGCGCTGCAGCGAGAGCTGGGTCGACTTCGATTTCCGCGGCCACCAGATCGTCGCCCACCTGGCGCCGGAGGAGACCCGCGCGGTGGCCGCGCACGACGTGGACGGCGACGCGGTGCCGGTGCGCCACTTTGGCCTGGTACTGGCGATGGACGACTGGCAGGCGCTGGCCGATCGCCTGCGCGCGGCGGGGACGCGCTTCGTGATCGAGCCGCATATCCGCTTCAAGGGCCAGCCCGGCGAGCAGGCCACGATGTTCCTGCTCGACCCCAGCGGCAATGCGCTGGAGTTCAAGGCGTTCGCCGATCGCGCGCAATTGTTCGCCCGATAAGGGCTGCCGATGGAAGCGCAGGACCTGCAGCGGCTGGTCACCACCACCATGCCGTACGGCAAATACCAGGGCCGGCTGCTGGCCGACCTGCCCGGCGCCTACCTCGCCTGGTTCGCGCGCAAGGGTTTCCCGCCGGGCCAACTGGGGCGGCTGCTGGCGCTGGCGCTGGAGGTCGACCACAACGGCCTCGGCCCGCTGCTCGAACCTCTGCGCAGACGCTGAGCCGGCGGCATGCCGCCGCGATGGCGGCGCGACGAAACGGCGTATGCTGGCCGGGTGCCGCCCGCGGGCGGCGCGATACCTCCTTTGACCGGCGCCGGGAGCGTGGGCGGTAGCAACGTCTGAGGCGAAAAGTCCGGCCTGCGTGGACGGTTTTCGACGATTCGCCGGCCCATGGTGGTTCCATGGGCCAGCCAGCGGCGGAAAGCGGACCGCCGGCAGGGCCTTGCTGCCCGGAGGATGCCCGCCCCGGACTCCTGAGCCTGCACGGGATCAGCGACTTCGCTAGCCCGCGCCACAGGCCGCCCATGGATCATCCGCCGCACGAGTTCGATGCCGTCGCCAGCGCGCTGGCCGCCGATGGCTGGTGCCTCTTCCACGGCCTGCTCGACGCCGCGCAAACCCGCGCGCTGGGCGACGAATGCCTGGCCATGCACGACGCCCGCCTGCTGCAGCCTGCGCGCGTCGGCAGCGGACGCACCGCGTCGAGCCTGCGCGGCGACAGCACGCGCTGGTTCGTCGACGACGCCCTGAGCGGACCGCAACGGCTCTTCGTCGCGCGGCTCGATGCGCTGCGCGGGGCGCTCAACCGCACGTTGATGCTGGGCCTGGTGGACTGCGAGTCGCACTATGCGGTGTATCCGCCGGGTGCCGGCTACGCGCGGCATCTGGACTGCCTGCGCGGCAACGATGCGCGGGTGCTGTCGGCGGTGTTCTATCTCAACGACCGCTGGCTGGACACCGATGGCGGTGCCCTGCGCCTGTACCTCGCCAGCGGCCCGCACGACGTCCATCCGCACGCGGGCTGCCTGCTGCTGTTCCTGTCGGCGCGGTTCGAGCACGAGGTGCTGCCGGCCACCCGCGATCGCATGAGCATCGCCGGCTGGATGCGCCAGCGCGCGTTTCCCGCGCGGGGCTGACCTGCCCGCCGCTCAGCCGATCGGCGACGAGCCGTCGGCCAGCGCGTTGAAACGGGCGGCGATATAGTCGTCGGTGAAGCTGGTCATGCCGTAATCGCGGATGAAGCCACAGTGCCCGCCAAACGGCGCGATGTCGAGCTCCATGTTCGCCGGCAAGGCCAGCTTCTCGAAACTGCTGACCGGGATCACCGGATCGTCGCTGGCGGTGAGGATGGTGGCCGGGATCCGCATCGCCTGCATGGTGTCGCCGGCCACGGAATAACCGTCCAGGTACTGCTGCAGCGACTGGAAATCGGTGTGCCGCAGCACCATCGCCTCGGTCAGCCCGCGCAGGTGCTGCTTCAGCTCGGACATCTCGAAATACTGCTGCTGCGGAAAGGCCTTCTGCTTGGCCTGCAGCGAGTGCCGCCACTTGCGCATGAAGTAGGCCTGGTAGAACCACGGTGCCGACACCTCCAGCGAGAACAGGCCCTCGCCCGGGTCGATGATCGGGCATACCGCCAGCGCGTAGCTCAGCGGAATCCCGACGCGCGAGGTCTGCATCGCGGCACGCAGCGCGAAGTTGCCGCCCAGCGAGAAGCCGGCCAGCGCCATCGGCCGCTGCGGCCAGCGCTGGGCGATGTCGCCCAGCGCATGCACCACCTCGTCGATGCGGCAGGAGTGGAACAGCGCCTCGTTCAAGCCGTGGCTGTCGCCGTGGTCGCGGAAGTTCAGCCGGAAGATGTCCCAGCCGTCGGCGAGTAGGCGGCTGCCGGTCTGCAGCACATAGGTGGAATCGACGCTGCCCTCCCAGCCGTGGAACAGCACCGCCAGCCCGCGCGACTGCGGCCGCAGGTGCTGCGCGGTGTAGGCGCCGCTGAGGCGCACCCCGCCGCCGCCGTCGACCAGCACGGTCTCGGCACCCTCGAGCACGGTCTTCTTGGCCGCCGGCAGCAACAGGCGGCGGATGCCGCTGGAGGAAAGCATGGTTTGCACATGGCCACTGCGCAACGGCCAGGGCGGCCGGAAATCCTTTCCGCGGGGGAGGCTCATGCCGGGCGGTCTTGCAGTGCGACGGCGATGCGCTCGCGCGACAGCTCCGCCATGCGGCGCCGCGCATCCGGGCTGGCCGGCACCGGCGCCAGGAAATGCACCTCCGCGTCCATCGGCGGCTCGCCGAGCAGGCGCACGATGTTGGCCACGAAGCTCTCGTCCTCGCGAAAGCCGGCGTCGATCACCCGGCGCCCGCCGCGGGCGAAGCGCAGCGCCACCGGCTGCACCGGCACGCCGGCATCCAGCGCCGCCTGGAATATGCGCGCATGGAACACCTTGAGCACGCCGTTGAAGCCGCTGCCGCCCTCGGGGAACACCGCCACCGAACGGCCCGCGCGCAGCCGCTCGACCATCACCTGCATCACCGCCGCCAGCGAATGGTTGCTGCCGCGCCGGTGGAAGATGGTGCCGCCGCTGGCCGCCAGCCAGCCGACCAGCGGCCAGCCGGCGATCTCCGCCTTGGCCACGAAGCAGGCCGCGCGCTGGCTGTGCAGCATTTCGATGTCGATCCACGACGTATGGTTGGCGACGAACAGCACCGGGTCGGCCAGCGGCTTGCCGTGGCGCACCGAGCGCATGCCGAAGATACGCAGCAGGATGAGCGACCACCAGCGGATCATCCGGTGCGGGAAAGGCTCCTTGCCGTCCTTCATCGCCGCATGCTGGTTCCAGCTCAGCAGCAGCGAACACAGCGCGATGCCCAGCACGATGTGCAGCAGCACCAGCGGTACGCGCCACAGGTAGCGCAGCGGGCGCAGCAGGTCGCGTTCGGGAACAGTTGCGGCGTCGGTCTTCATCAGTCGCTTAGTCTAGCGTCAGTGGGCTTGCGTGGGCGACGGCGCGAGGCCCGCCAGGGCGCCCCGATCAGGTGGCATTCAACGCTCGAGCTGGTTCAGCGGCAGCGAGGGCGAGCGCTTCACCGTGCGCAGCACGAAGCTGGAGTTGACGTCGCCGACCCCGTCCGCGTTCAACAGGTGATCGAGCAGGAAGCGCGAAAAATCCTGCAGGTCGGCCACGTAGACGTGCAGCAGGTAATCCATGTCGCCGGTCAGGGCATGGCAGGCGACTACTTCGTCCCAGCTGTTCACCTCGTGCACGAACGACTCGATCGCCGCACGCTCGTGCTTGACCAGCTGCACCCGCACGAAGGCCTGCAGGCCCAGCCCGACCGCCTGCGGATCGATCTGCGCGGCATAGCCGGCGATGATCCGGTCCGACTCCAGCCGCTGCAGCCGGCGCAGGCAGGCCGACGGCGACAGGCTGACCCGCTCGGCCAGCTCGGCATTGCTGATGCGCCCCTCGGCCTGCAGTACGGCCAGCATGCGCAAGTCGGTACGGTCCAGGCTGGCCATTGCACGAAACCTTTGTTCTGAAGGCGGATCGCGCAAGGATAGTGCAATCCGACCCGGTATCCATGCAACAAGGCAAGCTTCATGCGCGGTATCGGCCGTAAGCTATCGGCACCAGTCTGTTTCCATCCCCCGCGCTGTCGCGCCAGCTACGGAGTACGCCATGCAAAGCACCCCACCCCGCAAGGTCGAGCACCAGCAGACCGACCGCGGCTACGTGCCGGTGTACGCCACCGGCGTGGTCGAGCAGCCGTGGAGCAGCTACAGCCAGACCGACCACCAGGTCTGGGACACCTTGTTCAGGCGCCAGCGCGAACTGCTGCCCGGCCGCGCCTGCGACGAATTCATGCAGGGCGTCGCCCGTTTCGGCCTGGGCAACGGCGGCATCCCGAAATTCGCCGAGGTCAACCAGGTGTTGCAGGCGGCGACCGGCTGGCAAGTCGTCGCGGTGGAAGGCCTGCTGCCGGACGAGGTGTTCTTCGACCACCTGGCCCACCGCCGCTTCCCGGTCAGCTGGTGGATCAGGAAGCCCGATCAGCTCGACTACCTCAGCGAGCCGGACCTGTTCCACGACCTGTTCGGCCACGTGCCGCTGCTGCTCAACCCGGTGTTCGCCGACTACATGCAGGCCTACGGCCGCGGCGGCATGAAGGCGTTCGCGCTCGGCCCCGACGCGCTGATGAACCTGACCCGACTTTACTGGTACACGGTGGAGTTCGGCCTGATCCACACCGCCGAGGGCATGCGCATCTACGGCGCCGGCATCGTCAGCTCCAAGGGCGAGTCGATCTACTGCCTGGATTCGCCCTCGCCGAACCGCATCGGCTTCGGCCTGGAGCGCGTGATGAGCACGCGCTACCGCATCGACACCTACCAGCAGACCTACTTCGTGATCGACAACTTCGAGCAGCTGTTCGAAGCGACCCGCCCGGACTTCACCCCGCTCTACGCAAGGCTCAGGCAACAGCCCGCGCACCCCGCCGGCGACGTGCTGGAGAGCGACCGCGTATTCACCCGCGGCGACCGCGTGGGCTGGGCGAGCAAAGCGGATACCTGAGCGCCGATGTGGGGCCGCGAGGCATGACGGCCGGCCGACACGCCGGCCTGCTTTCTTCCCGTCATTCGGAGCCCTGAGGCGCAGGGCAGATGGCGAACCGCTGCCATGTCGGCTTGCGAACCGCCGCTGCAGATCAGAACGTCCACGTCTGCCCCCCAGGTTTCCAGATTCAAGGAAACCCCATCGCCGCACCTGTAGGAGCGCATCTTATGCGCGATGCTCTTCGCTTGAGCCAAAAGCTCCGGCACGAACGTTTCGTGCCGCTTCGCGGCCCACACCCGGTGCAGCGGCACCACTACGTGATGGCAAAAAAACCAAAGCCATGAGCGAAAAATCCCGCGCCGCACGGTTTTTTTAAGGTTTCGAATGTCTCAGTTCGGCCAGAAGCAGTCGGTTGGTGAGTCGTCTTGGCTGGCTGCTACAGGCTGTAACCGGTCATGGATGTTTGTGTGCTGACCGACAGCGATTGTCATTCGAGGCGCCGGTTACCCGATTTGAACGTGCCGCGACCTAGTCAGGCCGTCGAGCGGTGCATATCGAATACTGAATCCGCCGCCGATTCCACGCCCTGCATAAACGTCTTCTGTGTCCAAGAATGGTGGTATCCCCTCGCCTGATTCGGCCTACGATTGAGCGTTCGAGGCAGGCTGATAGACGTGAGCGCGCTTGTGAATGTGCTGGTAGCTCGCGTAGTACTCGTGCAGGTTGCGTACCTCGGTTGACCGGTGATGGAAGCCGCGCTCTCCCCACATAAGCCACACCAGCGCCTTGCCGGACTGTCTCAAGTAGCTGTCGATAAGGTCACGACGCAGATAGCAGAAAGAGCCACTGAGCTGCGACCCATACTCACCTACCCTGCGGTACAGGGACGCCACACCTGAAGCATCACGCAAATCCAATTTGTTTGCGCGGTACCTGAGGCTCAAAGCCTCACAGAGCAGTTTGGAGGGCAGGCTCGAACCGCTGTTCTGATTCACCACGCTGTGGTAGCTCTCCCAGCTGTATTTCTGCACCGGTATGTCGATCGCGACGCCATTTTTTGACCACCGATCAGCAGACACCATGTATTCGGCGCTGTCGTCCTCTCGCTCTTCAACGACAGGCAGTCCCGGAATCGAGGAGAACGGCATCTCCCCCGCATAGGTGTAGTAGTAGCTTGGGCCCTCCGGAATGGCGTCGTTGCCGGGGTACTCGAGACCAGTGAACAACGCGCATAAGCTTTCGACTTCTCCGCTGTCCACGAGTAAACCTCGAAGGAAGGTAAAGACCTGTCGGTCATCGGCAGGAGCGTTCTGTTCGAGGAACCCGTCAAGTACGACCCACGGCCCCGTCACGCTATCAATCTCCGCAATCTCGAGAATGTCGCGGTAGTCTGGTTGCGACCCTCTCTCCACCCAATCGCCAGTACCCGTAGGCTGGCCGTTGAACAAGTCTGGGAGCGGCAGATCGATGCTCTCGGTCTCGAGGGGGAATGTAGGGTCAATGTCCGCGTCTGACGGGCGAGCGCCGCGCTCCTCGGCAAGAAGACCTTGCGCATGCCGGAAACCCCACATCTCGAAGTAAGCGATCCAGCCGTACTTCTTCCCGTATCGGTCGACCTTGTGCCTATTACCTCCAATACGAGGGCCTGAGTTCATTTTCTGGTCAATAGCTTCGAACCGCTCGGGGTCATAACCAAGCACCAGCATTCGCGAAACGATTGCCGGCAGCACCCGCTGGTACTCTGGGTTGCTGTCGTCGTAGTTTGACCGACCAGGAATAAGTCTCCCGATCGTGTAGTTGCCGAAGTCCATTCGAATCGCCGCACGCTTCGCATGTTCGATCACCGCCGGGTCGTACTGAGGCATGTTCTCAAACGGGCTGGGCAGATGGCTAAACGGTGGAAGGAGGTGAGCTGCCTCGTCCTCAGACAAGCAAGCCGGATCAACCATCCTTGCGATGACAATGGTTCCCAGACAGTACTGCTGATACAGGGCGTGCCAAGTAGGATGCGTGGCGCCAGGTGCGAACATCGCCTGATAAATCTCACGAGCAACTCTAGGCAAAGCCTCGCGCATCTCCACAGCACTAATATCCGACCAGGTGGAGAGTGCTGCTCCGTAGGCTGCGGCGAACATCCGCTCGGGGACATATGGGTCTGAAACGGCAATAGCCTCCACCGCCAGCGGGAAAAACTCCGCAGGCCGTTTGGTGGCGAATTCATACAGGGTCTTGGTGGCCACGTCGCGCAGGCTTCTGGACGTTGACGTCAACGTCCACATCACCCAGCGCGCCCGGCGAATCTCCCGCTCATCCAGGTCACCCGATTTCCACCTGGACGACAGGAACTTGAAATCGTCTTCAACTTCCTCAGACCGCTCGCGAACCCATTCTGACCAGAATAGATCGCGCTGCGTATTGGGCATAGCCAATAGCACGCCGTGCACGAAGTCCATGTCAAACGGGTGCGCTCGAGCCGCCCTAGTACTCCAGAGTCTCTTGAAGGCAAGCTGTGCGAACTGCTTCGACTCCTGCATGGCGCACGCGTAGCGCTCTACCGTTTCCCGCCCGATATGGCTTGGATCGGATTGCGCTGTCAAAAGCAGAGCGTTCAAGAGGAGGCTCTCATCCGACAAGTCTTGCCAAAGCTGACGCCTGCCAAGGCGTTGCGGATACAGGCCAACCAAAGCCCGGAACACGTCAAAGGCGAAGGTATGCGACCCAGGCTCACGGAATCGGAAGCAGGCGCGTCCTTCATCGCTTTGCAGCCGCTGCGCCAAGTCGGGCCTGGCAAGCAGGTGGCGGGCCATCATATGCCCGGCCATCAGATCGTATGAAAATGCGACTCCTTGGCCGCCTTCCTCAGAAGTCGTTCGAACGAGGGCGCCTTCGGACTCCAGCGCGCGAATGACGCTGGCGTCCCAACGGCCCGCGTCCCCAACAGCCTGCCGTGCCGCTTGGAAGTCCACACTTCTCGCGTTGGCCTCCCAAAGGAGACCTGCGATCGTCAACAGCGCTTCTTGCACTTCATCTTGATAGATGCGATGCGCCGTCGGAGAAAGCTCCGCAACTCTTTCGGCAATCTTGTTGAAGTGCGCTTCGAAGAGGCTTGCGAGCGAACTAGGGAGCGCCTCCACCCCGACAAAGTGTTGGCGTCGAGGGTTCGCAACCTCACAGAAGATTCTCAGCGTCAACGGGTGCTGCAAGAACTCGATTGGCAGATCCGCGTCAGTGGCATCGATCTTGTAGTACTCAAAGTACTTGTCGATGGCAGTCTTCGGGTCTTCCTGGAACCCGTTGTGCTCGACTCGCGGAAATTCCTCCGGCAGGCACATCTGTGCAAACTCGTTGCGCAGAGTGACGACCAGCAGGACGTACGGAAAACCCTTCAGGAGCTCATCCGCCCGGGAGAGCTCATCCCTCCAGTTTCTCGGGTCCTCCGCCTCATTCAGACCGTCAATGAAAATGGGGATGCGCTTGCCCGCGCGCTGCCCCGCTGCATCTAAGGCCTCAACCAGCCTGTCGAAGCTCCCTGCTGGCCTGCCAGAAATCTTGAAGGCAGACACTAGATCATCAAGCCCATAACCTGCATGAAGATTCTTTCCAAGCAGCAAGACTCCACCGGGGAACTCCCCGTCCGTCTGTGTCACCTTGACGGCAAGCTCGGACTTTCCTTCGCCCGCAGCTGCAAGCACGGCCATGGATCGAACGCCGATCGACCTTTCCAGACTGCGCAGCACCGAAGAAACTTCGTGAATATCCGCGACCAGATTCGCGGCTATCGGAGCTCCTTCCGAACGCGCCCCACGCAGCTTCGAGAGCAGTCGATCGTAGCGCACCGGCAGCGGCGGATTGGACGCCAGCATTTGCTGTACAGCATCGAAGTCACCCTTGCCTAGCGCTGCGTGCAGGCTGTCCAGTAGATCAGCCAATCCGGTAGCTCGAGCCAAAAGCAAGTCGACTCCGGCCTTGATCTCAGTTTTTAGTTGCCCTGTTAGTTCTACTGTGTTACTAAAAACGCCTGATGCCTCGGTGCGCTCTGCCGCAGCACGGACAGCGTGACAGCTGGCGCGCGATGACGCGGGCGAGGCGGAAGCGCAAGGTCGCGATCGACCACGGCAGGTGGCGCTGCATCGGCCCCAGC
>JAGWIC010000050.1 GCA_028866435.1 Lysobacteraceae bacterium | reverse complement strand
TTCTTGCATTCCATCATGCCGGCGCCGGAGCGCTCGCGCAGCTCCTTGACCATTTGGGCGGAGATATTGCTCATCATCAGTCCTCTAATGCGGGGTTTGCGCCATGGCGGCCGGTCGCCGGCACCATGGCGCGATGTTCGTGCGCGAATGCGACGGCGGGATGACCGCCGTCGTCGCGATTACCTGGCTGGCGCACCGTCGTTGCGGGGGCCGCGGCCGCCGTCACGGCCACCCTCGCGGCGCGGGCCGGACGGCTTGCGCGGGGCGGCTTCGCGGCGCGGGCGATCGACCTTGGCGACCGGGTTGCCTTCCTCGTCCAGCTCGACGAAATCGTTGCCGTCGCCCTGGGCGGCGGACGGCGCGGCGGCCTTGCCCTCCAGGATCGAGTCGGCCGCGGCGCGGGCGTACAGCTGGATCGCGCGGATCGCGTCGTCGTTGCCCGGGATCGCGTAGTCGACCAGTTCCGGGTTGTAGTTGGTGTCGACCACGGCGATCACCGGGATGCCGAGCTTCTTGGCTTCCTGCACGGCGATGTCTTCGTGGCCGATGTCGATCACGAATAGCGCGTCGGGCAGGCGGTTCATGTCCTTGATGCCGCCGAGCGAGGCCTGCAGCTTGTCGCGCTCGCGACGGCGGGCCAGCACTTCGTGCTTGACCAGCTTCTCGAAGCTGCCGTCGGTCTCGGCCGCTTCCAGCTCCTTCAGGCGCGACACGGACTGCTTGACGGTGCGGAAGTTGGTCAGCATGCCGCCGAGCCAGCGCGAGGTGACGAACGGCATGCCGGCGCGTGCGGCCTCTTCGGCCAACGGCTCCCGGGCCGAACGCTTGGTGCCGACGAACAGGATGGTGCCGCGCTTCTGCGCTACGCCCGACAGGAAGTTCATCGCGTCGGTGAACAGCGGCAGGGTCTTCTCGAGGTTGATGATGTGGATCTTGCCGCGGGCGCCGAAGATGTACGGGGCCATCTTGGGGTTCCAGTAACGGGTCTGGTGACCGAAATGGACGCCGGCTTCGAGCATCTGGCGCATGGTGACTTGGGCCATGGGTGTAACTCCTAGCTGTGGTCTCGATGGGAGACCTGGGGGGTTGGGACCTCCACGCATCCCCGGCTTCGACCGCGCCTTGCCCGATTCTGTGGTGGGCAGGACGCGGCACCCCGAAGGCGGTGCCGATACGTGTGTGGCGTTGGTTGGGACTTGCACCGCTGGGCGCTACAATCCCGGTTCGCTTTGCGCTGGCCTACCGTCAAAACGGTGGAGCCGGATCAGCAAAACTCCGAAATTGTAGCCGGTACGCCGGCAGTGCAGCAAGTTGCGATGGATTCTCAAGCGTATTGAGCCGGAAGCTTCTGCCGCCATTGAAGAAAAGTGGAGCTCATGGCCATTACCCTGAAAAGTCCGGAAGACCTCGCAGGCATGCGCATCGCCGGCAAGCTCGCCGCCGAGGTGCTGGCGATGCTCAAGGAACACGTCAAGCCCGGAGTGACCACCGAGGAGCTGGACCGGCTGGCCTACGAGCATATCGTCAACGTGCAGAAGGCGATTCCGGCCAACGTCGGCTACCACGGCTTTCCCAAGACCCTGTGCACCTCGGTCAACCACGTGATCTGCCACGGCATCCCGAGCGAGAGCAAGGTGCTCAAGGACGGCGACATCGTCAATCTCGACGTCACCGTGATCAAGGACGGCTGGCATGGCGACACCAGCCGGATGTACGTCGCCGGCACGCCCTCGGTGCTGGCCAGGCGGCTGATGGACACCACCTTCGAGGCAATGATGAAGGGCATCGGGGCGGTGCGCCCGGGCGCCACCCTGGGCGATGTCGGGCACGCGATCCAGCAGCATGCCGAGGCGGCCGGCTTCAGCGTGGTGCGGGAGTACTGCGGTCACGGCATCGGCAAGGTCTACCACGATGAGCCGCAGGTGCTCCACTACGGCAAGCCGGGCGCGGGCGTGGAGCTGAAGAAGGGCATGACCTTCACGGTCGAGCCGATGATCAATGCCGGCAAGCCGCAGACGCGCCAGCTGCCGGACGGCTGGACCGTGGTGACCAGGGACCATTCGCTGTCGGCGCAATGGGAGCACACCATCGCGGTGACCGACGAAGGCTTCGAGATCCTCACGCCCTGGCCCGACGCGTAACCTCTGGATGTAAGAGCCCGCTGGCGGGCGATGTTTCTGGATCATTGACATTTAGAGCATCGCCCGCCAGCGGGCTCCACTCCCATCAGGACACGCCATGCCCCCCGTATTCGCCCCCGTCAGCCTGCCGCCGTTGCCGCGTCTGCCCGTGGCGGTGCCGCGCTCGGGTGTTTCCACCGAGGCGCGTCGCGCGCTGCGGCAGTTGCTCGGCGATCTGGACCGCGCGCTGGCCACGGCGTTTCGCGACGGTGCCGATGCCAGCGCGCTGGCGAGGCGGCGAGGTGAGTCGGTCGAGCGGGTGGTGGCGCACGTGTGGATGGCGTGCCTGGGCGAGGTTGCCGGCGCCACCCTGTTTTCGGTCGGCGGGTTCGGGCGCGGGCTGCTGTTCCCCTATTCGGACGTGGACCTGCTGGCGCTGGTGGCGGCGCCCGAGCCGGAGCGGTTGCGGGCGCTGGAGCAGTTCTTCGCCACCCTCTGGGATGTCGGCCTGAAGGTTGGTCATGCGGTGCGCTATGCCGCGCAATGCCGCTCATTGGCGGCGCAGGATGTGAGCGTGTTCACCAGCCTGCTCGATGCGCGGCGGCTGGCGGGCGACCCCGCGCTGGACACCCGCTTGCGCGCCATCGTCGATGACCCCGCGCTGTGGCCGCCGGCAGCCTACCTGGCGGCGCGGCTGGCCGAACGCGATGCGCGGCATGCCCGCTATGACGATACCGCCTACAACCTCGAGCCGAACCTCAAGGATGGCCCCGGCGGCCTGCGCACGCTCGACTCGCTGCGCTGGATGGGACGCCGGCTGGCGCATGCGGCCGACTTGTCCGAGATGGTGGTCGAGGGCCTGCTCGATCCGGCCGAGAAGGCGGCACTGGAACAGTCCGAGGCCACCTTGCGGCGGTACCGCTATGCGCTGCACCTGGAGGCCGGGCGGCCGGAGGAGCGGCTGTTGTTCGATTATCAGCGGGCGCTGGCCGCGCGGCTTGGTTTCGAGGACGAACACGCGAAAAACCTTGGCGTCGAGCAGTTCATGCAGGGCTATTACCGTGCCGCCAGCCAGGTGGAGCGGCTGGGCGTGCAGGTGGCCGAACGTTTCGTGGAAATGCTTGAGGTGCCGGGCGAAGCGCAGCCGGTGGGCGCCGACTTCGTCCGCTACGGTTCGCGCCTGGCGGCCCGCGATGCGCAGTTGTTCATGCAGCGCCCCGCCGCGCTGGTGGAGATCTTCATCGCCCGGCTCGACCAGCACGGAGTCCGCGGTTTCAGTGCCGACACCATGCGCCGCATCCACCAGGCGACCGACGCCTACGGCGAGGCACTGGCAGGAAACGACGAGGTGCTCGCCGCCTTCCTGTGCCTGTTGCGGCGTGGTGCGCCCGCGGTGGATGCCTTGTGGCGAATGAACCGGCATGGTCTGCTGGCGGCGATCCTGCCGGCGTTCGGCAAGGTCTTCGGGCGCATGCAGTACGACCTGTTCCATGTCTATACGGTCGACGAGCATACCTTGCGGGTGCTGGGGAACCTGGCGCGTTTTGCCGAACCGGGGGCACGCGGCGAATTTCCCCTCGGCTGCGAGATATGGGCCAAGCTGCCCAAGCCCGAGGTGTTGCTGCTGGCGGCGCTGTTCCACGACGTCGCCAAGGGTCGTGGCGGCGACCATTCGGTGCTGGGCGAACAGGATGCGCGTACGTTCTGCACGCGGCTGGGGCTGCCAGCCGGTGACATCGAGCGGGTTGCCTGGCTGGTGCGCTGGCATCTGCTGATGAGCACCACGGCCCAGCGCCAGGACATCACCGATCCCGAGGTGGTGCACCGGTTTGCCGGTATCGTCGGTGACCAGGAACAACTCAGCCAGCTCTACCTGTTGACCATCGCCGACATCATCGGCACCAGTCCGCGCCTGTGGAATGGCTGGAAGGCGCGGTTGTTGTCGGATCTGTATACCAGCACGCGCTACGCCCTGCGCAGCGATGTCGAGTTGCCGCGCGATGCCGGCGTGCGCGTGCACGAGTGTTGCGAGCACGCCCTCGCGCTGCTGATGAACGAGGGCTTCGCGGAAGCGGACGTGGCGCGCGTGTGGGCCGATTTCCCGCAACTGAGCTTTCTGCGTCATCGGCCCGAACAGATCGCCTGGCAGACCGGTGCGATCCTGCGCGCGCACGGCGCGGTGCCGCTGGTGGCGGTGCATCCGCTGTCGGTGCGCGGCAGCACCGAGTTGTTCGTCTACGCACCCGATCGCGACGGCCTGTTCGCGACGGTCACGGCGGTGCTCGACCGGCTGCGCTTTTCGGTCATGGAGTCGCGGGTGCTCAATTCACCGACCGGCATGGCCCTGGACACCTTTCTCCTGCTGGAGGCAGACAGCCAGCAACCGGCCAGTCCCGCGCGGGCGGAAGAGTTGCAGCAGCGCATGCAGCGGGCGTTGGCCCAGTCCTCCGGCGTGCTGCCGAGCAAGCGCGGCATGTCGCGGCACCAGAAGCATTTCCAGATGACCCCGAAGATCAGCTTCAATGCCGCCGGCGGCCGCACCCAGCTGGCCTTTGTCGGAACCGACCGGCCGGGGCTGCTCGCCGCGATGGCGCAGGTGATGCTGAGCGAGCAGGTGCGCGTGCACGATGCGCGGATCGCCACGTTCGGCGAGCGGGTGGAGGATTTCTTTCAGCTGACCGACCGGCACAACGGCGCGCTCGACGTGGCGCATCGCGAACGCCTGCTGCAGGCGCTGCTCGCCCGGCTGGGGCCCGGCGCGGACTGAGGCGCGGCGATGCACGTTATGATGATGGCCCCGCTGCGAGCCGCAGCGTTTGCCGGTGGACGCGCCTCGTGACCTTTCTGCTGTTCAAGTCGCTGCATGTGCTGTTCGTCATCGCCTGGATGGCCGCGGTGTTCTACCTGCCACGCATCCTGGTGAACATGGCCGAGGCTGCGGGCGAACCCGCGGTGCTGGCGCGACTGCAGCTGATGGGGCGGCGGCTGTACAAATTCGGGCACAACATGTTCGGCCTGGCCTTCGTGTTCGGTCTGGCGCTGTGGCAGGGCTGGCGCTGGTTTCCGTCGATCCTTCCCAACGTCACCGGGGCCAGCCACTGGATCGACGCCAAGCTGACCCTGGTCGCGCTGGTGCTGGCTTATTTCGTGTGGACGGGGCGGCTGCTCAAGCGTTCCGCGAAGGGCGGCACGCTGCCTTCGTCGCGGGCCTTGCGCTGGATCAACGAGGTGCCGGTGCTGCTGGTGCTGGCGGTGATCTACCTGGTCATCGCGAGGCCGTTTTGAACCCCCGAACGGACCAGCCGTCCAGCAGATCGCACCAGCTGGCGCCTTGCTGATCGAATGACTCCCGGTGCGGCCATCATGGCGCGTGGAAGCGGCTCGGTCATGCGACGGATGGCTGAGATTGACAGCCGATCCGGGCTAAACTAGCTTTCCGGCAACCCCGCCAGACCAAAGGTGGCCAGCGTACCCGCCGGCCGAGTGTGCGACATGGGAACTACCGCGTTCCACCGCTGATCATCGCTGCGCCCTGGTGCTTTTGTCGAAAGAAGGGCGCATGCCCTTTTTTGCTTTCCAGAGAATGGTTCCCATGTTTGAAATTACCCTACCCGACGGCAGCAAGCGGCCGTTCGAGCATCCGGTCAGCGTGCAGGACGTGGCCGCCTCGATCGGCGCCGGCCTGGCCAAGGCCACGCTGGCCGGCAAGGTCGATGGCCAGCTGGTGGATGCCGGTCATTCCATCGACCACGATGCCAGCTTGCAGATCATCACCGACAAGAGCCCCGAGGCGCTGGAGATCCTGCGCCATTCCACCGCGCACCTGATGGGGCAGGCCGTGCAGCGGCTGTACCCGGGGGCGCAGGTGACGATCGGACCGGTCATCGACAACGGCTTTTTCTACGACTTTGCCTACGAACGTCCCTTCACGCCCGACGACCTGCCCAGGATCGAGGCGGAAATGGAGAAGATTGTCGCCGAGCAGCTGCCGGTGACGCGCAGCGTGAAGTCGCGCGACGAGGCGGTGGCGTTTTTCCGCGGACTGGGCGAGGCGTACAAGGCCGAGATCATCGAGTCGATTCCCGCCGGCGAGCAGCTTTCGCTGTACAGCCAGGGCGAGTTCACCGATCTCTGCCGTGGCCCGCATGTGCCGAACACGGGCAAGTTGCGCGCGTTCAAGCTGATGAAGGTGGCCGGCGCCTATTGGCGCGGCGACTCGAACAACGCCATGTTGTCCCGCATCTACGGCACGGCATGGCTCAACGACAAGGATCTGAAGGCCTACCTGTTCCAGCTGGAGGAGGCCGAAAAGCGCGATCACCGCAAGATCGGCAAGGCACTGGACCTGTTCCACCAGCAGGAGGAGAGCCCGGGCATGGTGTTCTGGCACCCCAACGGCTGGGCGATCTGGCAGGCGGTCGAGCAGTACATGCGCGGGGTGTACAAGCGCAGCGGCTACCAGGAAGTGCGCTGCCCGATGGTGCTGGACGTGTCGCTGTGGAAGAAGTCAGGGCACTGGGACAACTACGCCGAGAACATGTTCTTCACCGAGTCGGAGAAGCACACCTTCGCGCTGAAGCCGATGAACTGCCCGGGCCACGTGCAGGTGTTCAACACCGGCCTGCACAGCTACCGCGAGCTGCCGATCCGCTACGGCGAATTCGGCGGCTGCCACCGCAACGAACCGTCCGGCGCGCTGCACGGCATCATGCGCGTGCGCGCGTTCACCCAGGACGACGGCCACATCTTCTGCACCCCCGAGCAGGTCGAGGCGGAAGTCACCGCGTTCCACCGGCAGGCGATGAAGGTGTATGCCGATTTCGGCTTCACCGACCTGGCGATCAAGCTGGCGCTGCGCCCCGAAAAACGCATCGGCTCCGACGAATTCTGGGATCGCACCGAGGAAATGCTGCGCCGTGCGCTGCGCGCCGCCGGCGTGGAGTGGGAGGAACTGCCCGGCGAGGGCGCGTTCTACGCACCCAAGATCGAGTACCACCTGAAGGACTCGATCGGCCGCGCCTGGCAGGTCGGCACCATGCAGGTCGATTTCATGATGCCCGAGCGCCTGGACGCCGAGTACGTGGACGAGAATTCGCAGAAGCGGCATCCGGTGATGCTGCACCGGGCCATCGTGGGTTCGATGGAGCGCTTCATCGGCATCCTGATCGAGCATCACGCCGGCCTGCTGCCGCCCTGGCTGGCCCCGGTGCAGGCGGTGGTGCTCAATATCACCGATGCGCAGGCCGGCTACGTCGGCGACGTGACGCAAACCCTTGTCGACAAAGGTTTCCGGGTACAATCGGATTTGCGCAACGAGAAAGTCGGCTATAAAATCCGCGAACATACGATGCAGAAAGTGCCTTATCTGCTCGTGGTCGGCGACCGCGAGAAAGAGACGGGGACGGTTTCTGTGCGTACCCGTTCAGGCGAGGATCTGGGCAGCATGCCGCTGACCGCCTTTGTCGAGCGCTTGGAGACCGAAACCCGGCATTGAGCGCCGGGCGGTCTGTTTCATTACTTCTTCTGGAGGATCGTGGTATCGCAACCACCGACAACAAGGGCAATCGTCGCAACCTGGAAATCCGTGTGCCGCGGGTGCGTGTGATTGGTGTGGACGCCGAGCAGCTCGGCATCCTTACCCGTGACGAGGCGCTGGCGCTGGCCCAGGAAGCTGGCATGGATCTGGTCGAGATCCAGCCCAACGGCGATCCGCCGGTTTGCCGCATCATGGATTACGGCAAATTCAAGTTCGAAGCGCAGAAGAAGGCGCAGGCCGCCAAGAAGAAGCAGAAGCAGGTCGAGATCAAGGAAGTGAAGTTCCGGCCGGTGACCGACGTGGGCGACTACCAGATCAAGCTGCGCAATATGTTGCGGTTCCTGGAGGAAGGCGACAAGGTCAAGGTGACGATCCGCTTTCGCGGCCGCGAGATGTCGCATCAGGACCTGGGCCAGAACCTGGCCAAGAAGATCCAGGAAGACGTGGGCGACAACGGCCAGATCGAGTCCTATCCGCGTCTGGAAGGCCGTCAGATGGTCATGATGATCGGGCCGAAGAAGAAATAGTCGCGGCGACGCGTTACTTGTAGGAGCGCGCTTGCGCGCGATGCTTTTCGTTCCCAGCCGACTGGGCTCAAGGGCATCGCGCGCAAGCGCGCTCCTACTGGTATCCGGGGTTTGAACTCCGTATAATCGCCGGTTCGACCCGCAGGATGGGTCGTGCACCGATCATGGCAGGACGGAAAGAGTGTTCCCCCGAGCACCGCCAGGTCAGTCAGAAACCGGGGCCGCCGCCACAGGTGGTCCCATACAGGGAGCATTTCATGCCCAAGATCAAGACCAACCGTGCGGCGGCGAAGCGTTTTCGCAAAACCGCTTCGGGCAAAATCAAGTGCGGCCACGCCTTCAAGTCACACATCCTGACCAAGAAGTCGACCAAGCGTAAGCGCGGTCTGCGTGCACCGAATCATCTCAAAGCGTGTGACGCCCCTGGCGTAGCACGCATGTTGCCGTACTTGTAAGACGAGGAGATAAACCATGGCTCGTGTAAAGCGTGGCGTTACCGCCCGTCGTCGTCACAAGAAAATCATCGGCCGCGCCAAGGGTTACTACAACGCCCGGCGCAAGGTCTTCCGCGTAGCCAACCAGGCCGTCATCAAGGCTGGTCAGTACGCCTATATCGGCCGTAAGCAGCGCAAGCGCCAGTTCCGCGCGCTGTGGATCGTGCGCATCAACGCCGCGGCACGCATGTTCGGGCTGAGCTACAGCCGCCTGATCAACGGCCTGAGCAAGGCCGGCATCACCGTGGATCGCAAGGTCCTGGCCGATATCGCCGTGCACGACATCAAGGCGTTTGGAGTGATCGCCGAGAAAGCGAAGGCCAGTCTGGCCGCTTGATCGTCGGTAGCTGCTGCGTCAGCACGATATGATGTAAAGCGAGCGGGGAGAAGGCCACGGCCTTCTCCCCGTTTTTGTTGGCGGGATTCGGGATTCGGGATTCGGGATTGGCAAGAGCGCAGGCACCGCCGTTTCGAACCTCCAACCCCCATCCCGATTCCCGCGCATGTACCGGAATCGTACCGATGGATGATCTGGACCGCCGCGCCGCGCAGGTGCTGGCCGATATCGACAAGACCGATACGCTGGAGGCGCTCGATGCGCTGCGCGTCGGACTGCTGGGCAAGAGCGGCATCGTCACCGCCGCGCTGAAGACGCTGGGCGCGCTGGCGCCGGATGAGCGCAAGGCGCGCGGTGCCGAGGTGAACAAGGTCAAGGATCGTCTTGCCGATGCGCTGGCCGCGCGCAAGCAGCTGCTGGAGCAGGCCGAGCTCGATCGCCGCCTCGCCTCCGAGACACTCGACATCAGCCTGCCCGGACGCGACGGCGAGCGTGGCGGCATCCACCCGGTCACCCGCGCGCTGGAGCGCATCGCCGCGATCTTCGCGCGGCTCGGCTACCAGCGCGCCGACGGTCCGGAGATCGAGGACGACTGGCACAACTTCGAGGCGCTGAACTTCCCGCCGCACCATCCGGCGCGCGCCATGCACGACACCTTCTACTTCGGCGACGGCCGCCTGCTGCGCACGCATACCTCGCCGGTGCAGATCCGCAGCATGGCCGGCCGCCAGCCGCCGATCCGCATCATCGCGCCGGGCAAGGTCTACCGCAGCGATTCGGACCAGACCCATTCGCCGATGTTCCACCAGATCGAAGGCCTGCTGGTCGACGAAACCTCCAGCTTCGCCGACCTCAAGGGTACGCTGTCCGAATTCATCCGCGCGTTCTTCGAGCGCGATTTCGAGATGCGCTTCCGCCCCAGCTACTTCCCCTTCACCGAGCCCTCGGCCGAGGTGGACATCCGCTGGGACGCCGAAGACGGCAGCGCGCGCTGGCTGGAAGTGCTCGGCTGCGGCATGGTGCATCCGAACGTGCTGAAGAACTGCGGCATCGATCCGGAACGCTACACCGGCTTCGCCTTCGGCCTGGGCGTGGAACGCTTCGCGATGCTGCGCTACGGCGTCTCCGATCTGCGCGCGTTCTTCGAGAACGACCTGCGTTTTCTCAGGCAGTTTGCCTGACGGCCGGGATTCGGGAATGGGGATTCGGGATTCGCAAGAGCCTCGATTCCGCCGCTTTCCCGAATCCCGAATCTCGAATCCCGAATCCCGGACTTTAGATGAAATTCTCCGAAAACTGGCTGCGTGAACTGGTCGAGATCAAGGCCGACCGCGCCCAACTGGCCCATGCGCTGACCATGGCGGGGCTGGAAGTGGAAGAACTCACGCCGCTCGGCGACGGCCTGGCCGGCGTGGTGGTGGCCGAGATCGTCGGCGCCGAAAAGCATCCACAGGCCGATCGCCTGCAGGTCTGCAAAGTGAACGCCGGGCCGGGCGAGCCGCTGCAGATCGTCTGCGGTGCGCCGAACGCACGCGTCGGCATCAAGGTGCCGCTGGCGAAGGTCGGCGCGGAGCTGCCCGGCGGCATTTCCATCAAGGCGGCCAAGCTGCGCGGCGTGGAGTCGTCCGGCATGCTGTGCTCGGCGAAGGAGCTGGGCATCGACGCCGATGCGTCAGGTTTGCTGGAGCTGCCGGCCGATGCACCGGTGGGCCAGCCGCTGGCCGACTACCTCGGCCTGCCCGACGCCAGCATCGAGCTGAAGCTCACCCCGAACCGGCCCGACTGCCTCGGCCTGGTCGGCCTGGCGCATGACGTCGCCGCGCTGTTCGGCAGCGCGGTGAAGGTGCCGGCGCCGGCGGCCGTTGCGGTCACCGGCGCGGCGCAGCGCGGTATCCGGCTGGAGGCCGGCAAGGACGCGCCGCGCTATCTTGGCCGCATCGTCGAGGGCATCGACCCGGCCGCGCGCACGCCACTGTGGCTGGCCGAACGCCTGCGCCGGGCCGGTCTGCGCCCGATCAGCGCGGTGGTCGACGTAACCAACTACGTGATGCTGGAACTGGGCCAGCCATTGCACGCGTTCGACAACGACACGCTCGAAGGCGACATCGTGGTGCGCCACGCGCGCGCCGGCGAGGCGCTGAAGCTGCTCGATGGCAGCGAGGCGAAGCTGGACGAAGGCTTCGTGCTGATCGCCGACGAGAAGAAACCGCTGGCGGTGGCCGGCGTGATGGGCGGTTACGACTCGCGCGTCACCGACACCACACGCAACATCTTCCTGGAATCCGCGCATTTCGCACCAGCCGCGATCATGGGCCGCGCCCGCAAGCTGGGCCTGCACACCGATGCCTCGCACCGCTTCGAGCGCGGCGTCGACCCCGAGCTGCCGCGCCGTGCGCTGGAGCGTGCCACTGAATTGCTGCTGGCGATCGCCGGCGGCCAGGCCGGCCCGGTGCTGGTGGCGGAGAACCCGGCCGACCTGCCCGCACCGGCGGCGGTGACGTTGCGGCGCGCGCGCCTGAAGCGCGTACTCGGCGTGGACGTGGCCGATGCCGAGGTGGCGCGCATCTTCACCGCGCTGGGCATGCGGGTGGAAACCACCGCCGACGGCTGGCGGATCACCGCGCCGAGCAGCCGCTTCGACATCGAGCGCGAGGAGGACCTGATCGAGGAGGTCGCGCGCATCTTCGGCTACGACAACATCCCCACCGCGACGCCAGCCGGCGCGTTGACCCTGGCGATCGAGCCGGAAGCGCGCATCGGCGAGCTGGCGTTGCGCGAGCAACTGGCTGCGCGCGACTACTACGAGGCGGTCAACCTGTCGTTCGTGGCGGCCGACCTGCTGGCGAGCTGGGGCTTCACCGAGCGCCTGGTGCCGCTGGCCAATCCGTTGTCGGCCGATCTGGCGGTGATGCGCCCGTCGCTGCTGCCGGGGCTGATCGAGGCGTTGCGCCACAATCGCGCGCGCCAGCAGGAGCGAGTGCGGCTGTTCGAGGTCGCGCGGGTATTTGGTACAGGCGATCCGCCGGTGGAAACGCCGAGCCTGGCTATCGTGGCCTGCGGCCCTGCCCGTGCCGAGCAGTGGGGCGAACCGGCGCGGATGCTCGACTTTCATGACCTGAAAGGCGACCTGGATGCCTTGATCGCCTGGGGCGGCGAGCCGCGGCGCTGGTCGGTGCATGCCGATGGCCTGCCCGGCTGGCTGCACCCCGGCCGCGGCGCCCGCGTCGCACGCGATGGCGAGACGGCGGGGTTCATGGGGGCATTGCACCCGCAACTGGCCAGGCAACTGGACCTGGGGCCGGATGTGCACGTGCTGGAGCTGGCCTTGGCGCCGTTGCTGGCGCGCCGTTTGCCACAGGCGGCGGCGATACCCCGGTTTCCCTCGGTGCGCCGCGACATCGCGCTGGACCTGCCGGAATCGGTCAGCTGGTCACAGATCGACCGGCTCGTTCGCAGCACGCTGGGCGAACGTTTGCGGGAATTGCGGCTGTTTGACCGTTACAGCGGCAAGGGCGTTGAACCGGGGCGAAAAAGTCTCGCTATGGGCTTGATTTTACAGGATGCTTCACGCACGCTTACAGATGACGACGCGGATCGCTGCGTGCGCGAGGCGGTCACTGCGTTGGAGCAATCATGCAAGGCAAAGTTGCGGGGATGAAATGGCGCTGACCAAGGCGGAAATGGCCGAGCGGCTGTTCCTCGACGTGGGCCTCAACAAGCGTGAGGCGAAGGAATTCGTGGATGCCTATTTCGAGGTGGTTCGCGGAGCATTGGAAAACGGGGAGCAGGTGAAGTTGTCCGGTTTCGGCAATTTCGACCTGCGGCTGAAAAACCAGCGACCTGGACGCAACCCGAAGACAGGGGAGGAGATTCCGATCTCCGCCCGTCGGGTCGTCACGTTCCGGCCGGGACAGAAACTCAAGGTGAGAGTCGAGGGTTATGCTGGATCAAGGGAATAACACCGAGCTGCCTGCCATCCCGGCCAAGCGCTACTTCACCATCGGTGAGGTCGGCGAGTTGTGCGGTGTCAAGCCCCATGTGCTGCGCTACTGGGAGCAGGAGTTCCCGGCGCTCAATCCGGTCAAGCGGCGCGGCAACCGGCGCTACTACCAGCGCCATGACGTGTTGATGATCCGCCAGATCCGCTCGCTGCTGTACGACGAGGGTTTCACCATCACCGGTGCGCGCGCCCGGCTGGAAGGCCCGCAGGCGCGGATGGAGGCCAGCATTTCCCACCAGATCGTGCGTCAGGTGCGGCTGGAACTGGAAGAGGTGCTGACCCTGTTGCGCCGTTGAACCGATCAATTTCAAAAATGGCTTCCGGGCTTGCCCGGTCAGCTGTTAGACTTGTCGACTTGCTGATCGTCGGGGCGTAGCGCAGCCTGGTAGCGCATCTGCCTGGGGGGCAGAGGGTCGTCGGTTCGAATCCGGCCGCCCCGACCAATTCGGCATGAAAAAAGCGCCCTTGGGCGCTTTTTTGTTGGGAGCGGGAAACAGGGGCCGGGCAGCATTGCGGCTCCCGGTTGCCCGCGACCGGCCCTCAGTACAGCACGCGGCTGCGCAAGGTGCCGGGTATCGCCGCCAGTTGATCCTTCAGCGCATTCGCCTGCTTCACGTCGGCGCTGACGTCGATCACCACGTAGCCGACTTCGCTGTCGGTCTGCAGGAACTGTGCATCGATGTTGATATTGCCTGCGGTGAACAGTTCGTTGATGCGCGACAGCATGCCCGGCATGTTGCGATGGATGTGCAGCAGGCGGCAGCTGTTCGGGTGCTCGGGCAGGGTGACTTCGGGGAAGTTCACCGCCGAAAGCGTGGAGCCATTGTCGCTGTAGCGGATCAGCTTGCTGGCGACCTCCACGCCGATATTGTCCTGCGCCTCCAGCGTGCTGCCGCCGATATGCGGGGTCAGGATCACGTTGTCCATGCCGACCAGGGGCGACACGAAGGGATCGTCGTTGCCCTTGGGCTCGGCCGGAAAGACGTCGACGGCGGCGCCGGCCAGGTGACCGCGCTGCAGGGCGGCGGCGAGCGCATCGATATCCACCACGGTGCCGCGCGAGGCATTGATCAGCATGGCGCCGGCGCGCATTTTCGCCAGCTGTTCGGCCCTGATCATCAGCTGCGTGGCCGGGGTCTCGGGAACGTGCAGGGTGACGACGTCGGCCCGTTCGAGCAGTTCGTCGAGGCTGGACACCGCGCGGGCATTGCCCAGCGACAACTTGGTTTCGATGTCGTGGAAGATCACGCGCATGCCGAGGGATTCGGCCAGCACGCCGACCTGGGTGCCGATGTGGCCATAGCCGACGATGCCCAGCACCTTGTCACGCGTCTCGAAACTGCCGGCGGCGGATTTGGTCCAGCCGCCGCGATGGCACAGCGCGTTCTTCTGCGGGATGCCACGCAGCAGCATGATCGCCTCGGCAATCACCAGTTCGGCGACGCTGCGCGTATTGGAATAGGGGGCGTTGAATACCGGTACCCCGAGTTTGCGCGCCGTGTTCAGGTCGACCTGGTTGGTGCCGATGCAGAAGCAGCCCACCGCGATCAGGCGCTTGGCCTGGGTCAGTACCTCGGCGGTGAGCTGGCTGCGCGAGCGGACGCCGACGATGTGCGCATCGGCGATGCGCTGGCACAGCTCGTCTTCCGGCAGCGACTTGGCATGCAACTCGACCTGGCTGTAGCCGGCGCGGTGGAAGGCCTCGACCGCACTGGGGCTGATCCCCTCCAGCAGCAATACCTTGATGTCTTGACGGGGATAGGAAGTCTGCATGGTGGCGGCCTGGGCGAGAAGGGGACTCCTACTATGCCAGAGACGACGCCTTTTTTGCGGCGCTGCAGCACTGGACGTGGCGCGATCTCGCTGGCAGGCTGTGAGGCCGACCCTGGAGTAACGCATGTCCGACCCCCGCCTTGCTGAATTGATCCGCCGATTGCCCGATGTGCGCCTGCTGACGGATGCGGGAGATCTCGAGCACTACGGTCGCGACTGGACCCGGCGCTGGACCCCCGCACCGCTGGCGATCGCGCTGCCGGCCACGGTGGAAGAAGTACAGGCCATCGTGTGCTGGGCCAACGAACAAGGGGTGGCGATCGTGCCCTCGGGTGGTCGTACGGGCCTGTCGGGCGGGGCGGTGGCGGCCCATGGCGAACTGGTGCTCAGCCTGGAGCGAATGAACCGCGTGCTGGATTTCAATCCGGTCGATCGCAGCCTGACCGTGCAGGCCGGCATGACCCTGCAGGCCGTGCACGAGGCCGCCCGCGGACACGGGCTGCTCTATCCGGTGGATTTTGCCGCGCGTGGCTCCTGCTCGATCGGCGGCAACATCGCCACCAACGCCGGCGGCATCCGGGTGATCCGCTACGGCAATACGCGCGAGTGGGTGGCCGGGCTCAAGGTGGTGGCCGGCAACGGTGAACTGCTGGAGCTCAACCGTGGCCTGATCAAGAATTCCAGCGGCTACGACCTGCGCCAGTTGCTGATCGGCTCGGAAGGCAGCCTCGGCATCGTGGTGGAGGCGACCCTGAAGCTGACGGACCCGGCGCCGCCGTCGCAGGTAATGCTGCTGGCGTTGCCGGACATGGACGCGCTGATGCAGGTGTTTGCGCTTTTCCGCGCCAGGCTGGCGCTGCAGGCCTTCGAGTTTTTCACCGACGTGGCGCTCAAGCACGTGCTGGCGCATGGTGGCCAGCGCGCCATCGAGGGCGATCATCCGTACTACGTGGTCACCGAGTTCGACGCGGTGGACGATCGCGCGCAGGACGCCGCGCTGGCCGCGTTCGAACAGGCCCTGGAGCAGGGCTGGGTCAGTGACGGCGTGATCGCGCAGAGCGAGGCTCAGGCGGCGGCGCTGTGGCGCCTGCGCGAGGGCATTACCGAAAGCCTGGCCGCCCGGCAGCCGTACAAGAATGACGTCTCGGTGCGCATCAGCGCGGTGCCCGCTTTCCTGCACGAGATGCAGGCGCTGCTGGCCGGCGAATACCCCCAGTTCGACGTGGTCTGGTTCGGCCACATCGGCGACGGCAACCTGCACATCAACGTGCTGCGCCCGGAGGGCGTCGCCAACGATGCCTTCATCGCCCAATGCGAGCACGTGACCAAGCTGCTGGCGGCCACCCTGCAGCGCCACGGCGGCAGCATCTCGGCCGAGCACGGCATCGGCCTGGTCAAGCGCGCGTACCTGGGCAGCACCCGCGGCGCGGCCGAGATCGCGTTGATGCAGGGCGTGCGCAAGGTGTTCGATCCCAACGGCATCCTCAATCCGGGCAAGTTGTTTGCCGCCGACTGAGGGCGGCATGCGGCCTCGTGCTAGCCTTGGCGGCCGCTTCGTCCGCTTTCAGGAGCCTGCATGTCATCGTCGCCGTTGCGTTCGCCCTATCCCGAAATCGAGCCGTTCGACAGCGGCTTCCTCAAGGTCTCTGCGTTGCACACGCTGTACTACGAGCAGAGCGGCAACCCGCACGGCAAGCCGGTGGTGTTCCTGCACGGCGGCCCGGGCGGCGGCACGAACGGCAAATGCCGGCGCTTCTTCGACCCGGCGGTGTACCGGATCGTGCTGTTCGACCAGCGTGGCTGCGGCCGGTCCACGCCGCACGCCGAGCTGACCGACAACACCACCTGGGACCTGGTGGCCGACATCGAGCGGCTGCGCCAGCATCTGGCGATCGCGCGCTGGCAGGTGTTCGGCGGTTCGTGGGGATCCACCCTGGCGCTGGCCTACGCGCAGACGCACCCGGACAAGGTGACGGAGCTGGTGTTGCGCGGCATTTTCATGCTGCGTCGCAGCGAGCTGGAATGGTTCTACCAGAAGGGCTGCGACGCGCTGTATCCGGATGCCTGGGAGACCTATCTCGATGCGATTCCCGAGGTGGAACGGGGCGACCTGATGAGCGCCTACCATCGTCGCCTGACCAGCGATGACGCGGAAATCCGCACCCGGGCGGCACGCGCCTGGTCGGTGTGGGAAGGCGCCACCAGCTTCCTGTGGCAGGACAAAACGCACATCGCCTCCAGCGGCGAGGACGGGTTTGCCCTGGCGTTCGCGCGGATCGAATGCCACTACTTCGTCAACGGCGGCTTCTTCGAGCATGACGACCAGTTGCTGCGCAACGTGGACCGCATCCGGCATATTCCCGCGGTGATCGTGCAGGGCCGCTATGACGTGGTGTGCCCGCTGCGCAGCGCGTGGGACCTGCATCGCGCCTGGCCCGAGGCCGACCTGCGGATCGTGCAGGACGCCGGCCATTCGGCGTTCGAGCCGGGCATCCTGCACCAGCTGATCGAGGCGACCGACCGTTTCGGCCGGTGAGGCGGGCCAAGACAGGTGTAGGAGCCCGCTGGCGGGCGATGCTTTTATGCCGGGATTCGGGATTCGGGATTCGGGATTCGGAAGAGCATCGCCCGCGAGCGGGCTCCTACGTGTTCGGTCAGTCGGTTGCCGGCAGCTGCTTGGTGCCGAAGATCTTGTCGCCGGCATCGCCGAGGCCGGGCAGGATGTAGCCGTGTTCGTTCAGCCGCTCGTCGATCGCGGCGGTGTAGATCTCGATGTCGGGATGCGCCGCCTCGATGCGCTTGAGGCCTTCCGGTGCGGCCACCAGGAACAGCCCCTTGATGCGCTTGCAGCCAGCCGCCTTGAGCATGTCGACGGCGGCGATCAGGGTGCCGGCGGTGGCCAGCATCGGGTCCACGATCAGCGCGGTGCGCTCGTCCATGCGGTCGCTGAGTTTCTCGTAGTAGGCCACCGGCTGCAGCGTCATTTCGTCGCGCTGCACGCCGACCACGCTGACCTTGGCCGAGGGGACCATGTCGAGTACGCCCGGCAACATGCCCAGGCCGGCACGCAGGATCGGCACGATGGTGATCTTCTTGCCCTTGATCGTCCGCACCCGCAGCGGGCCGGCCCAGCCGACGATTTGCTGCTCGACGGTTTCCAGGTCCTTGGTGGCCTCGTAGGTGAGCAGGGCGGCGACCTCGGAGGCCAGCTCGCGGAATTCCTTGGTGCTGATGCCGGCGTGCCGCATCAGGCCAAGCTTGTGCTGGATCAGCGGATGGCGGACTTCGACGATCGTCATCGGGATGGCCTTCGATGGCGGCGGGCACGGCACGCGCGGCAGCCGGGTGGGCGAAACGGCACTGCCCACGCACGCGTGTCCCCGCGTGCGTGGGCAGTGGATGGCGCGTTGCGGCGATCAGTGCGCGGGCGCGCCCTTCAGGCAGCCGCTCATGAACTCCTTGCGCGCCTTGCCGGCAAGGGCCTTGGTCTTGGCTTCGACATTGCAGCTCTTCATCTTGGCCTGCTGGGTCTCGCGGGCCGACGGCGCCGCCGCCGCGACGCGGCCGCCTTTCAGGCAGGAACTCATGAAGGTCTTGCGTTCGGCGCCTTTCTTGCCGGTAGCCTGCTTGTTGCAGTCAACCATGCGCTGCTGTTGGGCGGTGCGTGCCTTGGCGGGTGCGGCGGTGCTTGCCTGCGGTGTGGCGGCGAAGGCGGCGCCGGCAAAGGCGAAAGCGGCACTGATGGCAAGTAGGCGCAGTGACATCGACATCGGTTAATCCTCCCTGGTGACCGGCGGATGCCGGCGCCACCAGTCTATGCCTGAAGCGGCCAGCGTGGGAGTGGGGCAGGCGCGGCATTCACGATGCGTCAAGCCATGCCGCCGCGTTCCGCGCCGGCATGGCCGATCGACCGGTTTGCTCAGGCCGCCTCGGCCTTGGCCTTGCGCGGGCCGTGCAGCAGGGCATGGCGCACGTTCGCCACCACCAGGTCCACCTCGGCGCTGGTCACGTTGAAGTGCGGGGTGAAGCGCAGCGAGTTGGTGCCGCCATGGATCACGCCGACACCGCGCTCGCGCATGTATTCCTCGGTGGAGTCGGCGCCGTAGCACTTGTACTCCGGCGCCAGCTCGCAGGAGAACAGCAGGCCGGTGCCCTGCACCTTGGTGATCAGTCCGCCCAGCTCGACCTTCAGTGCGTTGAGCTTGTCGACGAACTCCTTGCCCCGTTCGCGGATATTGTCGCGCACGGCATCGCTCAACTGGTCGAGCGTGGCCAGCGCCACGTCCAGCGCGCGCGGGTTGGCGGTCATGGTGTTGCCGTAGATGCCCTTGCGGTACAGGTCGGCGGTGCGCTCGCTGACGGCCAGCACCGACAGCGGGTACTGGCCGGCGTTGAGCGCCTTGGAGAACGTTTCCATGTCCGGCGCGGGCAGGTTCTCGAACCCCGGGTAGTCGATGATCGACAGCACGCCGTGGGCGCGCAGACCGGCCTGGATCGAGTCCACCAGCAGCAGGCTGCCATGCGCTTCGGTCAACGCGCGGGCCGCGCTGTAGAACCCGCTGGTGACGGCGCGGCCGGGGTCGCCTTCGCCCATCACCGGTTCCAGGAACATCGCCTCGATGAACCAGCCGTGCCGGTCCGCGTCCGCGAAGGCCGCTTCCAGTTGGGCAATATCGTAGGGCGCGACGGTGATGACGCTGTCCTCGTGGCGGTAGCTGGCCAGGTGCTGCTGGTAAGCCTTGCGCGACGAATCGGAATACAGGGCCGGCTTGTCCGTGCGGCCGTGGAAGGCGCCCTTCACCACCAGCCGCTTGATCGTGCGCCCGGCGTGGCGCGCGCCCGGGTCGGTCATCAGCTTGGCGTTGACGTCGGCGATGCGGCAGGCCAGGCCTACCGCTTCGGAGCCGGAGTTGAGGCACATGTAGCGCGTATACGGGTTGCAGCCGCGGCGGCGGCCCAGCTCGCGATCCAGTGCCCGGGTGAAGCGCATCTGGGCGATGCTCGGCGACATCACGTTGGCCATCACCTGCGGGCGGCTCATCGCTTCGAGAATGGCCTGATGGTTGTGGCCGAAACCGAGCATGCCGTAGCCGCCGTTGTCGTGCAGTACCGCGCCCTTGAGCGTGATGATCCACGGGCCGCGGGCCACCGCCGAGACATAGGGGTTGACCGCGTCATCCGGGTAGAAGTTGATGAAGCCGGACTGCACCAGGGTGATCTGCTCGGCTTCGTCCAGGCGCAGGAAGTCCGCCAGGTCGGCGCGCAGCTCCCGGTGGCGTGCCACGGCCTCGACGATCGCCTGCACCAGCAGGGGCGAGTCCGCCGCCATCCGTTCGATGGTGGCGTCGTCCAGCCCGGTGGTCCTCGGCTTGCCGCCGAAATCGCGCAGTTCGCGCAGTTGCTCGATCACACCCATGATTCACTCCTCAACGTTACGTCGGCGCCTCGCACCCAGCGCGAAGCAGGCCGACGTGCTTGCGCGTCGGCGTGTGTCCCGAGGGCCGTCGCCAGGGCGCGGTCGGAGCGGGGCACGACGCAGGCCGTCCAAGACATCGGATCGGGCCAGGCGCGCAAGATTATCCCCTGAGCATAACGCGGCGGGTGGGGTCACCGGTACCCCCGGCATTACGGTTGTCACCCGCAATCGTTGACGAGCGCACATGGGCCGGGCGGCCGCAACGGCCTAGCCTGCAGGTCACAGGAGAACCCCGTCATGAACCATTCAACCCCGCTGGTCGCGCGTCTGGCGACCGTGAGCAAGCATTACGGCAAGCTTTGCGCGCTGGACGGCGCGGACCTGCAGTTACGGCGCGGCGAGCTGCTTGCCCTGCTCGGCCCCAACGGGGCGGGCAAGACCACGGCGATCAGCCTGTTGCTGGGGCTCCATCGTGCCGATCGCGGCACGGTGGAGTTGTTCGGCCAGGATCCGCAGCGGCTGCAGGCGCGCCGGCGCATCGGGGTGATGCTGCAGCATGCCGAACTGCCCGCCACGCTACGCGTGGGCGAATTGCTGCAACTGACCGCCAGCTACTATCCCGCACCGCGATCGCTGGCTGAAAGCGCCGGACTGGCCGGGATCGGCGATCTGCTGAGGCGACCTTATGCAAGACTTTCCGGCGGACAGCAGCGCCGCGTGCAGTTTGCACTGGCGCTGTGCGGCAAGCCCGAACTGCTGTTTCTGGATGAGCCGACGGTGGGCATGGATATCGAGGCCCGGCAGAAGCTGTGGGCGGCGATCCGCCAATTGCTGGCCGAAGGTTGCTCGGTGCTGTTGACCACGCATTACCTCGAAGAGGCCGAGGCGCTGGCCGACCGGGTTTGCGTGATGGCGGGTGGCCGGGTGATCCACGAGGGCACGGTCGACGCCTTGCGCGCACGGGTGGCACTCAAGCGTATCCGCTGCATTTCGTCGCTGGACGAGACCGTCGTTGCCCATTGGCCGGCGGTCAGCGAGGCGAAGCGCAGCCAGGGACGGCTCCTGGTGACGACGGCGGAGGCTGAGGCCACCGTGCAAAGGCTGCTGCGTGCCGATGCCGACCTGCGCGAGCTTGAAGTCCACCGTGCCGGGCTCGCCGACGCCTTTGTCGAGCTCACCCGCGAAGCCGACCAATCAGCTGCCGCCGCCCAGCGCGAGGTGGCCTGATCATGGAAGACATCCTGCCGATCCACTTGCCCGCCACGGACCTGCCGATGCCGCGTCGTCGTGTGCTGGGCGCGTACCTGGCCGAGATCCGCAGCGAATGCCTGCGCTACCTGCGGGCACCGGCTTTCATCCTGCCGATGACGTTGTTCTCGACCGTGTTCTATCTGATGTTCGGCGTGCTGATCAATCACGGCAACGCGGATGCTGCGCGCTACCTGCTGGCCAGCTACAGCGCGTTCGGGATCATCGGACCGGGCTTGTTCGGCTTTGGCGTGTCGCTGGCGATCGAGCGCGACGGCGGCCTGCTCACGCTCAAGCGCGCGTTGCCGATGCCGCCGGGCGCCTACCTGCTGGGCAAGATGACGATGGCGATGATCGCGGCCGCCGTCGTCACCGTGTTGCTGCTGCTGATCGGCACGCTTCTGGCCCATGTGGCGCTGAGCTGGAGCCAGATCGCCGCCATGCTGGCCGTCGGCTCGCTGGGGGTGCTGCCGTTCTGCGCGCTGGGCATGTTCCTCGGCACCCTGATCAGGGGCCAGGGCGCGCCGGGCCTGCTCAACCTGGTCTATCTTCCGATGGCCTTCCTGTCCGGCCTGTGGCTGCCGTTGCCGATGCTGCCGCAGGTGGTGCGCCAGTTCGCGCCGATCTGGCCCAGCTATCACCTGAATCAGCTAACCCTGGCGGCGGTGGGCATGAACAACCACGCGGCGCCGTGGCCGCATGCGCTGGTGCTGGCGGGTTTTGCCCTGGCGTTCCTGTCGCTGGCCGCGCGCCGGCTGCGCCGCTACGGTTGAAGTAGGATGCAAACCGATACAAGTTCCCGCAGGTTCAGGTTCATGCATCGACGCATCGCCGCTTTCTTCACGCCGGCGCCGGATTCCCTGGTGGCCTGTACCGTGCGTCGGCTCAAGTCGCCATGGACCGATGCGATCCACCTGTTGTGGTCGGCGTGGGTGTTCATCACGCCGATCTTCGGCGGCTACAGCTGGCGCTGGGCCATCCTCACCCTGGTCACCTACCCGCTGTTCGTCGCCCTGTATGCGAAGTGCTGCCTGGCTCCGCGACGCCACATGGGCCGGTATGCGCTGGCGCTGGTGGCGATGGCGCTGCTGCTTCTGCCGTGGTACCCGAGCGGCCTGAGCTATTTCATCTACGGCTGCGTGATGCTGGGCGGCCAGCGGTTCGGGCTGCCGCGCTACATGCTGCTGCTGGCGGGACTGAACGCGGCGATGGTCGCGGAAGCGCTCGCGCTCGGCTACTCATGGCAGATGTGGGTCTCGATCCCGGTCACTACCTTCATTATCGGCGTGATCATCCATGCCGAACGCGCGAACGAGCAGAGGAACGCCGAGCTGCAGTTGTCGCACGACGAGGTCCGTCGACTGGCGGCGCTGGCCGAACGCGAACGGATCGGCCGCGACCTGCATGACCTGCTCGGCCACACGCTGTCGCTGATCACGCTGAAGCTGGAACTGTCGCGCAAGCTGTTCGATCGCGACAGCGAGGCGGCGCGCCGCGAGGTGGAGGAGGCCGAAAAAGTGGCGCGCCACGCGCTGGCTGAAGTGCGCAGCGCGGTGTCCGGGATCCGCGCGGCCGATCTGGCGGCCGAGCTGGCGTCCGCGCGGTTGCTGCTGGAGTCGTCGCGGGTACGGCTGACCTACGGCCATCCTCCCGTCGATCTGCCTGCCGATACCGAGCGTGGATTGTCACTCGTGCTGCGCGAAGCGGCGACGAATATCGCGCGCCACGCCGAGGCCAGCCAGGCGCGGATCGAGTTGCTGCGGGAGCCGGGCCGCGTATGTCTGCAGGTCAGCGACAACGGTCGCGGCGGCATCGACGTGGATGGCAATGGACTGCGCGGCATGCGCGAGCGTGTGCATGCAATGGGCGGCACGCTTCGGATCGATTCGCCGCGCGGCCAGGGGACCCGGCTGCAGGTGAGCGTGCCGGTGCCGGTCCTGCGACTGGTGCAGACGCCCCGCGTGGCGCGCCTGGCCGAGGACGGCGTCGCACCGGCAAGCCCCGTGGAGCACCCCGCCGCATGATCCGCATCCTGCTGGCCGAAGATCAGGCGATGGTGCGCGGCGCGCTGTCGGCACTGCTGGGGTTGGAGCCGGACATCGAGGTGCTCGGTTCGGCCGCCGACGGCGAAGCGGCGTGGCGCGAGCTGCAGCGGCTGAAGCCCGACGTGCTGGTCACCGACATCGAGATGCCCGGCCTCACCGGGCTGGAGCTGGCGCAGCGGATCCAGCGCCAGGAACTGCCGATCAAGGTGATCATCGTCACCACCTTCGCCCGGCCGGGCTTCCTGCGTCGCGCATTGGATGCCGGGGTCGGTGGCTACCTGCTCAAGGATGCGCCGGCGGAGAACCTCGCCGAGGCCTTGCGCAAGGTCCATCGCGGGGGCCGCGCGATCGATCCGCAACTGGCGCTGGAGGCCTGGTCCGAGGCCGACCCGCTGAACGATCGCGAGCGCCAGGTGCTGCGCCTGGCGGGCGAGGGGCAGTCCGCGGCGGACATCGCCACGCGGCTGAACCTGTCGCATGGCACGGTCCGCAATTATCTGTCCGAGGCGATCGGCAAGCTCGGTGTCGGCAACCGTATCGAGGCGTATCGACTGGCCCGGCAGAAGGGCTGGCTGTAGCGATTGCCCCACGAACCCGCCGCTGCGGGATAATGCCGTGTTCCCGCCTGCCGGCCGATGGTCTCTTGAAGAAGTCCGATTTCGATTTTGAATTGCCGCCGGAGCTGATTGCCCAGGCGCCGCTGGCCGAGCGCGCGGCCAGCCGCATGCTGCTGCTCAACGGGCGCGACGGCTCCCTGCAGGACCGCATGTTCCGCGAGTTGCCGGATTTTCTCCGCGCTGGCGACCTGCTGGTGTTCAACGATACGCGGGTGCTGCCGGCACGCTTGTACGGGCGCAAGAGCACCGGTGGCGAAGTCGAGATCCTGATCGAGCGGATCACCGGCGCGCACGAGGCCACGGTGCAGCTCGGGGTCAGCAAGAAGCCGAAGGAAGGCGCGCGGATCGAGCTGGCCGATGGCAGCCATGCACGGGTGCTGGGGCGCGACGACAGCTTTTTCCGCCTGCGTTTCGAGGCGCCGGAGCCGCTGGAGAAGCTGCTGCTCAAGCTAGGCGAGATGCCGCTGCCGCCTTATATCGAGCGGCAGGCCGACGCCAGCGACATGGAGCGCTACCAGACCGTGTTCGCGCGTGAGCCGGGCGCGGTCGCGGCGCCTACCGCCGGGCTGCATTTCGATGAGGCCACGCTGGCCCGGCTGCATCGCCTCGGGGTGGAGTTCGGCTACGTGACCCTGCATGTGGGCGCGGGGACGTTTCAGCCGGTGCGCGCCGACGACCTGAAAGATCACCGCATGCATCGCGAGTGGCTCAACGTGGGTGCGCACCTGATCGGGCAGATCCGCCGCGCCCGCGCCGCCGGTGGCCGGGTGATCGCGGTCGGCACCACGGTGGTGCGAGCGCTGGAGAGCGCCAGCAAGGACGGCGAGCTGCATCCGTTCGCCGGCGAGACGCAGATCTTCATCTTCCCCGGCTATCGTTTCAGCAGCATCGACGGCCTGCTCACCAATTTCCACCTGCCGCAGTCGACCCTGCTGATGCTGGTGTCGGCGCTGGCCGGGCGCGAGTTCGTGCTTGGCGCGTACCGCCACGCGGTCAGGCAGCGCTACCGCTTCTTCTCGTACGGCGACGCGATGCTGATCCTGCCGCAAGGCGTTTGAGCGACACACCGCCGTTCGTAGGAGCCCGCTCGCGGGCGATGCTTTGGGGGCTGGGATTCGGGATTCGGGATTCGGGATTCGGGATTCGGGATTCGCAAGAGCCAACGGCATCGCCCGCGAGCGGGCTCCTACGATGAATTGCCGAATGGTCGAATTGCCGCGGCAAGCGTTTCACGC
>JAGWIC010000049.1 GCA_028866435.1 Lysobacteraceae bacterium | reverse complement strand
ATCACGCGGGCGGCCTGCGGCGCCGATTGCGAAGCCTGGTTCAGGGCCTCCAGCGCGCGACCGTGCTCGCCGCGACGCGCGGCCGCCTCGGCGGCGGCCAGCAGCGCCGGGCCGCGCAGGCTGTCCAGCCGGGCGGCGCGGTTGAGATCGCGCTCGGCATCGCCATGGCGCCCCTCGGCCAGGGCGATCAGGCCGTCGCTCAGGCGCTGCCGGCTGAGCCGTCCATGGCGGCGCGAGAGGGCACCGAACGGCCAGCGCACGAGTCGCCACAGCACGCCGAGCAGGGCCCACGCCAGCAGCAGGATGACCAGCGCGGCGACCACCGTCGTCTCCACCCGCCAGCCGCGCAGGCGCACCAGCACGTAGCCGGGATCCGCCGCCACCCAGTGCCAGCCGAAGGCGGCCAGTGCGGCCACGACCACCAGCAGCAGTATCCACCGCCAGAGCTTCATGGCCGCGCCCCGCCCTTGCGCGCGACACTGCCGGCATGGGCAGGTGGAGTGGCATCCGGCGACGGCGTCAGCGCATGCACCGCACGCAGGTTGCGCAACTCGGTCAACGCCGCGCCCAGCTCGACCGGCGCGCTCGGCGGCAACTGCCGGCCGAGTTGCTCCAGCACGCCGCGCGCTTGCCGCACGGCTTCGGCACTGCCGTCGAACTGGCTGGCGAGACTGGCGCTCGCCCGCTGCAGCGCCGCGGCATAGCCCTTGCTGTCGTAGGCCAGCAGCGCGGCCTGTGCCTGCGCCAGGTCCAGCGCGGTCAGCTCGCGCGCGAAGCGGGCGTCGGCCACCGCCAGCGGCGCGCCGTTGTCGCGCTGTACGGTGACCACCCCGGCCAGCGCGTGGCCAATACGCGACCAGGCACCTTCGGGCTGACCGGCGGCGCCCTTGTCCAGCGGCTTCAGCGGCAGGCTGGCGAGGTGGTCGCGCAGGGCCTGCAACTGCTGCAGGGCACTGTCCTGGCTGGCGGGCCGGCTCTTCAGCAGGGCATCGTGTTCCGCCTCGATGCTCAAGCGCACGCCACTGAAGGCGCCGTCATTGACCGCCGCGAGGGTCTGGTCGGCCAGCGCATAGGCCGCCGCCGCCGCCCGCGGATCGTGGAACAGCAGGTAGCGCTGGTTGCCCATGCGCAGCAGCGAGTCGGTCTCGTCCAGCAGGATCGTGTCGTGCGCCGACAGGCTCTTTTCCGCCAGCTTGGCCACGGCGTCCTCGAGGTTGCGGGTGCGCTCGGCCTGGCCCAGCAGCTCCTCGCGCAGGGAGCGGTTCACCGCGGCGGCGTCGTTCAGGCGCTGATCGAAGCTGGAACGCTGGTCGCTGACGCCGGTCAGCGTCGTTTCCAGCGAGCTTACCCGGGTGCGCAGGTCGGCCATGCCGCGTGCTGCCGCGCTGACACCGGTCTGCTGCTGCCATTGGCGCCACCCCACGAACGAGGCTATGACGAGCGCCAGCAGGGCGAGCAACAGCGCCCAGGCCAGCAGGCTGCCGCCACGCGCACGCTCGGGCCGCGCGACGGCGGCGCGGGCCGGGCGCTTCGGCGACGGATCGCCCGTCACGGGGTCGGGACGGGCGCCCTCGGGCGCGGCGGGCTCGTTCGGCTGGTCTGCGGGGCTCATGCCAACATGCTAGCAGGCCCCATGCCTGCGTTCGAAGCATGAGCGGCGCGCCGCTCAGTCGGCGCGGGCGGCGGCCCGCAGCAAATCGGCGCCCAGCGCCGAGGAGGCCTGGATGACATGCACGAAACCCGCCTGGCGGGCGGCCTCGGCCAGGCGTTCGCTGCTGACGACGGCGGTGGCCGCGCACAGGCGCGCCAGCGCCGGTGCCGGCAGCAGCCGGCAGAGATGCTGCAATGCCTCGGCGCTCGACAGCAGCACCCGCGCGCTCGCCGGCAACTGCCGCAGCGGCTCGAAGTGGCGCCGGTCCAGCCGCGGCGGCAGCCGCCGATAGACATGCACCTCGCGCAGCCGCGCGCCGCGTTCGACCAGTTGCCGGCGCAACAGCCCGCGGCCGCCGGCGGCACCGATGAGGACGACGTCGCGGCCGCGCAGATCCCGCAGCGCCGCCAGCCCGAGCAGGCCTTCGCTGTCCTGCCGCGGCGGCACCAGCGGTTCGGCGATACCGTGGCGGCGCAGCGCCGTCGCCGTGCCCTGGCCGACCGCCAGCACCCGCGCGCCGGTGCGCAGCGGCAGCAGCGCGGCCGCGTGGCGGACCGCGGCGGGGCTGCTGAAAATGAGCAGGTCGGCGCCCAGCGCCAGCTGCAGCGCCGCCCGGGCGGCGACCACGTCGGCGACGGCGCGCAAGGCCAGCCCCGGCAGCAGCAGGGGCTGGCCCCCGCGCGTGCGCACGCTCCGGGCCAGCCCCGCCGCGGTGCCTGCGGGCCGGGTGATGACCACCATGCGCCCGCGCAGGGAGGGTTGCTCGTTGACTGGCTTTCGCTGCATCTGCGCCCGGATCCGCTGGTGACACACACCGCAAGTGTAGCTGCGCCCGTACACTGGGCAGTCCCCCTCTCCCAACGGACCCCGATCGACGTGACCAGTACCGACGACGCAAGCCTGCAAGCACAGCAATTGATCGATTTCATCCGCGACGAAATTCCGCTCGCCCACGCGATGGATCTGCAGTTCGCCAGCCTCGACCAGGACACCCTGACCCTGCTGGCGCCGCTGGCGCCGAACGTCAACGACAAGGGCTGTGCCTTCGGCGGCAGCCTGGTCAGCCTGATGACGCTCAGCGGCTGGGCGCTGGTGGAACTTGCGCTGCGGCGGCGGGGCCTGGACTGCGACGTGTTCGTGGCCGAGTCCAGCGTGGCCTACCTGGCGCCGCTGTGGCAGGATTTTCGCAGCGAGGCACGCCTGCCCGCGGGCGCCGGCTGGAGCACGTTCTTCAGTACCCTGGCCGCACGCGGCAAGGCGCGCATCGGCGTCCATTGCGTGATCCCCGGCGAAGGCGGCAAGCCGGCGGCCACGCTCAACGCGCGCTTCGTCGCCAAACGCCGCGGCTGAGCGGGGCGTTTGCCCGACGCCAGCGCATGCTTAGGGCACAATGGCACGCACAATGGCACGATCGTCATCGCGGAGGCCCCCTTCATGCGTCGCATTTCCACCATCGCACTCATCGCGCTGAGCGTGTTGCTGCTCGCCGGCTGCGCCGACAAGAAGCGCAGCGACGACCTCACCGCGACACTGTCGGCCTACGCCGCCACCCTGCGCTGGGGCGACTTCGGCAGCGCCGTCCAGTTCATCGACCCGAAGATTCTCCAGGCCCACCCGCTGAGCGACCTGGACATGGCCCGCTACCGGCAGGTCCGCGTCACCGAATACGACGACGGCGCCGGTCCGGTGCCCATCGACGAATTCGACGTGCGGCAGACGGCGCGCATCAGCCTGGTCAATATCCACACCCAGTCCGAACGCAGCGTGATCGATCACCAGACCTGGCACTACGACCAAAAGAACAAGCACTGGTGGCTGACCAGCGGCCTGCCGGATATCACCCGGGAGTAGCCCGTATAATCGGCGGTTTACCCAACTTGGCGCGCACCGCGCGCCTGCGGACTGACGATGAACGATTTTTTGCACAAGCTGCCGGAATTTGTCGGCCATCACATGGCCTTGTCGGCCCTGTTCATGGTGTTGCTGGTGGCCTTGATCGCCACCCACATCGGCACGCTTTTCAGCAAGGTCAAGGAGCTCAGTCCGGCCGGACTGACCGCGCTGATCAACCGCGAAACGCCGCTGCTGATCGACATCTCCCCACGCGACAGCTTCGACAAGGCGCATGTCCCCGGCTCGCGTCACGTGGCGATGAGCCAGTTCGATCCCGAAAACAAGAACCTGGCCAAGGCCAAGGAACTGCCCGTCGTCCTGATCTGCCGCTCCGGGCAGACCGCGAGCAAGGCGGCGCAGCGCCTGGTCAAGGCGGGCTTCAGCCACGTCTACGTCCTTGCCGGCGGCATGTCCGCCTGGCAGGAGGCGCAGTTGCCGGTGGCCAAAGGCAACAAGTGACTCCCTGCCGGGGCCTGTTCGCGGGCGAGGCCTTTTGAGCTGATTCGCTGGCAAACGCATCGCCCGCGAGCGGGCTCCTACAAGGCTGGGTCGTGAATGCCGGCGCGGCCGGCGATGATCTGCGCCAGCACGTCGGGGGCGTACTCGAACGAGTCGTAGTACAGGCGATCCTCCGGCAGGCCGGCGTCGAGGAAGGCCTGGTGGCTGGCCTCGATCATCGCCGGCGGACCGCTCATGTACAGGTCGTGGCCCGACAGGTCCGGCTGGTCGGCCAGCAGCTCCCGGTGAACCAGCCCGGTGCGCAGCCCGGCGGCCCGCGCCGGGTCGGACACCACCGCGTGGAAGCGCAGCTGCGGCAGTTCGCGCTGCCAGTGTTCGGCCAGCCCGCGCAGGTACAGCTCATCGGCCGAGCGGGCGCCCCAATAGACGTCGATCGCGCGGCGCGTGCCCAGCGCGATGAAATGCTCGACGATGGCCTTGACCGGCGCGAAGCCGGTTCCACCCGCCATGAAGATCATCGGCCGCTCGGAATCCTCGCGTGGCACGAAGGTGCCCAGCGGGCCTTCGATGCGCAGGCGATCCCCCACCTGCAGGCGCTCGCTGACCCAGGTGGTGAAGCCGCCGCCGGCCACGTGCCGCACGTGCAACTCGATCATGCCGTCGGCCCGCAGGTCGTTGGCGACCGAGAACGAACGCCGCTTGCCGTCGTCGAGCAGGACATCGATGTACTGTCCCGGCAGCCGGTTGAGCCGCCGCTCGCCGGCTGCCGGGTGCAGGCGCATGCCGATCACCTCGGGCGTCAGCAGCCATTTCTCGGCGACCAGCACGTCGAGCTGGCGCCGCGCGACGTCCTCCACCGAGGTCACCTCGCGCGCCTCCAGCAACAGGTCGGTAACCGGCACCGCCTGGCACGGCAGCACCGCGTGGTGCGCCAGCGCATCGGCATTCAAGGCCAGCGGCGGGTTGCGCGGATACTCGCAACGGCCCTGCAGCAGGGTCGCCTTGCAGCTGCCGCAGACACCAGAGCGGCACGAATACGGCAGCGCCACGCCCGCCCGTTGCGCGGCTTCCAGCACGGACTCGCCCGCCGCCACCGGAAAGCGGCGGCCGGAGGATTTGAGGGTTACGGTATGCACTGCCAACGGATGCCCGGACATTGTCGTGGTGACCAGAGCGGACAACAATGCGGGTTGCGCCCCAAGGAATCAACGATGAACATCTGGAAACAACCCACCGACCTGGCCCGGCTCAACGGCTGGAGCGCCAACACCATGATGGAAACCCTGGGCATCCGCATCACCGCGATCGGTGACGACTGGCTGCAGGGCACCATGCCGGTCGACCATCGCACGCATCAACCCTACGGCCTGCTGCACGGCGGCGCCTCGGTGGTGCTGGCCGAAACCCTCGGCAGCACGGCGGCGATGCTCACCCTCGACCCCGCCAAGGAGCTGGCGGTCGGCCTCGACATCAACGCCAACCATATCCGCGGCGTACGCGGCGGCACCGTCACCGGCACCGCGAAGATGCTGCACCTCGGCCGCAGCACCCAGGTATGGGAGATCCGCATCGAGAACGAGGAGGGCGCGCTGGTATGCATCTCGCGCATCACCATGGCGGTGGTGCCGGCGCGCGTGGTCGGGCCGCGTTGATGCTCGCCGGCCATCGAGCGCCCGGCTGGCGGCGCGCCGGGCGCGCGCCGTGAGCCGGCAAGCGCCACCGTATGCCTGCCTCACCCCGGAGCTGATCCTCGATGCCGCCGGCAGCTGCGGACTGTGGCCGGACGGCCGCCTGCTGGCGCTGAACAGCTACGAGAACCGGGTCTGGCAGATCGGGCTGGAGGATGCGCCGCCGGTCGTCGCCAAGTTCTACCGGCCCGGCCGCTGGAGCGATGCCGCCATCCTGGAGGAGCACCAATTCGTGCGCGAACTGGCCGACGCCGAATTGCCGGTGGTCGCGGCGCTGGCGTTCGACGGCCACACCTTGCTGCAGCACGCCGGTTTCCGCTTCGCGCTGACACCGCGCCGCGGTGGCCGCGCGCCGGAGCTGGAAGCCACCGACCAGCTGCAATGGCTGGGCCGGCTGATCGCACGCATCCACCTGATCGGCGCCCGCGCGCCGTTCGCGCAGCGCGGCCGGCTCGACCGCGAGACGATGGTGCAACAGCCGCTGCGGGCGGTGCTGGCCAGCTCCCTGCTGCCTCCCTCACTGCAGCCCAACTACCGCGCCGCGGCGACCCGGCTCGACCAGGCCATCGCCGCGCGGATGCAGGCACTGGAACCGCTGCGAAGCCTGCGCCTGCACGGCGACTGCCACCCCGGCAACGTGCTGTGGACCGACGCCGGCCCGCATTTCGTCGACTTCGACGACGCGCGCACCGGCCCGGCGGTGCAGGACCTGTGGATGCTGGCCAACGACGAAGCCTCGATGCTCGCCCTGCTCGAGGGCTACCAGCAGTTCCGCGATTTCGACCACGGCGAACTGGCCCTGATCCCGGCGCTGCGGGCGATGCGGCAGATGCATTACGCCGGCTGGATCGCCTCGCGCTGGCACGACCCGGCTTTTCCCGCGGCGTTCCCGTTCGCCGCCGAGTCGCGCTGGTGGGAGCAGCACGTCGCCGACCTGCACGAACTCGCCGACGAACTGGCCTGACGTCCGCCGTGGGCTGGGCAGCTCCGCTGCGGCGGCGTCGCGTCCTGTCAAGCCTGATGCGCCACCGCCTGGCTCGGCTAAGCTTGCGCTTTTGCCGCGAGCTCGCCCATGCGCACTATCCTCTTCCGGCTGATCGGCATCCTCGAGGTGGCCGGCGGCCTGTATGGCGTGGCGGCGATGCTGCGCCACCTGCTGCCGCTGGGTTCGACCCATGAAAGCATCGTCGCCCTGCTCGGCTTGGCGCTGTTCGGCTTCGTGCTGACCGCCGGCGTGCAGCTGATCGACGGCAACGAGCGGGGCATCCGCATGTCGCTGTGGGCGCAGCTGCTGCAGATCCCGCTTATCGCCACGCCGATCTTCAGCTATGCGCTGCACAGCGGCGCCTTCGTCAACGTCTTCGCCAGCCTGCAGGCCAGCCCGCGGCTCTACCTCGACTGGCATCTGGGCACCCAGGGCTTCTCGCTCGCCCTCGCCGGACCGGGCGTGTCGCGACTGGGCATCAACCTGCTGGCGCTGCTGTCGTGGCTGGCGCTGAAACTGCGCTGAGGCGGCCGCGCCGGGGCGCGAGGCAATGACGGGTTAGCTAGCGCGAACCGCTATCATGGGCGGATGAACAGCCCCGCCACCCGTCTGCCGATCATCCGCCTGAAATCCGACCGCGCGCCCGGCCACCCCTGGGTGTGGTCGGCGCAGCTGTACAAGCCGGAGCAGAAACTGCCGCCGGGCAGCCTGGTCGAAGTGCAGGATGCGAACGGCCGCTTCGTCGGCCGCGCGTTCTGGAACGGCCACGCGCGCATCGCCCTGCGCCTGCTCGAGCACGACGCGGCCGCGTCGATCGATGCCGACTGGATCGCCGATCGCATCGCCCGCGCCGTCCGGCTGCGCCGCGACTGGCTGCAGCTGGATCGGGTCAGCGACGCCTGGCGGGTGGTGCACAGCGAGGGCGACGGCCTGTCCGGGCTGATCGTCGACCGCTACGCCGACATCCTGGTGATCGAGTATTTCGCGGCCGGCATGTGGCGTTTCCGCGAGGCGATCCACGCGGCCCTGCTCGCCCATTTCCCCGCGGCGCGCCTGTACTGGTTCGCCGAGACGCACGTGCAGAAGCAGGAATCGTTCGACTGCCGCAGTGCCGAGGTGCCCGCGGCGGTCGAAGTGCACGAGCATGGCCTGCGTTTCCACGCCGCGCCCGGTTGCGGCCACAAGACCGGCTTCTTCGCCGACCAGCGCGACAACCGCAGGCGCTTCGCCGAACTCGCGAAAGGCCGCCGCGTGCTCGACCTGTGCTGCAACGCCGGCGGTTTCGCCGTGCATGCGATGGCCGCCGGGGCGCGCGAGGCGGTCGGCGTGGACCTGGACGCGGGCATCCTGGAGATCGCCCGCAGCAATGCCGCCGCCAACGGCGTCGAGGTCAGCTTCGAGCAGGCGGACATTTTCGACTGGGTGCGCGCGGCGGTGGCCCGCGGCGAGCGTTACGACGCGGTCGTCCTCGACCCGGCCAAGCTCACCCGCGACCGCGGCAAGGTGATGGACGCGCTGAAGAAATACTTCGCGATGAACCGCATGGCGCTGGACATCATCCCGCCCGGCGGCCTGCTGCTGACCTGCTCGTGCACCGGCTTGGTCGGCGAAAGCGAATTCCTGGAGATGCTGCGCCGGGTCGGGCTGAATGCCGGCCGCGAGATCCAGGTGCTGGAAATCAGCGGCGCGGGCGCCGACCATCCGTTCCGCACCGACGTGCCGGAAGGGCGCTACCTGAAGGCGGTGTACTGCCAGGTGCTGTAGCGGCCACCGTCACGGCGGGGCGGCGCCCTTCGCCTTGGCGGCCGCCGGCAGCAGGCCGTCCGCCCGCAGCATCGCCTTGATCCCGCGCACGGCCTGGCGGATGCGGTCCTGGTTCTCGATCAGGGCGAAGCGCACGTAATCGTCGCCGTACTCGCCAAAACCGATGCCGGGCGACACCGATACCTTCGCCTCGGCCAGCAGCTTCTTGGCGAATTCCAGCGAACCGAGCGATGCATAGGGCGCGGGGATCTTCGCCCAGACGTACATCGACGCCTTCGGTGTCTCGACCATCCAGCCCGCCTCGTGCAGGCCCTTGACCAGCACGTCGCGCCGCTGCTGGTAGCGCGCGGCGATATCGCGCACGCATTGCTGGTCGCCCTCCAGCGCGGCGATCGCCGCCACCTGCAGCGGGGTGAAGGTGCCGTAGTCGTGGTAGCTCTTGATCCGCGCCAGCGCGTTGACCAGCTCCGCGTTGCCGACCATGAAGCCGATCCGCCAGCCGGCCATGTTGTAGCTCTTGGACAGGGTGAAGAACTCCACCGCGATGTCCTTCGCGCCCGCCACCTGCATGATCGACGGCGCCTTCCAGCCATCGAAGGTGATGTCGGCGTAGGCCAGGTCGTGCACCACCAGCACGTCGTACTGCCTGGCCAGCGCGATCACCCGCTCGAAGAAGTCCAGCTCCACGCATTGCGCCGTCGGGTTGGACGGAAAGCCGAGAATCATCATCTTCGGCTTCGGGATGCTCTCGCGGATGCCGCGCTCGAGCTCGGCGAAGAAATCGATGCCCGGCGCCATCGGCACCGAGCGGATCTGCGCGCCGGCGATCACCGCGCCGTAGATGTGGATCGGGTAGCTGGGGTTCGGCACCAGCACGGTGTCGCCGCGGTCCAGCGTGGCCAGCATCAGGTGGGCCAGGCCCTCCTTGGAGCCGATGGTGACGATCGCCTCGCGCTCCGGATCGATGGCGACGCCGTAGCGCTCGGCGTACCAGTGCGCGATCGCCCGGCGCAGCCGCGGAATCCCCTTCGAGGTGGAATAGCCGTGGGTGTCCGGGCGCTGCGCCACTGCGCACAGCTTCTCCACGATATGCGGCGGCGTGGCGCCGTCGGGATTGCCCATCGAGAGGTCGACGATGTCCTCGCCACGACGGCGCGCGGCCATCTTCAGCTCGGCGGTGATGTTGAAGACGTAGGGAGGAAGACGTTCGATGCGCGCGAAACGGCGCGGCGACCCGGGCTCGGTCATGGTGGCCTCGTTGTACGTAAGCGCCCGGAACCGTCCGAGCGACGCCGGCCGCTGTCGCGGCCTGGCCGGCGGCCGGAGGCCATCGGTTGCGCCGACGATAGCGCGGCCGGCACGCCGGCGCCACCGCCCGCCGAAACCCCGGGACGGCGGCGCCGTAGAATGGGCCGGTCCTCCCGCGGAAAATCCCATGCCCACCACCGAACTCCTGCTGGTCCTGCTGCTGGTCGCCGCGCTCACCATCCTGGTCCTGCAGGTCGCCATGCTGCTGCGCGGCCGCGCCGACGCCGGCCTGCGGGCCGGGCTGGACGCGCTGCGCGACGACAACGAGCGCCTGCAGCGTACCCTGCGCGAAGAACAGCGCGCCGGGCGCGACGAACTGCAGCAGGGCTTCGACCGTTTCCGCGGCCACGTCGGCGAGCAGCTCGACGGCATGTCGCAGCGGCAGGCCGAGCGCATCGAGGGCTTTGGCCAGCGCCTGGCCACGCTCACCGACAGCACCGGCAAGGGGCTCGAAACGCTGGCCCAGCGCCTGCTCGACGACGCCCGCCGGAACCGCGAAGAAATCACCCTGGCGCTGGGCCGCTTCGGCGAACAGCAGCAACAGCGCCTGAGCGCGCTGGCCACCGACAACGACAAGCGCATGGGCGAGATGCGCGCCACGGTGGAGGACAAGCTCGGTGCGATCCAGCAGGACAACGCCGCCAAGCTGGAACAGATGCGCGCCACGGTGGACGAGAAGCTGCACGCCACGCTGGAAACGCGCCTGGGCCAGTCGTTCAAGCTGGTCTCCGAGCGGCTGGAGGCGGTGCAGCGCGGGCTGGGCGAGATGCAGTCGCTGGCCACCGGCGTCGGCGACCTCAAGCGCGTGCTGGGCAACGTCAAGACCCGCGGCATCCTCGGCGAGGTGCAGCTCGGCGCCCTGCTGGAGCAGTTGCTCACGCCCGAGCAGTACCAGGCCAACGTCGCCACCGTGCCCGGCTCCGGCGAGCGCGTGGAATTCGCCATCCGCCTGCCCGGCGCCGACCGCGAACACCCGGTGTCGCTGCCGGTGGACGCCAAGTTCCCGCGCGAAGACTACGAACGGCTGCTGGATGCGCAGGAGCGCGCCGACGCCGACGCCGCCAACCTCGCCGCCGCGGCGCTGGAACGGCGCCTGCGCGAGGAGGCCAAGACCATCCGCGCCAAGTACGTGGCGCCGCCGCACACCACCGATTTCGCGATCCTGTTCCTGCCCACCGAGGGCCTGTACGCCGAGGTGCTGCGCCGACCCGGCCTGTTCGAGGCGCTGCAGCGCGAGCATCGCGTCACGGTGACCGGCCCGACCACCCTGAGCGCCCTGCTCAACAGCCTGCAGATGGGCTTCCGCACGCTGGCGATCCAGCAACGCTCCAGCGAGGTCTGGCAGCTGCTCGGCACGGTGAAGAGCGAATTCGGCAAGTTCGCCAGCATCCTCGAAAAGGCCGAGCGGCAGCTCAACACCGTCAGCAAGAGCATCGGCGACGCCGGCAAGAAGACCCGGACCATCGAGCGGAAGCTGCGCGGCGTGGAGTCGATGTCCGGCGAGGAAGCAAGCCGCCTGCCCGACGACGCCTCCAGCGACGACGAAGGCGACAACGCCACGGACGACGAGCCGTGAACACGCCGCGCCGTGCGCTGGGCGAACTGCTGCAGCGCTTCGAGCTGCTCGCCGACGAGGCCGCGCACCTGCGCCGGAGCCTGACCCGCCGCGACCGCCTGCTCGCCGGCCTGATGCATGCGCTGCGCGCGGTGCTGGCCGCTGCACTTGGCTACTACGGCGCCCTGGCGCTGGGCCTGCAACAGGGATTCTGGGCCGCAATCACCGCGATCTCGGTGACCCAGAGCAGCTACGCCGAAGTGCGCCATTCCTCGCGCGACCAGTTCATCGGCGCGGTCATCGGCGGCCTGGTCGGCATCGCCACCGCGTCGCTGGTGCACGACCGCTTCCCGGCCTACGTGCTGGCGGTGTTGGTCGGCATGACCCTGTGCTGGGTACTCAACCTGGGCGCCGCCGGACGCATCGCCGGCACCACCACCACCATCATCATGCTGGTGCCGCACCAGGGCACCTTCCTACAGTTCGCGCTGTTCCGGCTTGGCGAGGTGGTGCTCGGGGCGTTCGCGGCGCTGCTGGTGACGCGCTTGTCCGACCTCGCCGAGCGCCGGCTGCTCGGCCCCTCGCCGTGACCGGCGCCGGCCGCGCCCACCGTGTGTTGGCCGCTACACTATGACGCTACCCGAACGTGAAGGAACCCGCCGATGAACAGCCCCGACCCCGACCACGGCGTCACCCGCGAACAGGCCGAGGACGCGGTGCGCACGCTGCTGCGCTGGGCCGGCGAAGATCCGGCGCGCGAGGGCCTGCTGGACACCCCCAAGCGCGTGGCCAAGGCCTACCGCGACTGGTTCTCCGGCTACGAGTCCGACCCGGGCGACTACCTGCGGCGCACCTTCAAGGAGGTGAACGGCTACGACGAGATGGTGGTGCTGCGCGACATCGAGTTCGAAAGCCACTGCGAGCACCACATGGCGCCGATCGTCGGCCGCGCCCACGTCGGCTACATGCCGACCAACCGCGTGGTCGGCATCAGCAAGCTGGCGCGCGTGGTCGACGGTTTCGCCCGCCGCTTCCAGGTGCAGGAGAAGCTCACCGCGCAGATCGCCCAGTGCATCCAGGAAACCCTGAACCCGGCCGGCGTGGCGGTGGTGATCGACGCCAGCCACGAGTGCATGACCACCCGCGGCGTGCACAAGCGCGGCGTATCGATGGTGACCAGCCAGATGCTCGGCACCTTCCGCTCGGATGCGCGCACCCGCGCCGAGTTCCTGCAGTTCATCGGCATCCACGGCGGCAGCCGCTGAACGCGCGCCTCGCCGCCGCGCTGGCGCTGCTGCTGACGGCGTCGGCGGCACTGGCCCAGGACACGCGGGCGGCCTACCTGCGGATGTTCGACAGCGACGGCGACGGCCGGGTCAGCGAGGCCGAGTACGTGGCCCGGATGAGCCGCGGTTTCCAGGCGATGGACCGCAACGGCGACGGCATCCTCGAAGCCGACGAACTGCCCGGCGGGCGCGGCCGGCCGATCACGCTGCGGCAATACCAGGACAACCTGCGCAAACAGTTCCACCGGCTCGACCGCAACCATGACGGCTACCTCGACGCCCGCGAACTGACCGCCCCGCCGCGCTGACCCCACCCTTCGCCCGTAGGTGCCCGCTCGCGGGCGATGCTTTTGGAGCCGGGATTCGGGATTCGGGATTCGCAACAGCAACAGCAACAGCATCGCCCGCGAGCGGGCTCCTACGGGGCCCTGCGATTCAGGCGGAAATCGCCAGCTTCTCGGAACGGTACAGTTGCACCGTCACCAGCACCGCGAGCAGCGCCGCCAACAGGCTGCCGGCGAGGCACAGTGCGATCTGCGCGGCGCTGACGCCATCGCCGCGCAGCAGTTGCATCACGCCCAGGTTCTGCCCCAGCAGGGGCACCGCGTACATCCACGCCCGCGCCTTGATCGGCAGCAGCGCCAGCACGATGCTGGGAATGAGCGGCACCATCATCAGCAGCGACAGGTAGGTCTGTGCCTCGCGGTAACTCTTGGCGAACGCGGCCACCATCGTCTGCAGGGTGGACAGCAGCAGCACCAGCGGCAACATCAGCAGCAGCACGTACACGGCGAAGTGGATGCCGAGATCGAGCTCCATGCCGATCCTGCCGGCCGGGATGAAGCGCCCGACCACGGCGAACGCCAGCAGGCTGATCAGCAGGCTGGCGCAGGAAAACAGGCAGATCGCCGCCAGCTTGCCGTAGAGGATCTTCCCGCGCGGCACCGGATTGGCGAACAGAGGTTCCAGTGACTGCCGCTCGCGCTCGCCGGCGGTGAGGTCGATGGCCAGGTACATGCCGCCCATGAAGATGGTGATCACGAAAAAGTACGGCAACATGGCGAACAGCAGCTCGGCGCGGGCCTGCGGCGTGGCCTGGTCGCGTTGGGCCACCTGCAGCGGCCACGCCGTGCTCGGCGACAGCCCGCGCGCCACCAGCCGCATCGCGCCCTGTTCGCGGGCGTAGCCCTGCAGCAGCCGGGTGACCCGCGCCACCGCGGTGCCGGCGTCGCGCCGCGAGGAGTCGAAGAACAACTCCACCTGCACCGGTTCGCCCTTGCGCCAGGCCTCGCCGTAGTTCGCGGCGATCCGCAGCACCACGTCGGCGTCCTGCTCGCGCACGGCGCGCACCGGATCGGCGACGGCCGCGCCAGGCACCACGCCACCGGCCTTCAGCGCATCGATCAGGTGCGGCGCGTACTGGGCGCCGATCACCGGCACCGGCAGTGGCCGGTCGGCCTTGTCCAGCTCGCGGTTGAGGGTGAGGTTGATCAGCATCACGAACAGCAGCGGGCCCAGCAGCGGGCCGGTGAGGAACGCGCTGATCAAGGTGCGCCGGTCGCGCAGGTTCTCGCGCACCTCCTTCAGGAACACGGTGAGCACGGTGCCGCGTATGACGGTGGACCGGCGGCTCATGCGGCGAGCCCCTCTTCGCTGCCGATGATCTTCACGAAGGCGTCCTCGAGATTGGCCTGACCGGTCTGCGCGCGCAGCGCGTCGGGGGTTTCGTCCGCCACCACGCGGCCGTGCGCGATCACCACGATGCGGTCGCACAGCGCCGCCACCTCCTGCATGATGTGGCTGGAAAAGAGCACGCAGCGCCCCTCGGCCTTCAACTGCACCATGAACCGGCGCAGCGCACGGGTCGCCATCACGTCGAGGCCGTTGGTCGGCTCGTCCAGGATCACGTTGCGCGGGTCGTGCACCAGCGCGCGCGCGATCGCCGTCTTCACCCGCTGCCCCTGGGAAAAGCCCTCGGTGCGGCGGTCGGCGATGTCGCCCATGTCCAGCGCCCGGATCAGCGCGTCGCCCCGCCGCCGGATGAGCTCGTCGGGCAAACCGTGCAGGCGGGCGAAGTAGTCGATGTTCTCGCGCGCGGTCAAGCGCTTGTACAGGCCGCGCGCATCCGGCAGCACGCCGAGCCGGCGGCGCACGGCGAGCGGCTCCAGCGCGGCGTCGATGCCGTCCACCCGCACTTGGCCGCGATCGGGGGCCATCAATGTGTAGAGCATGCGCAAGGCGGTGGTCTTGCCGGCGCCGTTGGGGCCGAGCAGGCCGGTGATCTCGCCGTCGCGGGCGCGGAAGCTGACCCCGTCGACAGCCTTGACCGCACCGAAGGCCTTGTGCAGGTCGCTGACCTCGATCATGGCGTGGCTCCGTTGAAGTCGACGAAGAAGGGGGTAGGCTGCAGGCGATCCAGGCAGCTCGCGTCCAGCGTCCTCGGATCGAGCTTTTCGACGAAATGCGCGATCAGCGAGGGCGCGCAGCCGGCCCCCATCACGCTGTGCGCCTGGCCCTTGAGCACCAGCACGCGCGCATCCGGCAAGCCCCTGGCGACCTCCTCGGCATAGCGCGGCGGCGTCACCGGATCGTACTGCCCGGCCAGCAGCAGCACCGGCTTGGCGGTATGCAGGGGCTGGTGGAAATCGGCGGGGCGGCTGCCCCGCGGCCAGACCGAGCAAACCGCCTTCATCGCGTCGATCATCCCGGTGCCGAGGATGGTGTCGGCATCGCGCTCGCGCGGGTGCAGCAGATCGACATCCTCGCTGCACATCACCGAATACTGCATGCCGCTGCCGGCCAGCTCCGACAGGTCGCCGGCCAGGATCTTGGCCTGGCCCAGCAAGGGGCCCACGTCGCCATGCGCGGCGGCGTCGATCGACAGCGGCAACAGGGCGGCGGTCTGCGGGGTATAGGCAAACATCCTCACCACGCCGGCCAGCGCGTTTTCATTGAGCACGCGCTTGACCGTCCGGTAGGTCAGCGGGTCGCGGAAGCTGACCATGTGGGGGTTGGCCCGCAAGGCGTCGCGCAGTTGATACAGCGTCTGCTCGGGGTCGCCGAATCGCTGCTTGCAGGCGGGCTGGGCGGTGCAGCGGGCGAACTGCGCCTGCAATGCATCCTCCAGGTTGCGGGCGAAGTCCTGGCCCAGGGCCACGCTGTTCGGCACCACGCTGTCCAGCACCATGCTGCGCACGGCGGCGGGGTAATGCATCAGGTATTGCTGCGCCAGCCGGGTGCCGTAGGAGACCCCGATCAGGTCGAACGATGGCGCGCCCAGCGCCCGGCGCACGTCTTCCAGATCCTGCGCGGCGATGGTGGTGGTGTAGTAGCGCGGGTTGGCGCGCTGGCCGAGTTGCCGCAGGCAGTCGCTGGCGGCGGCACGCACGCGCCCGGCGTCGAAGCCGTCGCCCTCGGCGGCATCACCGCTTTCGTCAGGCTCCTTGCACTGCAGCGGATTGGAGCCGCCGGTGCCGCGCTGGTCCAGCAACAGCACGTTGCGATGGCTGCGCAGCCCGTGCAGCACCTCGGCCACGGTGCCGGCCGAGTCGGTCGCCGCCTGGCCGGGGCCGCCGGCGAGGAACACCAGCATGTCCGGGCGGGCCGGCTGCGCGCGGGAGCGCAGCACCGCGAGCTTCAAGCGGATCACCCGGCTGCGCGGGTCGGCGCGATTTTCCGGCACCGGGAATGCCGCGCACCAGGCAGCCGTGCTGAGGCCGCTGTTCGGCTGCCGCAGCTCGCAGGCGGTGAGCGTGAGGGAACCGATTTTCCAGGTGGCGGGCGCCGCCGGCACCACCTCCTTCGCGTTGGCGGCGGACGACGCGCCGGTCATGGCCGGCACGCGATGGCCGTCCCGGCCACGTCGCTGGATGACGTGGTTGCCGGCGAAGACCGCCGCGGCGACGGCGACCACGGCGGCCATGCGATGTCTGGCTTTCATGCTCACGCGCCGTCCCCCGGCTCAAAAATGGATTCGATCGGACGGCCGAACAGCCTGGCGATCCTGAACGCCAGCGGCAGGCTGGGGTCGTACTTGCCGGTCTCGATCGCGTTCACCGTCTGCCGAGACACGGCCAGCCGCTCGGCCAGCGTCGCCTGCGACCAGCCACGCTCGCCGCGAAGTTCGCGCAACCGGTTATCCATGGACCCGGTAACGTCGCGCAATCAAGCACTTGACCCAGTCAGGAGCGCCGGGCAGTCGAGCCCTCATCCCGGTTGCCAGCATGGATTCACGCGGGTGGCGCTTATATACGGCATGCATCGATTTCTCCTTGCCCCGGCCACCAATGGTTGCGCGGCGGCTTGCTCGTTTCACAACCACCGTCGCAACCTTCGCGGTCAGGAAGCGTCAAACTTTTGACGTAAACGCCACTTCTTGACTCTCTCCGCGCCACGTCTCGGTTGATTTGCGCTTCTCACGTTGCAACATGTCAAATACGCTTGACAGCGCACCATAAATCAGCCCTTCCGTAATATCAAATAAGCTTGACATTACCTCACTGCACCTTGCAGCCAGCACCAGCCACCCACCTCGGCGGGCATCCAGCCGCCACGCCTGACTTCTGTGGCGATTTCGTGATGACCATGTTAAAAAGTGACCCAGTTCTCATTTTTGAGTGACGCAAAACGTCAGACAAGTGCTAGAAGCGTCAGATTTCAAAGGAACCGGCTGAGCAGGACAGCACAGCATCAAAACGTCGACCACGTCACATAAATGGATTTTTTTGACAGTTGGCACGGCACTTGCTGTGTGCTACCGGCAAGTCTTAACAGAGGGGCGCCTGCCGGGAGGAGCAAAACCGGACCTGCCCACCACCGCGTCAAGTACGCACGAACTGATTGCATCTCCACGTATCCCTTAAGGAACCAAGCATGAAAAAGACCCTCCTCTCCGCCGTCATGATCGCCAGCTTCGGTATGGCCGCGCTGGCCCCGATGAGTGCCCGCGCCACCAACGGCACCATCACCTTCAATGGCGCCATCACCAGCAAGACCTGCACGGTGGTGCTCAACGGTGGCACCAGCGGCACCGGCACCGTCACCTTGCCGACCGTTTCGACCAGCGCGTTCGGCTCGCTGGGCAGCACCGCCGGCCAGACGCCTTTCACGATCAACCTCAGCGCGTGCGCCACCGGCACCACCACCGCCGCCACCTACTTTGAAGCCGGTCCGACCGTGAACACCGCCGGCCGCCTGATCAGCAGCGGCACCGCCACCGGCGTCGACCTGCAGCTGCTCAACAGCGACAACAGCGTGATCACCGCCGGCGGCGCTGCGCCGACCAGCGGCGTCGGCGTGGCAACCATCAGCAGTGGCGCGGCGACGCTGTCCTACTTCGTGCGCTACTACCAGAACTCGGCCACCCTCCCCGGCGCCGGTTCGGTCACCAGCACGGTCAACTACTCGATGATCTACAACTGAGCCAGCCTGTAATCGATCCCGCTGCGGCCGAGCCTCGGCCGCAGCGGGTCGCAGGCGCCCCCGGCGCAGGCGTCATGGAAAGAGCACCTTACCGATGAAAAACCTGGCATGCACATTCGGCGCGGCGCTTCTGACCTTGTTCCTGTCTGCCCAGGCGGCACAAGCCAACGTGGTTGTGTCCAACACCCGTGTGGTGTTTCCCGCCCAGCAACACGAAGTCACGGTCAGACTGACCAATGACAATCCGCACCCGGCCCTGGTCGAGGCATGGATCGACAGCGGCGACGTGCATTCCACGCCCGACAACGTGTCCACCCCGTTTCTGATCACCCCGCCGCTGTTCCGGATGGAGGCCCATCGGGACCAGAGCCTGCGCATCATTTCCACGGCGACCAACCTGCCCAACGACCGTGAGTCGCTGTTCTGGTTGAACGTGCTGGAGATTCCGCCGAAACCCACATCGCTGGAAACCCAGGGCAAGAACCTGCTGCAATTCGCCTTCCGCTCGCGACTGAAGCTCTTCTACCGGCCTGCCGGCCTGAAGGGCGACCCGACGACGGCGCCGAGCATGGTCACCTGGAAAGGCGTCGCCGACGGCAAGGGCTTCGCGCTGTCCATCCATAATCCGACCGCCTATCACATCACCTTCGTCAAGCTGGTGGTGAAGATGGGCAGCCAGCAATTCAGCACGGAAAAAGCCGGCATGGTCGATCCATTCGGCGATCTGCTCATGCCCATCGCAGACCTGCCCAAGGCGCCTCCCGCCGGTTCCGAAGTGGACTATCAGGTCATCAACGACTTTGGCGCGACGGAGCCCCTGAAGGGCAGCATTGCGCCATGAATGGGCAGTACGGCGGCCGCCACGCGGCATGCCCACGAAAACGGGCGGCGCGTCACCGGCGCTGGCTGCTGTGCATGGCCATTACAACCACCCTGGCCGGCTGGCTCGCCGACGCCACGGCGGCACCGCTGGCGGATGCCGCGGCCGACGCCAGCGGCGCCGATGCAAGCTTCGACCCCAGCTTGTTGTCCGGCGCACGCCAGAACGCCCCTGACCTGTCGCGCTTCGAGCGCGGCAACCCGGTGCTGCCGGGCGTCTACAACGTCGACATCTATCTCAACAATGCCTGGGCCGGGCGCCGCGACATTCGATTTGCCGCACCGTCGGGCCAGGCCAGCGCAACGCCATGCGTCGACCTCAAACTGCTCAATCAGCTGGACCTGCATCCCGAGAAGCTCGGCGTCCAGTTGCAAGCGGCACTTGCCGATCCCTCGGCCTGCGTCAGCATCGGCGACGTGATCCCCGACGCCAGCATGGTGTTCGACATGGCGGAGCTGCGTCTGGACACCAGCGTTCCGCAGGCGTACCTGCAACAGGCGCCGCGCGGCTATGTCAGCCCGGAATATTGGGATCCCGGGGTACCCGCCGCCCTGCTCAACTACAACCTGAACAGCTACCGCACCAGCGGTCCGGGCTTGTCGCAGACCACCGCGTACCTTGGCCTGAACACCGGCATCAATGTCGGTCTTTGGCACCTGCGACAGGACGCGAACCTGAACTGGCAGTCCGCCAACTCGGCGTCCGCGGCACGCCACACCTGGCAGAACATCGACACTTACCTGCAGCGCGACCTGCCCACGCTGCGTGCGCAGGTCACCCTGGGCGACTCGTTCACCGATGGGCAGGTGTTTGACAGCTTTGGCGTTCGTGGCATCCAGCTGGCCACCGACGATCGCATGTCGCCGGAATCGATACGCGGCTACGCGCCGGTCGTGCGCGGCGTGGCCGATACCAATGCCAAGGTCACCGTGCGGCAGAACGGGATCCAGATCTACCAGACCACGGTGGCCCCCGGCCCGTTCGTCATCGACGACCTCTACCCCACCGGCTACGGCGGGAACCTCGATGTCACCGTGACCGAGGCCAATGGCAGGGTCCATTCGTTTACGGTGCCCTATGCGTCGATCGCGCAGTTGTTGCGCCCTGGCATCAGCCGCTACGACCTGGTCCTGGGACAGCTGCGCAGCACCACGATCAGCAGCACGCCGATGGTGTTGCAAGGCACCGTGCAGCATGGCTTTACCAACCTGCTGACGGGCTATGCCGGCGTCAACGTGTCACAAGGCTATGCCTCCGGCGTGATCGGCAGCGCCATCAATACCCGGTTCGGCGCCCTCGCGTTCGACCTGACTGGTTCGCATGCCGACATTCCCGGCTATCCCAACCAGTCCGGTCGCAGCATGCGCTTGACCTACAGCAAGATCGTGCCGCAGACGCAGACCTCGATTTCGGTGGCGGCCTACCGCTATTCGTCCAGCGGCTATCTCAGCCTCGCCGATGCCGCGCTGGCTACCGGCTATGCCGAACGCGGCATCGATCCCTTCGTCTACGTGGCTCCGGTGCTCAGCGCGATCAGCGGCACCGGTGCCGTGCTCACCCCGGCGCAGCGGGCGGCCCTTGGCGGCAGCATCTACAACAACACGCTTGTCAACACGCTTGTCGGCGGCAGCGGACTGCAACGTCGCCGCAACAGTTTCAGCCTCAGCGTGAACCAGCGGCTTGGCCAGCGATACGGGGCGTTCTATGCCAACGTATCGGCCAACAATTATTGGAACACCCCCGGAACCGACACCCAGTTCCAGCTTGGCTACAACAATTCCTTCCACAGCCTGACCTATGGCGTCTCGCTGACGCGCTCACGCGATGCACTGGGGCGCTACGACAACCAGTACCTGCTCAGCCTGAGTTTTCCGCTGGGACGGAGTGCGCATGCCCCCAGCATCATCCTGAACATGTCGCATGACGACGCCACCGGTTCGCAGGAGCAGGCGCTGCTGAGCGGTACGGCCGGCGAGCAGAACCAGTTCAACTATGGCCTGACGGCCAGCCATACCGGCATCAACAGCAGCAATTCCGGCGCCGTCAATGCGGGTTATCGCAGCCCGTTCACGGTAATGAATGGCAGCTACAGTCGTGGCAACGGCTATTCGCAGGGCTCGTTCGGGTTGACCGGCGCCATCGTGGCCCATCCCGGAGGCGTCACCTTCGGCCAGCCCGTCGGCGACACCATCGGCATCGTCTCCGCACCCGGTGCCGACGGCGCCACCGTGGGCAATTCGGCGGGTGCCCGGGTCGACCGCTTTGGCTATGCGATCGTGCCTTACCTGAGCCCTTACAGCCTCAATACGGTCCGGCTTGACCCCCGCGGGCTGCCGCTGGACGTGCAACTGGACGCCACCAGCGCCCAGGTGGCACCGTACGCCGGCGCGGTGGTCATGCTGCAGTTCAAGACGCGAAGCGGCCGCGCCATCATCGCGCGTGTCCACCTCGATGACGGCCGCACCCTGCCGTTCGGCGCGGAAGTGTTCAATGCCAAGGGCGAATCGATGGGCGTGGTCGGACAGGCCGGGCAGGTTCTCTTGCGTGGTGTCGAACAAAGCGGCGAAGTCACCGCCAAATGGCAGGGCGACAACGGAACCGCTGAAAGCTGCCGCTTCCGCTACGAATTGCCGGCCAGCAACAAGCAGTTGCGCCGTGCGGCGGGATACCAGGAAATCAGCACCACCTGCAGTCGGTTGCCGGCCGTCGCGATGATCGGGAAAGGTGCATGATGGCCGCGTTGAATTCACAAGCCAGCGGATCGGGGGCCGGCGCGATCGCTGGCCCGCGGCTGCCTTCCGGGAGCAGTACCATGACTATGCCGCGTGCAACCACGGGATCGCCGGTCGGGTTGCTGGGCCGCATCGGAACGCTGTTGCTGCTGGTGCTTGGCGCCCTGCTGCTGCCTGCCGGCGCCCGCGCCGACTGCACGTACATCAGCGGAACGGGGCCGACCAATGTCACCTTCAACGTGCCATCCCCTCTCACCATTCCCATTACCGCGCCGGTGGGCACCGTGTTGTACACCACGCCACTGGTCAGTCCGGCCGCGCCACCGACGATGGCCTGCAGCGGCACCACCTATTACGGCGTGGTCGATGCACTCGGCGCCACGCCAGCGACGGGGGTCAATGTCTATCCCACCAACATCCCCGGGATCGGCTACAAGCTGACCCATGGTAATCTGACCACCTTCATGTACCCCTACCCCTGCTGCACGTTGGCGCCAGGCAACTACAGCTTCAGCATCGGCACTTCGCTGCAATTGGTGAAAACCGGCCCCATCGCCAGCGGCCAAAGCCTGCCTTCCGGGCCACTGGGCTACTGGCAGTACGACAGCAACCAGCGCCCGGAGGCCTTCACCCTGGCCAGCCCGGTCACCATCATCGAGGCGTGTTCGGTCAATACCACGCCTCTGAACGTCACCCTGCCGAGCATCAGTACCAGCGCGCTGCCGGCCATCGGCTCCACCGCCGGCACCACCGGTTTTGCCATCTCGCTGACCTGCTCAAGCGGCGCGATCCTGAGCATCCAGTTCGACTATGCCGGGACCAGTTCGGGTATCACCGGAGTGCTGACGAAGACGGCCGGCACCTCCAGCGGCGTCGGCGTGCGCATGCTTGACACGAACTCGAACCCGGTGACGTTCGGAACGCCCGCGACGGTGGGCAGCACCGTCAACGGGCAGATGAACCTGCCGTACTACGCGCAGTACTATCGAACCGGCGCGGTTACCGCCGGCACCCTGACCGCATCGGCAACCTTCACCCTTTCGTACCAGTAGGCGCCGGCAAGGCAATGCTCCACCCTACCGGTCGCCGGGCGCAGGTCCACTTGGGAGGTCTCATGAAACTCGAACTCGTACTGTCGTTTGCCCTTGTGGCCCTGAGCCAGGCGGCCGCGGCCCAGACGACGAGGGAACCGGCCCGGGCCCTGCAGACCCGCGCACATGCGATCGCGCCGGTATCCCCCGCCACCGGCGTGCGCACGACCGGCGCAGGCGCCGCGACCGTGGCACCCGTCACTGGGGTGAACAAGGCTGTGCCGATGATTCCGGGGGCCACTCCCGCAGCGGGCGTGCCAGCCAGCAGCCCGCCACCGGGCCAGACCGACGGGAACGGTCGCAAGGTCTGTCGGGTGGAAGGGGCGACGGTCTTCTACTGCATGTAGCGCGCAGGCAAGCCACTGCCGGCGGAGTGATGGTGGCGAGGCGTGTGCGAGGCCGGGGCCGGTCCGCAAAGCGGGATTCCCAGCTCGCCGGGAAATGGCCCGCTCGGGTGCGCCCGATCACGTGCCGCAGTCAGCTGCGGCAAATCAGCTGAAGCTCTGGGTGAAGAGCTTCGCCTGCACGGTCCCGGCCTGTGCGGAATTCAGGTAGTTCATGAAGTACGCCAGCAATGGGTCATGGCTCGCCGCGGCAGTGCCGAGGTCGGCCACGCTGAGCGAATACGTCGTGACCGCCGTGGCGACGGCCGTACCTGGCACGGGGCAGGACAATCGCGAGTAAGTAGCCGCCTGCGCAGGCTGTTGCGCGGTCAACGCGCTCACGTGGAGGCCGTCAGGCGAACAGGTCGGCGAGGAAATGGCGCCGGCGAATGCAATGCGTCCACCATCCGCCCGCGCGGCCGGCGCGCCAGCGAACATCGCCACCAGGCACCCTGCCAACATCACTCCAATTCGACCTTTCATGTCGTTCTCCTTCAAGCCCCGCTGACAACGGCGGCTGCAAGAGGACTTCGGCCGGAATTTCCCGCGCTTGATGGGCTTTTGCCGAACGCCGCGCAGAACTGCGAACCTCATCACACTTGCGGTGCGATGAAGGCAGGGATGGCTGGATCGGGGTGACTCTTCTCCCTCGGTTGCTCAGCCCGTCGGATCGGGCCGGCAACAATCGCAGCAGTCCGATCGGCTCCACAGACTGCCCGCTGAGCCCTGTATCGGCGCCACCCCGGGCAACTTGATCAACGCGATGAAATATATTTTTCGCGGCGGATCTGCGGTACCGGCAAACCGGCCTCTTTCAGCACCGTGAACGCCGCATCGACCATGTTCGGGTTGCCGCACAGGTAGGCGATATCGCGTTCGGCGCGGGGGTCGAGCTCGGCCAGCACCTGCTGCACGTGGCCATGGCGGTCGCCGGGATGCGGGACGGCGCGGGCCTTGCGGCTGAGGCAGGCATGGAAGGTGAAACCGGGGTGGGCCCGGGCGAACGCCTCGAACTCCTCGCCGTAGAGCAGCTCGGCCTCGCTGCGGGCGCCATACAGCAGCACCGCTTCGCGACCGCCCTGCGCCAGCAGCCTGCCGATCTGCGGCAGCATCGCGCGGTACGGGGTGACGCCGGTACCGGTGGCCAGCAGCAGGTAGCGCGGGTGGCTGTCGGTGTCCTGCAGGCAGAAGCGGCCGTAGGGGCCGCTGGCGTCGATCACCCCGCCCACGGGCAGTTCGCCGAGCAGCCGGGTGGCGGCGCCGCCCTCGACGTAGCTCACCGCGATCTCGATGCGCCCGACTTCCGTCAGTCCGCTCGGCGCGCTGCCGTCAGCGACCGTGGCAACCGAGTAGCTGCGCTTGGTCGCGGTGCCGTCGTCGTAGTGGAAGTGCACCTGCAGGAACTGGCCGGGCTGGAACGTCAGCGGCTGGCCGTCGACCCGCTCGAACACGAGGTGACGCACCGCCGGGGCGAGCATGACGCTGTCGGCGAGGCGGAGCTGGAAATGGTCGGCCATGGGGTTTCCGGAACGGTGCGTGCGTCAGGCGAGGCCGAACGGCGGGGGTCGTCCCCGTATAATAAGCGGCTCGACCCTCCCGGCGCAGCCCATGTCCCTCCAGCCCACCGATTCAGCCCCCGCGCTTGTCGTTAACAACTTGCGCAAGACCTACCGCAACGGCGTCGAGGCGCTCAAGGGCATCAGCCTGACCGTGCAGCCGGGCGATTTCTTCGCCCTGCTCGGCCCCAACGGCGCGGGCAAGTCGACCCTGATCGGCATCCTGTCCTCGCTGGTGAACTCCACCGGCGGCGACGCCGAGGTGTTCGGCGTGTCGGTCAACAAGCATCGCAACGAGGCCATGCGGCTGATCGGGCTGGTGCCGCAGGAGATCAACTTCAACCAGTTCGAGAAGCCGTTCGACATCTGCGTGAACGAGGCCGGCTTCTATGGCATCCCGCGCAGGATCGCCGCCGAGCGGGCGGAGAAATACCTGAAGGAACTGCGCCTGTGGGACAAGGCGCAGCACCAGGCGCGCGAGCTTTCCGGGGGCATGAAGCGGCGGCTGATGATCGCCCGCGCGATGATGAACGAGCCGAGGCTGCTGATCCTGGACGAGCCCACCGCGGGCGTCGACATCGAGATCCGCCGTTCGATGTGGCAGTTCGTCAGCGCCATCAACGCCGCCGGCACCACGGTGATCCTGACCACCCATTACCTGGAAGAGGCCGAGCAGCTGTGCCGCAACATCGCCATCATCGACCACGGCACGATCATCCAGAACAGCCCGATGAAGAGCCTGCTGGCGACCCTCGACGTGGAGACTTTCGTGCT
>JAGWIC010000048.1 GCA_028866435.1 Lysobacteraceae bacterium | reverse complement strand
CCGATCCGGCGCAGGCCCTCGGGATCGAGCAACTCGATCTCGCGGCCCTGGATGTCGATGCGCTTTTGCGCGCGCAGCCGGCTCAGCACCCGGCTCACCGTCTCGGCCGCCAGCCGCAGGTAATTGGCGATATCGCCACGCGACATGCTCAAGTGGAAACGGGTGCTGGAGAATCCGCGCGCCGCATAGCGGTTCGCCAGGTCCACCAGGAACGCGCTGACCCGTTCGTCCGCGCTGTGGTCGCCGGCCAGCAGGCTGGCGCTGCCGAGTTCCTTGCTGAGCATGCGGAACAGGTGTTGCTGCAGCGCCGGCAAGCGCGCCGCCAGCGCACTCATCGCGGGAAACGAGAAGCGGCAGAAGAAGGCCGTATCCAGCGCCACCGCATCGCAGGGAAAATGCTCCGGATAGATCGCATTGAGCCCGATCACCTCGCCGGGCAGGTAGAACCCGAGCACCTGCTCGCGGCCGTCCTTGTCGAACACCCGGGTCTTCACCGTGCCGCCGCGAACCGCGAAGATCGCCCGGAACGGGTCGCCGGTGCGGAACACGTGCTCCCCGGCGCGGAACGGGCCGACATGCTCGACCAGGCATTGCAGGTCGACCAGATCAGGCTTCTGGTAACCGGCGGCAAGGCAGGCGCTGGAAAATGCACAGGTGCCGCAAAATCGCGTCTCGTCGCCATCGTCGGCGATCGGGTTGGGCGGTTCTGGCAGGCGGCCTGCCGGCGGTTTGAATGGCATGGTTGTGCTGTGTCGCCTCGTCGGACGGCGTGGTTCAGATCACGCGCGAGTAGCACGCTACCTGTGCCGCGTCATCCAGGTAGGCGTCGAAGCACATCGCGATGATACGCAATAGCAGACGCCCCCGCGAGGTAACCCGGATCTCCTGCGGGCTTTCCTGTACCAGCCCATCGTCGGCCAGCAGCCGCAGCCGCTGCCGCTCGCGCGCGAAGTATTCGTCGAACAGCAGCCGGTGGCGCATGCCGAACCACTGCTTGTCGAGCACGCCGTGGCACATCAATTCACCGATCAGCTCGCGCCGGATCAGGTCGTCCTCGTCCAGCTCCAGCCCCCGCATGATCGGCATGCGCCCCGCGTCCAGCGCGGCGCAGTAGCCGATCATGTCGCGCGCGTTCTGGCTGTAGGAGTTGCCGATGCGGCCGATCGCGCTGACGCCCAGGCCGACGATGTCGCAGTCCCCATGGGTCGAATAGCCCTGGAAATTCCGCTGCAGCGTCCCCGCGCGCTGCGCCTGGACGAGTTCGTCGCCGGCCTTGGCGAAGTGATCCATGCCGACGTACACATAGCCGGCGGCGGACAGCCGCTCCAGCGCGCAGCCGAACAGCTCCAGGCGGGTGTTGGCGTCCGGCAGCTTGGCCGCGTCGATCTGCCGCTGCGCCTTGAACGTCTCGGGGAGGTGCGCGTAGCCGTACACCGCCACCCGGTCGGGGCTCAGTTGCACGACCTGGTCCAGGGTGCGGCTGAAGCCGCGCACGCTCTGGAACGGCAGGCCGTAGATCAGGTCGACGCTGGCCGAGCGGAACGACGCTGCGCGCGCCGCCTCGATCACCTCGCGCGTCTGCTCGAAGCTCTGGATCCGGTTCACCGCCATCTGCACCACCGGGTCGAAATCCTGGATGCCGACCGATATCCGGTTGAAGCCCAGCCGACCCAGGCGGGTCACGTAGTCGCCGTCGGCGAAGCGCGGGTCGATCTCGATGCCGTACTCGCGATCCGCCGCGTGACTGAAACTGAAGTGCCGCGACAGCGACTCCAGCAACTCGCTCATCTGGGTGGTGTCGAGGAAATTCGGCGTCCCGCCGCCGAAGTGCAACTGCTGCACCGCGCGGTCGCGATCGAACAGCGGCGCCATCAGCTCGATCTCCCGATACAGGCGTTCGAGGTAGCGGCTGGCCTGCGCCACGTCCCGGGTGATCACCCGGTTGCAGCCGCAATAGAAGCATGGGCTCATGCAGAACGGCACATGCACGTACAGCGACAGCGGCCGCGGGATCGGCTCCTCGTTGGAGGTGCGGATGACCCGCCGCAGCGCCATCTCGTCGAAGTCGGCCCGGAACTGCGGACTCGTCGGATAGCTTGTGTAGCGCGGGCCGGCCACGTCGTAGCGGGCGACCAGCCGCGGATCGAACTCGGGGGGAATGATGGTGACCATGGTCGCAAGCGTGCCAAACCCGTCGTCTCAACGCCTTGATCCTGATCAAGGCGGTATGCCGGCGGCAACCCATGCGGGGGAACCGTTCAGGACGCCGGCAGCGGCGCGACGGCGGGCACAGGGGGCCGGGCGCCACGCCCAACGCGTCGCGTGCAAGCCCGAGTGGCATCGGATAAAACCGGATCGGGTCGCGCATTCCCCGGCCCACCCGGCGACTCAAGAGAGGGCCGCCTTGTCCGATACAAGGATGGGCCGATCGCCCGCTACATGTGTCATCCTTTTCCGGACCAAGGCCTTGACGCGGCCATCCCCGGGCGAAGGGGGGAAGCGGATTCGATCGGGAAGTACGCGCAGGACACAAGCGCCGGATATTTGCCGAGGATGGGCGCAGGTGGGGATGCTCCATGCGGGTCAAAGGGCACAGGGACCGGAATCGTGGATTGACGTCTCGCGACTCCTTGCGACAAGGGACTCCCCGGATACCCGAACCCATGCGATGGGCCTGCTCGATGCGTCGCGTGGTCACCGGATGGCACCCGGGTAAACCGCTCTGCGGATGAGCACTGCCGTATTCAAGGGTTCCAACATGGATCAAGCTCACGACATCTCGATTGCGTGGTCGAAAGAACTTCACACCGGCGACGACGTGATCGACTCGCAGCACCAGCGGCTGATCGAGCTGTTCAACCGCCTGGCTGCCGTGCGCGCGCAGGAGATCGACGCCGAGGTTGTCGCGCCGCTGCTGGACGAACTGCGCGACTACACCGGGTACCACTTTCGTCATGAAGCCGAGCAGATGCGCATCTGGCGCGTCGACGAGGGGCATCAGCGCGTCCATCTTGCCGCCCACCAGAGTTTCGTCGCATTCCTCCGTCGCACCTCGGCCATGCTCGATGATTGTCTTGCCGACGGGCTTGACGACCTCGTCCTGTTCCTGAGCCAGTGGCTGCTGAACCACATCATGGGCATGGATGTGAAGATGACCCGCGAAATCCGGCAGCGGCAGGCGGGAGTCGCCGCGACTGGCGCTGCGGCGCAAGAGCATGCCGTGCGCGACCGCATGACCCATCTGATAAGCGCGCTCTACAACAACCTTGGCGAGCGCACCTTCGAGCTGAACACGCTCAACGGGCAGCTCACCCGGGAAATCAACGACCGGAAGCGCTCCGAGGAGGCGCTGCGCAAAGTGGATCGCCTGCTGCGCGCCCTGATCCAGGCCGGCGATTTGTTGCTTACGGCCTACGATGAGCCGTCCGCGATGCAGATCATGTGCAAGCAGCTCATGAACGCGGACCTGTTCCTGGGCTGTTGCATCCTGGAAGCCACGACCTCGCGGCAGACCTCGTTGCGCGCTTTCACCGGCCCCGCCGAAGTGGCCGAGTCGTGCCGGGCGTTGGCCGAGGGGTTCGCCGAGTACCACCCCATCGAGCAGGCATGGGAGCAGGGATCCACGCTTTGCGTCAACGAGGAGGGGTGGCTCGATCAACCCTCGCCCTGGGTGGAGGGATTCACCCGCGCCGGCCTGAGGTCCTGGGTGGCGATACCGCTCGATCACGAGAGTATCCCCTCCTGCATGCTGTTGGTGGCCTCGACGCAGCCGGAATGCTTCGACACCAAGGTCATCCTGCTGATGCTGCAGGCCGCCAGCCTGCTCAAGCGCGCGTGCGCGCAAATCGAGCTGAAACGCACGCTGGCCGACGAACGGCAGCGGCAGGGGCATCTGGCCCGGCACGATCTGCTGACCGGGCTGCCCAACCGTCTTGGCCTGCTGGAGCACCTGCCCATCGCCATGGACAGGAATCGCCGGCACGGGACGGCGCTGGCCCTGGGCGTCATCGATCTGGACGACTTCAAGCCCGTCAATGACACCTGGGGGCATGCCGCCGGCGACCGCCTGCTGAAGGAGCTTGCACGCCGACTCCAGTCCCTGCTGCGGGGACCGGACCTGATTGCCCGACTGGGTGGCGACGAATTCGTGGTGGTGCTGGAAGACCTCGATGAACGCGCGGCGCCACAACAGCTCAACCAGGTCCTGCAGCGGCTGCATCAAGCCGTGGAGACTCCGTTCGAGCTGGCCTCCGGCGTGCTGACCGGCATTGGCATGAGCATGGGACTGGCGATCTTCCCGCAACATGGCATCGAAGCGGATGGATTGATGCGCCAGGCCGATCTGGCGCTTTATCGATCCAAGGCGAGCAAGCTGGACCGGTCCAGCTGGTGGACCCAGGAGGCATCCAGCCTTTTCGTACCACAAGAGATCGCTCCGCTTTCCGTGCTGGATCCGTATGGCCTGGTGGCCGTCAACATCTTGCAGAAGGCCTGCGAAACCGTCGAGCTGGTCACCAACCAGTTTATTGCGGCGCTGTACGAAACGCTGGCGGAGACGCCGGAAGCCCGGAGGGTTCTTGCAAGCCTCAGCCCGGCGGAGCTGCAGGCACTGCATATTCGGCAAGCCGAACACCTGCGGTTCCTGCTGGATCCTTCCAGCACGCAGGAGCTGATCCTGCAGCGCGCATCGCAGCTGGGCAGGGTGCATGCGCTGGTGAATGTGAAAAGCAGCCTTTTGATCCAGACGTCAACGCTGTATCGGACACTGCTGGTCAATCAACTCGGCAAGACCACGCTGAGAGCCAGCGAACGCAATCAGCTGCAGTGGCTGATCAATGCCCGCATGGAGGACGACATCAAGGCGCAGTTGCTGGCCCATGAGGCGGTGCAGGAAAGCTATCTGGCCTGCTTGGCTGCCGAGTTCCCTGCCGTAAGCAGCCGCTGGATGGATACCATCGACATGGAAATGGATGTGCTGAACCGGCTGCCCGGCGTGAAGGCGGTGGTGCTGATGCGGCTGGATCGCAGTGGCGCTTTCGTGGTCGAGGCCTTTGCCGGCAGCATCGGCAAGCAGGTCGCGCAGATCCTGAGCGACCCCGAGACCAGCGCGCTGGTGGATGCGTCGGTGCCTCGTGGCCAGGGCTTGACGGCACAGTCATGGCGCAGTGGCAAGATCCACATTTCGGCCTCCTATCAAAATGACCCGCGTTATGCGGCATGGCACGAGCTGGTTGCATACCTGGGCATCCGCTCGACCATGGCCTTGCCGATCATGGACCCGCTGGGACATCCGGTGGCCGTACTCGGTTTCTACGGCGCCTATCCCAACCAGTTCAGCTCGAGCTGGATGCTGCCGTTCGCCCATGGCATACAGCGCCGCTGGAGCCGGGCCTGGCAGGCGTGCAACGAGGCCCCTTCGCTGGTGCTCACCCCGGATGTCGCCCAAAGCTACCGCACCCGGCTGTTCGACGATGGGCTGGCGCTGTATATGCAGCCCATCGTCGATCTGGGCACGGGCAAGGTGGTCAAGGTCGAAGCGCTGGCGCGGCTGCAGCTGGACGGGAACCGGTTGATTTACCCCGATGCGTTCATTCCGTTGCTGGGCGATGTCGAACTGGCGCGGCTGTTCCAGCTGTGCCTGGAAAAGCTGCTGACCCATTTGACCCGATGGCATCGCCAGGGCCTGGTCATCGGCGGTTCGGTCAATCTGCATCCGTCGACGTTCCAGAATCCGGAAACGGCGGCGCTCGTTGCCGAAGCCCTGTCACGCCATGGCATCGCCCCCCAGCACCTCAGCCTGGAGTTGCTCGAATTCGGCGGCCTCGAGGGACCGGCCCAACACGAGGCGTTCGAGCGGATCAGCGAGACCGGCGTGAGCATCGAAATGGATGACCTTGGATCGGGCTTCAGCAGCCTGCAGCGGCTGTCCGCCCTGCCCTTTGCCTCCACCAAGATCGATCGCAGCCTGGTGAGCAGCATGCGCAAGGATCCCCTGAAGACCTTCAGCATGCTTGCCGCGCTGATCGCCCTCAGTCAGGACATGCACCGTCCGGTGGTGCTGGAGGGACTGGAGGAGCCGTCGATGATCGAGGTGGCGTCGGTCCTCGGCGCGGCGTACGGCCAAGGCTACGCGCTGGCGCGACCGATGGCCGCCGAGGCCATTCCGGCCTGGGCGGGTTCCTTTTCCCTGTCGGCGGCGCCACGTCCGATACACACTTTTCTGGGGGCGCTGGCCTGTCTGTGGTGGACCAACCGGTCTTTCCAGGGGCAATGGCCGAAGGCGAAGGCGGATTGTCCACTAGCCCGATTCCTCGAGGCCCAGGGACCGGCGGCGATCGAGGCCCTGGCCTGGTATGGCCAGATGCGTGACGACGCGGATGGCGCCGACGGCGGCGCAAGGCTGCAGGCATGGTTGCTGCGCAAAGCCCTCGGCGAGGGCTGAGTTCCCCGTCCGGCACTCCTGGCACCTCGTTATCCTGGGTATTTGGAGCTATTGCGCGCCCCTGCGAATACGTGGGGCGTGGGTGACGTCGGCACCGTAGGGCAGCACGGGATGGTCGTCGCTGGTCAGCAGACGGACGAAGTTGGGATGGATGAACAGCTTTTCGCGGCCGACCCTGATCTCGCGCAGCATGCCGGCGTCGGCTAGTTGCTTGAGGTAGACCGAGGCGGTCTGCCGTTTGGCGATATCCGATTCCACCAGGTTCTGAATGCGGCAGTACGGTTGCACGAACAGCATGTCGACCAGCTCGCGCGTGTAGATCTTCGGCGCGTGCGTCCGTACAAAGGTGGTGGCCTGCGCGTGCAGCTGCTGGATGGCCTGGATCTTGGCGGTGGTCCACTGCGCGGTGTCGGTGACGGCGGCCAACATGAAAGCAACCCAGGCTTCCCAGGCACCATCGCGGGTGACTGCCAGCAGGTGGCGATAGTAGTCGGCACGGTGACGCAGGATGTAGCGCGACAGATAAAGGACCGGCTGATTCAGCAAGCCTTGCTCCACCAGCAGCAAGAGGTTGAGCACACGCCCGGTACGACCGTTGCCGTCGAGAAACGGATGGATCGCCTCGAATTGGTAATGCGCCACGGCCATGCGGATCAGTGGATCGATCTCGGTGTGCTCGTGGATGAATCGCTCCCAGTTGGCCAGCTTTTCGCGCAACAGCGCCTCGCCGACCGGCGGGGTATAGATCAGCTCGCCGGTGGCGGCATTGGCCAGCGCGGTGCCGGGTATGCGGCGGATATCCATGACGGCGTTCTTGAGCTGAGTGCAGATCTGGATGGCCGTATTCGTTCCGAGTGGCCGGTCCTCGAGTGAGGCAAAGCCTTGGTAGAGTGCGCCACGGTAGCGCAGCGCCTCCTTGGTGGCCGGGTCATCGGTGTGGCCCTCCATCTGCGCGTAGCGGAACAGCGCGTCGCTGGTGGTAACGATATTTTCGATCTCGCTGCTGGCTTGCGCTTCCAGCAGGGGGATGGTGTTGATCAGGACTGCCTGGTTGGGGATCAGGTCCCCGGCACTTTTCAGAGCTGCCAGGGCCGCTCTGGCCTCGATGCAGGCCTTGAGCAGCGGCTTGCTTTCAATGTCGGCCGACGGCGGCAGCTCGGGCAGAGCGTTGTAGGGTTGTCGGGGATCAAATGATCGGGGATTGAACGACATGAGGGGAATTCCTATCCAGATCGACGTGCGACGGGCTCGTGTCGATGGTATCGACAATATGAAACAATATGTCGATATTCAACAGTTGTATCGACATAAATGGCGAATATGTCGATTGAATCGACGCGTTTGCCAGATATGTCGATTCACATGCCGGCCTTCGGCGTATCCCCACGGAAACCAGCCAATGGCGCACAAGGCACCGCAGCCCTATAAGGACTGAACCATCGCAAAAAATGGTAATTCGTGTCACAGCCCGAGGCGGCATAAAGCGCCAGAAGTGACACTTCATGTCATGCCGAATTGTCCAAGCACGGCGGCGTCACAGGGAAATGGTGCGCCCGGCGGGATTCGAACCCACGACCCCTGCCTTCGGAGGGCAGTACTCTATCCAGCTGAGCTACGGGCGCAATGACGTGTTTTCTGCGGCCAATCTACCCCGGCGACGCGTTGCTGCAGAGGCCGGCACCTTGCAGCCGACCAGCGCGCGTACGGCGGGAGCCCGATGGGCCGCCGCCGCGGGGAGCGCAGTATAGCCGAGATTGCCGCCGCGGGCGGGGACGGGTCTCCGTCATGCCGCCGGCAACCTGCCCCCCGGTTCGACCGCCTTGTCCACGTGGAGAAAGGGAAAGGCGGGTCGAAGGCGAGGGGAGGAGGGTTCCACGGCAGTGGACGGGGTCAGCGCGCCTTGAGCAGGCTGGTCAGCGTGTCGGGCGTGCCGGCGATGCGCTCGAGGTGGGGGTATTGCAGGCCACCGTGGTAGTCGACGCGCACGGTCTTGTACTCGTTGAAGTTCTTCACCAGCAACTCGATGCCCTGGCCGTTGTTGCCGGCCGCCGCGGTGATCGCATCCTTGAGCTGGTCGGGGTCGTAGTCGAAACCGTTGACGGCGACCACGGTCATCCCTGGCGAGATGCCGGCCTTGAAGGCGGGCCCGTCCCACAGCACGTCGCCGATATGGCCGCCCTTGCCGATCGACAGCCCCAGCGAATAGGTGAGGTCGACGAAGTGGCGGCGCGCCTCCAGTGCCTTGACTGCCGATGAGGGTTTGTCGGTGTAGACCAGCTTCCAGCCGTGCGAGGCGAGGCCACCGATCAATGGACCGTGCCCGTCCAGGCGCGTGCGCAGGTAGCTGGCCCAGTCGTAGGGCTGGATGTCATTGAGGGTCTTGACCACGTCGTCGAAGGTGTAGGTGTTGACGTGCCACTGGCCGTTGTCCATGCCGAAGAAGGCCTTGGCGAAGTCGTCGAGCGAATGCCTGCCCTTGCTCAGCTCGCGCAGCTTGCCGTCGACGTCGAGCCAGATCATCTGGCCGGCGGAGTAGTAGTCCTCGCTGGACTGGTAGTTGCGGTACGGCAGCGGCGCGCGCTGGGCGATGATCGGGTCGTTGGTGGTGTCCTGCACGTTGCGCCAGCTGGCCAGGCCGGGCCGGCCGCGGTCGTAGACGGCGGCCACGTAGGCGAGCAGGTCATGCGCATCGCGGGTATCGACCAGGCCCGAACGGGCGGCGATCACGTTGCCCCAGAACTGGGTCTGGCCCTCGTACACCCACAGCAGGCTGTCCTGCATCGGCACGTTGAAATTGGGCGTGGTCAGGTCGGCGCCGCGGCGATATTTGCCGTCCCACGAATGGTTGTATTCGTGCGCCAGCAGATCGCGCCCGAGCGCGCCCTTGTCCCACGCGGTGAAGTAGCCGGGGCCGACGCCGTTCTCGCTGGAACGATGGTGCTCGAGGCCGATGCCGCTCATCTTGTCGCTCAGCGCGAGCAGGAAGTCGTAGTGGTCGTAGTGGTGGGCGCCGTACAGCTTGTACATCTGCTGCACCAGGTTGCGATGGATCTGCAACTGCTCGGGGGTGATCGCCAGGTCCTTGGCGGCGTCGGCCACGATGTTCAAATGCACCGGTGTCTTCGCGCCCGGGTCGAGATCCACCCGCTTGAAATACTTGCCCGCGAACACCGGCGAGTCGACCAGGTCGTTGTACTGGATCGGCTTGTAGTTGACGGTGTTGCCCTCGCGCGAACCCACCTCCAGCGCGGTGGCGGACTGCCAGCCCGCCGGATAGGTCGCGCTGGCCTGGGTCGCGATGCGCCTGGCGTCATAGCCGGCCGGGTAGAGCGTCACCGCGTTCCACTGCAGGTTGAGCATTTCCGGGGTCATCACCACCCTGCCCTCGCCCTTGTCCTGCGGCGACAGGAACTGGAAGGCCGCCACCACCGCGGTCGCTCCCGCGGGCACGTCGACATGGAAGGCGTAGACGTTCAGCGGGTCGCGCTTCCAGGCCAGCGGCTTGCCGTTGGCCGACAGCTCCAGCCCGGCGAGCTTGTCGATCGGACCGGTCGGCGAGTGGTTGCCGGGAATCCATTGCGGATAGAGCAGGGTCAGCGGACCGGGCTGCGCCGGGATCACTTCATGCACGCGGAAGATCCGGTGCGCCACGTCGGTGGCGTCGACCGCGATCTTCAAGCTGCCCTGATAGGGCACGTCCTGCGGCGGCGGAACATCGGCGAGTGCGGAAAAACTGGCCAGCCCGAAGGCGGTGGCCGCGAGCGCGGAAGCAAATCGGGTGAGTTTCAATACGGTCTCCGGGTCCTGGACAGGCATCCCGCAGGGCGTTCGGGCAGCGGTCTTGCGTCGAGCGGCGACCCGGCTTCAGCCGTGCCGCGCGCGCCGCGCAAAACCGGAAACCGGCCGCGAGCGGGATACAGCGGGTCATCCTAGACCGCGGCCGCCGCGGCTAGCCCATGCCGAAGGTCATGACCGCCCACGGCAGCGGGGCGGCCGCGGCAACCCGCTCGCGACCGCCGCGATGCCGCGACCGCGTCATGGCTCCTGCGCCAGCTTGCTGTGCCACATGCCGTAGCTGAAATAGATCACCAGGCCCAGGCCCATCCACACCACGAAGCGCCAGATGGTGATCATCGGCAGGCCGCCGAGCAGATGGAGGCGGCCATCGCTGAACCACGGCCAGCCGATGATCAGGAACAGCGAGAACGCGATGCCGGCCGGGGCCACCAGCCACAGCGCCGGCGAGCGGAAGCGGCGTTCCAGCTCCGGCTTGCGGATACGCAGCAGCAGCACCGAGCCGCAGATGATGATGAACGCGGCAAGCGTGCCTATGTTGACCAGCTCGGCCACCTCGCCGATCGGCAGGAAGCCCGCGACCAGGGCGGTGAACACGCCAAGGATGACGGTCGGCCGCGCCGGCGTGCCGTAGCGCGGATGGATGCTGGCGAACCATTTCGGCAGCAGGCCGTCGCGCGCCAGCGCGAACCAGATGCGCGCCGCACCCAGCATGAAGGCGAACATCACGCTGGTGATGCCGGCGATCGCCGCCACCGAGATGATGCCGCGCACCCAGTGCAGGCCCAGCGCCTTGAACGCGGCATCGACCGGTGCCGGGCCGGCCAGTTGCTGGTACGGCACCATGCCGGTCAGCACCAGCGAGACCATGATGTACAGCGCCATCGACACCGCCAGCGACAGCAGCACCGCGCGCGGCAGGTCGCGCTGCGGGTTCCGCGCTTCCTCGGCGGCCGTGGTCAGGGTGTCGTAGCCGAACACGGCGAAGAACACGATGCTGGATGCGGCCAGCACGCCGCCCCAGCCGTACTGGGTCAGCCCGTTAGCGGTGACCGCTGCCGGAATGAACGGATGCCAGTTGGCCGGGTTCACGTAGAACGCGCCCACCCCGATCACCAGCGCCACGCCGATCACCTTGATCGTGACGATCGCCGTATTGGCGCGTGCGCCCCACTCGGTCTTCACGGTCAGCATCCAGGCGATCAGCAGGGTGATGGCCGCCGCGATCACGTTGAACACCTTGCCGCTCCCCGGATGGGCGGGATCGTAGGCACCCTGCGCCCAGACCGGCAGGTGCACGCCGGCGACCTGCTCCAGCAGCGCCTGCACGTAGCCGGACCAGCCGATCGCCACCACGCCGACGATCAACGCATACTCGACCAGCAGATCCCAGCCGATGATCCAGGCGAACAGCTCGCCCAGCACCGCGTAGCTGTAGGTGTAGGCGCTGCCGGTCACCGGGATCATGCCGGAGAATTCGGCATAGGCGAGCGCGGCGCAGCCGCTGCCCAGGCCAGCGACGAGGAAGCTGAGCACCACCGCCGGACCTGCGTTGGCCGCCGCCTGCTGGCCCGCCAACACGAACACCCCCACGCCGATGATCGCGCCCACGCCGATCGCGGTGAGCTGCCACAGCCCGAGCACGCGACGGAAATCGGCGCTCCGGCCCGCCTCCGCCTGCAGCTGCCCGACCGTCTTGTGGCGCACCAATTTACTGAAGAATCCCATGCAGACATCCCCTTTGAGTCAGCGCCGATCATAACAAGCCGCGCGGGTTGTGCCAGCGCAAGCCCATGAAACCACGAGTGTTTGGACATCCATACGTCCATTTGCACGCGATCGACCGGCGACCGCGCCGGGCAGCGCCTGCGGCGCGGCGCGGCTCAGCGCAGCGCGCGCTGCGGCGCGGCGGTCGGCGGCGACATCCGCACGCCGCCGATCCACGGCAGCGCCAGCGCGCTCAGGCCAAAGACCGCGACGAAGGCCAGGGCCACGTCGCCCGCCAGGTGGGCGACGCCGAACCAGCGGCCCAGCAGCAGCGGCAGCGACGCGGTCAGCACCGTGCGCGCGCCCTCCAGCCAGAACGCGATGCGGCGCCCTTCCATCAGCGCCCCGATCAGCGACAGGCTGAGCACCAGGTACAAAGCATAGCCGAGCAGCCCGGCCAGCCCGGCATGCGCGGTGATGCGCAGAAAATGCGTGGCCATGCCCAGCAGCAGGGCGAACTGGAGCAGGCAGTAGCCGGCCAGCGCGGTGGGCATCGGCGGGTTGTAGATTTCGCGGCCGATGTCGTAGTCGGGCTTGGGGTAGCGTGCCGCCACATCGGCCGGACGCCAGCCCGGGCGACGGAACCAGATCTGCAGCTTGTCGCGCCAGCGGGCAGCCCGTCGCGCCTCCACCGCGGTCGCCCAGTAGACCTCGACATTCGCCCACAGCGGGTTCCAGCTGCGCAGCGGCGCGCGTGTGCCGTATACCGGGCGATCGTTGTCGTCCTCCTCGACGAAGCTGCCGAACAGGCGGTCCCACAGGATCAGGATGCCGCCGTAGTTGTGGTCGAGGTAGCGGTCGTTGGTGGCGTGGTGCGCGCGATGGTTGGAGGGCGAACAGAACACGCGGTCGAACCAGCCCAGCTTGCCGATCTGCTCGGTATGCACCCAGAACTGGTACAGCAGGTCGATCAGCGCCACCCCCACGAACACCTGCAGCGGATAGCCGAGCACGGCCATCGGCAGGTAGAACACCCAGCCCAGCAGGCCGCCGGTGCTGGTCTGGCGCAGCGCGGTGGAGAGGTTGTATTGCTCGCTCTGGTGGTGCACCACATGGGCGGCCCAGAGGATGTTCACCTCGTGCCCCATGCGGTGCAGCCAGTAGTAGAGGAAGTCGTACAGCAGCAGGCCGCTGAGCCACACCCACACGCTGTCCGCCGGCAGGGCCAGCAAGGCCAGGTGCCCGGCGCACCAGGCGTAGATGCCCAGCGTGAGCAGCTTCAGGAACGTCCCGGCCACCTGCGACAGCACGCCCAGGCCGATGCTGTTGATCGCGTCGTTGCTGCGATAGGCCTGCCGCCCGCGCGCGCGCGCGACCAGCAGCTCGATCGCGATCAGCACGAAGAAGCACGGTGTCGCCCAGGTGATGATCAGTTCCTGCGTATTCACTGCGAAGCTCCCGTCACGGCTCTGGTGTCGCACCGCAACACGGAGCGGGCGATCCACCACAGGGCCAGATAGTACGTCGACAACACCCACACGCTCGCCAGCGGGATCGCGCCATGGAAGCGGTTCCAGGCCAGCAGGCTGTCGCTGAGCATGAAGGTCAGCGCCCCGGCGGCGGCCCGCCGGGCGGCGGCGGCCTGGGCGTCGCCGCGCTGCGCCAGCAGGCGCGCCCGCGCCAAGGCCTGCCCCGCCATCGCGGCCAGCACCAGCACGTAGACGATCACCGGCGCGCGCAGCGCCGGCGCGATCGAGGCCCACAGCAGGTACAGGTTGAGCGCAGCGACGCCGAGGCAGGCCAGCAACGCCCATGGCCGCGCGGCGAGGCGGCTGTCGCCGAGAAAGGCGGCGAGAAAGCACAGGTGGGCGCACAGGAAGGCCAGCAGGCCGGGCACGAACAGGTCCTGCGGCAACATCAGCAGCACGTCGCCGACCAGCGAGCAGGCCAGCCCGGCCAGCACCCGGCGGCGGTAAGACCGACTCAGCGGCTGGCGCATGCGCCACACCATCAGCGCGATCAGGCCGGTGGCCAGCGGCTTGGCCGTCCAGTGCAGCCACGGCCCGGATGGCGCGGTGAGGTTCGCACCGAGAATGGCCGAGAAGGCGGCCAGCCCCACCATCACGCGCCATCGCATCGATGGTGTAGCCGGGTCTGCGAAGGGCGATGCGACGGACATGGAGCAAACCCGCACGATGGTGCCGGCGATCATACCCAAACATCGCCGCGGCGCGACCGGCAGGCCACGCCGCGGCTGTCGCCTATCCCTCGATCAGAGCCTGGCCTTGACGGTGAAGAACAGCTGGCGCGGCGCGCCGGCCTGCAGGGTCTGGTTGTAGCCGTTCGGATCGGAGGCGACGTAGCCGTTGGTGCCGGTCGAGGCGAAGTAGCGCTTGTTCGCCAGGTTGGTGATGTCCAGTCCGAGGCTCACGTCCTCGATCACCGAGACCGCGCCCACGTCGTAGTTCACGCCGGCGCCGAACAGCCAGTACGAGGGCACCTGCGAGTCGTTGAGATAGGTGATGTAGCGGCGCCCGGTGTACTTGCCGTCCAGGCTGACGCTCCAGGCACCGGCGCTGTAGCTGAGGTTGCTGGTATACATCCAGGTCGGAATGCCGACCACGTACTTGCCCTTGGTCGCCACCACGCCGTTGTTGAGGTAGTCGTCCTGGTACTTGGAGCTGTCGTAGGACAGCGAGTTGAGCCAGCGCACGTGCTCGACCGGCTTCCAGATCAGCGCCAGGTCGAGGCCGGTGCTCTTGACCGAGCCGACGTTGTTGAGGATCGCCGAGCAGGTCTGCACCGCACTGCAGGGCGAGACCGCCAGCAGGCGGTTGGCGAAGCGGGTGTAGTACGCATCCGCGGACGCCTCGAAGCTTTCTCCCTTGGCGCGGTAGCCCAGCTCGAAGGTCTGCGACTGCTCCGGCTTCAGGGTCGGCTTGCCGGCGTCGAACGAGGCCTGCGACTGCGAGAACGGCAGGAAGCCGAAGGCCGCGAGGTTCTTGCTGTACGAGGCGTAGATTTCCTGGTTCGCGTCGAGCTTGTAGTCCACGCCCGCCTGCGGCAGGAAGCCGTTGCGCGCCTGCACCCGGCCCTGCGCCAGCGCGGCGGTGGGCACCCGCGACTGCGCCGTGGTGGTGGCGTCGAGCGCCTTGCTGCCGAAGTTCACGGTCAGGCGATCGTCCATCAGGTGGATGGTGTCCTCGATGTAGCCCATCCGCGTGGTGGTGTCGTAATGCTGGAAGAAGCCGCGGTAGAACGGCGCTTCGCTGGCATAGAAATCGCTGAGATAGGTGTACTGGCCGGCCAGGCGGAAATAGTTGCGCTCCTGGTTGGTGTGCGCGTCCTCGCCCCACACGCCCAGCTCGATGTCGTTGTTGGCCAGCGAGAACTGCAACGAGCCGGTGACGCCGGCGCGGTCCAGGCCGTAGTCGGTGGTGCGCATGGCGATCGGCACGGTCGCCGAAGAAGCCACGTACGGCGTGGCCCACTGCCCTTCGCCGCGATCGTGGTGGTAGTAGCTGCCCAGGTTCAGCGTCGTGCTGCCGCCGAGATTGAACAGACCACTGAGGCCGACCAGGTCGTCCTTGCGGATGCCGCCGCCGGCGTAGTAATTGACGTCGCCCTTGTCGTAGTTCGCCGGCAGGCCATCCAGCGAGGCCGGGTAGGCACCGTGGCCATTGAGCGCGTTGGCGATCTGCACCGCCTGCGTCCAGTCCGGTTGCAGGTAGTCGTAGTTCCAGCCCAGCACGCGCTGGCTGGTCAGCGATAGATCCTGGTAATCGTATTCCTTGCGCCGCGAACTGTCCGCGAACAGGCTCAACCGGTTGCCGTCGCCCCACTGGAACAGGCTCTTCAGGTTGAGCTGGTCGGACTTCTGGTCGCCGTAGCCCTTCCATTTGCCGGTATCGGCGTGGTCGTAGGACAGGTAGGTCGAGAAGCCGTGATAGTCGCCGCTGTCGAAGCGCACGAAGCTGCGCCTGGTGGCGTCCGTGCCGAAGGTCTGTTCGACCCGCGCGCCGGCGCGGCTGTCGGGGTCGGCCGAGAAGAACTGCACGGTGCCACCGAGATTGCTGCTGGAGGCGGTACCGAGCGCGCCGGCACCCTGCGCCAGTTCCACCGAGGCGAGGTTGTCGCTGGCGATCGCGCGGGTGATCTGCAGGCCGTCGGTGACGCCGTAGCTCATCGAACCGAGCGGGATGCCGTCCAGGGTAAAGCCGAGGCGGCTCTGGTCGAAGCCATGCAGAGTGATCTGGGTGGACCACTCGTAGGCGCCCCACGGATCGGACGACTGGAAGTTCACGCCGGGCAGTTTGTCCAGCGCCTTCAACGCGCTGCTGCCGGGTGCCAGCGCCTTGATGTCGACGCTGCTGATCGTCTGCACCTGGCGGGTTTCGCCGCTGGCCACCACCGACACCGCCTCCATGGTCTTGACCGGGACGGGCGTCCCGCCCGGGCTGGCGGGGGCACCCGCATCCGGGCCGGCAGTGCCGTCGGCGGTGCTGGCCAGCAGCGGGGTGGCCAGCAGCGCGCCGACAATGGCGAGCACGAGGGCGGTGCGACGAACCGGGGTGGAATGCGCGTACATGACGAATCCTTCTGGCGGCCGCTCACGACGAGCGGCCACGAATGATGGAAAGAGGGAGCGGCCGGAGCCGTACCGAAACGGGTCCGCGCATGGTGGACAAAAAGCGTTAAGGAGCGATGACAAATCGGCGTCCGAAAATCGCATGGTGATCGCTTCGCGCATGCCGCCGGCTGCCGGTGCACGCGGCGCGCAGGGCGCACGCCGGTCGATGCCTTCGGGCATCCCGCGTATCGAGGGCGTATCCGTGCCGCCGGATATCCGGCACATCGGAAGGTGGAGATCGAGGGCACCGGTGGCGCGCAGCCTCGGCGCGCCAGGGCGATGGCCCGTTACGGTCGCGACACCGTGTCAGCGCGCGTCGACGGCCTTGCGCCCGATCGCGGCATCATCGGTGAAGAAGGCGTCGATGCCCGTGGCGAGATAGACCTGGATCTGCGCGATCAGCCCAGCCTCGTTGACCGTGTGCGGGGCGTCGCCGCGCCAGAACTCCCGCGCCAGAAACTGGTTTTCCGGGCGGAAGGTGTACGTGTGCAGCTCCAGGCCCGCCGCATGCGCGTCGTGCACCAGCCGGGTCGGCGGACCCAGATGGCCGTCCGCGGTGCGCGGCACGATCGCCTCGAGCGAAGGCCCGATCGCATCCGCGTAGCGGGCGATCGCGCGCAGCCCGGCCGGCGTCGTCATCTGCGCATAGTCGAGCGTGCCGCCGGCGGCGGCCACGTCCCAGGGTTGCGCCTGCGCGTCGCCGATCAGCTGCAGCAGCCTGATGTTGGCCTGCGCGGGGCCGAGTTTTCCCCGCAGGTATTCGAGGTTGCCGAGCTCGAACGACTGGATCTCCACCGGCGCGGTGCGGGTGTAGCGGTGCGCCGCCAGGGTGGCCAGCAAGCGGTCCTCCATCGGCAGGCCCAGGGTGCGGAAGTAGCTGCCGTGCTTGATCTCCGGGATGATGCCCACGGGATGCCCCAGCCGCGCCGACGCGGCCGCCACGAAGTCGATGATCTCGTCGAGAGTGGCGATCTGGAACTGGCCGTCCCAGGCGGTGCCGCGCAGCCGCGGCAGCCGTTCGCGGGCGCGCAGGGTCTTCAGCTCGGCCAGGCTGAAGTCCTCCGTGAACCAGCCATCGACTTCCTGCCCGTCGATGGTCTTGCGCGTCCTGCGCGAAGCGAATTCGGCGTGGTCGACCACGTCGGTGGTGCCGCCGATCTCGTTTTCGTGGCGCGCCACCATCGCGCCATCGCGGGTCATCACCAGGTCCGGCTCGATGAAGTCGGCGCCGTCGGCGATCGCCAGGCCATAGGACGCCAGCGTGTGTTCCGGGCGCCGCACCGGCTCGCCGCGGTGGCCGATCACCAGCACCCGCGGCGCCAGCGGCCGCTCCGGGGCGGGGCGTTCATCCGCGTGGGCGCCCACCGACATGGCCAGCATCCCGCTGGCGGCAAGGGTGATCGGGCACAGGCGAGACATGGCAAGCGCTCCATCCGGGCAGCCACGCTGGCGGCATGCCCGCATCATGCGGCATGCCCGTGCCGTTTTGTTGACGGGCGGCGGCGCTGGTCGGTGGCAGGCCGGGCGCGGCCACCACACTCAGGGGCTGCGGCAGCTCGACGGCAGGAACATCGGCGCCAGCGTGGTCCGGTTGGTGCCGACGGGCAGCATCCCGGACGGTGCCCCGGCGTCGCCGCAGGCCCATGCCATCGGGCTCTGCGGGCTGCCCTGCACGAGCAGCGGCCGCAGGCTCAACACCCTGCCCTGCAGGGCGCTGTTGATGTCCTTGTCGCGGAACCTGACATTGACGACGCCACCATCGACGCTCACCGCGCCGACGTAGTGGCCGATGATCGATCCCGCCGACGGCACGCCGGTGGCACGGTTGTCCGCCGGGAAGTGGCCGAACTGGCGGTAGTACTCGACGATTTTCGGCTTCACGAACGAGGCCAGCGAAAACGCCTCCGCCGTCTGCGCGCGAATGATGTAGGCCTGGTAGGAAGGGATCGCGATGGCCGCGAGAATGCCGATGATGGCAACGACGATCATCAGCTCGATCAGGGTGAATCCGCGTGTGCGTGTCATCGTCAATGCACTCCAATGATGCTGGCGACCGAAAAAATGGGGAGGTAAAGCACCGTGACCATGATGCCGATCAGGATGTAGAACAGCACCCGCGCGAGCAGGATCTGGCGGTCGCGCGACAATTCGAGTTGCGCCTGGGTCGTCGACCAGTGCAGGCGGCGCTGCCAGTCGAGTTCGGCGGCGAAGGTGCCGAGGCGTGCGGCCTGCGCGAGCTTTTCCTCCAACGGGTTCCCGCCGGACTGCAACGACTCCTGCGCCTGCCAGCCGGCCACCTGCGTGGCGGCCTCGAGTACCGCCGCGTCCGCCACGCCGGCGGCCTGCAGCGCGGCGGCGAATTCCAGCCAGCGCAGGGTCTGGAACGCGGCTCCGCTGCGGCCGTGCAGCCATCCGTGGCGGGACCGGCCGGCGAGCGGCTCCAGTCGCGCCATGCGCTGGCGCTGGCGAAACCACCGTGTGGCGAGGATCGCGAACGCGATCGCCATCGCCAGCAGCGGCGCGAACAGGCGGATCGCGCCCCTGGCCGTGATCCAGCCCGCGGCGCCGCCGCGCACGCCCATCGTCTGGTCCAGGTGGCTGAAGGCCGGCAGCACCCACAGCAGGTTAACGGTCGCGATCAGCACCGCCATCCCCAGCAGGAACAGGATGTAGAGCAGGAAGGTACGCAGCGGCCGCCACCAGTCCAGCGCGAACAGCCTCGCTTCGGCCAGCGAGTGGATCATCGCGGCCTGCGCGTCGGCCGCGCGGCCGCCCAGGCGCCTGGCGGCATCGGCCAGTCGCTGGACGACGCCAGCATCGGCCGGCGGCGTGCTGGCGGCGTCGGTGTCGCCCAGCAACGCCACCGCCGCCGGGCCGAGCACCTCGCGCAGGCGCGCCCGCGCCGATTCCCCGCTCAGGCCATTGGCCACCAGGTTCGCGTACTGGCGCGTGACGAAATCCCGTGGTTCATCGAGCTTCAATGCATCCATTCGTGGTCACCGGCAAGAGGGGGGGAGATCGGCGCGGGCAAGCGTGGTATGGCCGGCGGCGGTGGTGCCGACCGCGCCGGCGACCGGCGCGGCGTAGCCGCACAGGAAAGAAATGGCCGGAGCGTCCTGCGACCCGAGCAGCTCGGGCCGGAACGACACGAAGCCGTGGATGCGGCCCGGCGAGCGGACGCCACGACCGGCCTGGCCCCCTGGCGCCGGGCCAAGCGTCAGTTCCGCGGTGACCACACCGCCTTCGCCCAGCACCAGATGCTCGACGTAATTACCTTTGCCAGCACCCACGACGATGTCGCGCGCGCCCGCCGGCGGCCAGCGGCCATGCGCGGCGCGGTAGAGGAAGGCGTTGATCTGTGCGCCCCTGGCGAGGGTGACGGCATCGAGGGTCTGCGTCATCCGGACCAGCTGGATACCGAACCACACGGCAACCATCATCGCGACCGCGACGATCATGCCGGCAAAACCCAGCTCCAGCGCGTCGGGCCCGCGTAGCTCGCGGCTGCGCCCGATCACGGTCCGATACCGAACGATCCCCATCGCGCCGACGCTCAGTGGAGCAGACGGATCTGGGTCGGGCTGTCGACCCGGACATGCGTCTGGTAGTAGTACTTGCCGCTGCGCCGGCCATCGCTGACGAAGTCGATGCGCACGCGCCTGGCCACGCCCATCACCACCAGCCGGCGATTTTTCAGGTTCGCAAAGGGCACCCCCAGGCGCCGCTCCAGCGCCGGCAGCAGGGTCGTGGGCATCTCGATGGCGAGGTTTCGCTGGTCGCGATAATCCCGTTCGGAGTCCAGGAACGACTCCTGCGGGTCGGATGCGATGGACCGCACCGTCAACACGAACTCGCCACGGACACCGTAGGACGGGTCGTCATTGGCGGCGCGGATGGCGTCGACCGGCTGGATCCAGCCATTGCGGTCGACCGGCACGGTCGAGCAGGCGCCGACCATGATCGCCAGAATGCCTGCCGTCACAAAGCGCATGGATTCCTCCCTGAATTCGAAGCCCCGATTCGGGCGACCGTCGACGCGATCACCCGCCCCCTCGGCGCGACGGTAGAGGACGATGGCGCACATTGCAACGACGATGGCATGACACGGCGGCCACCCGCGCCATCCGGGCCACCGGCACCGCCCGCTAGCGGCAACGCCGCAGCTGGGCGCCGTATTCGCGGGCGAGGTGGTCGACGTAGTCGGCAGTCTGCGGCAGGTGGCGGTCGTGCCGCCATTGCCCGCTGCGGTAACCGCCGATACCTTCGTGATAGGCGATGTACAGGTGCATCGGGTCCCACTTGGAAATGCCCAGTTCGCGATGGATGCGGTCGGTGTACCAGCCGAGGAAGTCGAGCGAATCGTCCATGTCCTTGCGGCTCTTGAACCAGCGCCCGTTCGCCTTGCGGTACTCGCGCCACACCGGGTCCTGCGCCTGCGCGTAGCCATAGGCGCTGGACCGGCGCGGCAGCGGGATGAACAGGAACCGCGGCCGCGCCGGGCGCGCCTTCTCGCGGAAACCGGATTCGCGCTGCACGAACGCCATCAGCACGTTGACCGGGGTGCCCCAGCGCTTCTGTGCGGCACGCGCGTCGCGGTACCAGTGGGGATACTGGTCGAACACCGCGCAGATGTCCTGGCTGTCGCGCGGCGGCGCGGTGGCGCAGCCGCCCAGGGCCAGCAGGCCGACCGCGAAAAGGACCAGGCCGAGACGGCGAAGCGTGGTGGCGATGCTTGCTTTGATCATCCCCGAAGGGTAGCAGCGGCCGGCGCGCGCGGTGGGCGTCGGCGCGGCTCAGCGCCGCTGCCGGCGCCGGGAGTCGCGCGGCGCCAGCATGCACAGGCCGCCGTAGATCACGAACAGCGGCCACCACCGCGACCAGGACAGATCCAGCAGGAACATCGCCGCCACCGTGACAACGGCCGCGGCCGTGCACAGCTCGTGGAACACTGCGCCGTCGACCCGGCCCACGGCGCGGTAGCGCCGCAGCGCGGCACCCAGCGACGGCAGCGCGCCGAAAAGGATGAACAAGGCCCAGGCGTTGTGGAACGGAAACCACGGCAGGCGTATGTCGAAATTCGACAGCAGGAAGGCCGCGCCGATGGCGATCACCAGCAACGCCGTCCCCTGCTCCCACCGGCCGCCACGCGGCAACTGCTCGTCGGACTGAACCACGGCACACCTCCTTACCCCTGCGCTAGAGCCGACGATAGGCCAGGCCCCGGCGTCTTGGCAGTGACAACTGTCAGCAACATGCGCGCGCCGATGGCGGAACACATGGCGATCCGGATTTTGCCGCGCGCCGGGCATCGACCCTGCGCGATACTGCGAACCACCGACCGAAGGAGGGGACATGGCCAACGCGACGGCAACAACAAGAAAGCTCGTGTTGAAGATGTCCGTCTCCCTGGACGGCTTCGTCGCCGGAGCGGACGGCGAGGTCGACTGGATATTCCGTACGTCGGGCGGCGCCGACTCCACGGCGTGGGTGCTCGATACGCTCGGCGCGGCCGGCGTGCACATCATGGGGAGCCGCAGCTACCACGACATGGCGGCGTTCTGGCCCTTTTCGGAGCTGCCGATCGCCGCGCCGATGAACGACATCCCCAAGATGGTCTTTTCGCGGAGCGGGATCGCGGACGGCCCGCAGGCCGATCGGACGACACGGGCGCTCGCCGAGGCAAAGGCTCGCAACGCGCAGCGGCTTGGCGTCATGCCGACCGCGGCGGTGCTCGCGTCGTGGGCCGAACCCGTGGTGGCGCGCGGCGATCTCGTGCAGGAGATCCTCCGGTTGAAGGAACAGCCGGGCCGTTACATCCTCGCGCACGGCGGCGCCCGCTTCGCGCAGAGCCTGGTCGCTACCGGCCTGGTCGACGAATACCGGCTGGCCATCCATCCGGTGCTGCTCGGCCGCGGCCAACCGCTGTTCAGCGCACTGCGCCAACCGCTCGACCTGCACCTGGTCAGCCTGACCCCGTTCGCCTCCGGCGCGATGGCAGCGGTCTACCGGCCGGCATGAGCCGCCGAGCGTGGACAGGGCGGCGGCCGCGCGCCACGGCAGCGGCCGCTCGCGTTGCTGCCGCCCACGCCCCTAGCCCGGCGCCCCCGCCAGCCGCTCGCGGAGAAACTCGACGAAACGCTGCGTCTTGGCCGGCAGCAGGCGCGTCTCGGTGATCGCGTACACGGAAACCGGCGGTGCCTGCCAGCGCGGCAACACTCGCTGCAGGCGCCCTTCGGCGACATCCTGCGCCGCAATGGCCTCGGCCAGCAGCGCGATGCCCTGGCCGTGCCGCGCGAGTCGCTGCAGCATGCCGACGCTGTTGGCGCGAAAGCGGCCGCCCACGTCGACCTGGGTCGATTCGTTGCCGCGATGCAGCGTCCAGGTGTCGGCTTTCGGTCCATGGAAGCGAAGGCATTCGTGCCGCGCCAGATCGGCGGGCTGCCTGGGCTTGCCCGATTGCCTGAGGTAACCGGGCGAGGCGTACAAGCCTTGCGGCAGCCGTGCCAGTTGCCTGGCGATGAGGCTTGAATCCGGCGGCTCGCCCATGCGGATGGCGACGTCGAAGGGCTCGACGACGAGATCCACCCGCCGTGGCGTCAGGTCGAATTCGAAACGGATGCCGGGATAGCGCTGGCCGAATTCGACGATCAGCGGCAGCAGGAAGATGTTCGCGAAATCCACCGGCAGCGACGCGCGCAGCACGCCGCTGGGCTGGGCCAGCATTTCCCCCAGCTGTTCGTGCGCGATACGGGCCTCGTCCACGATGCGCTTGCAGCGCTCGAAGTAGATCTGCCCCGCCTCGGTCAACTCGATCCTGCGCGTCGTACGGTGCAGCAGGCGCAGGCCGATCGCCTTCTCGAGCGCGCTGATCCGCCGCGACACCGTCGAAATCGGCATGCCGTTCGCCTCCGCCGCACGGCGAAAGCTCATCGCTTTCACCACCTCGACGAACAGCGCCATGTGGTTGAGCAGCTCCATCGCCATTGCTCCGTGAGTGGATCAATTATTTCGATTTTGCCATCTTTATCTCACATGTGGATCGGTAGAGCATGCTCCCCATCGAACCGCCGAGAGCTTTTCCGATGAAGCGCGACCACCGCTGGAACTGGCGCCGCAGCGCCACATCCCCCAAGTTCGAGGGGCTCGATGTCGCCGTGGTCGGCGGCACCGGCGGCATCGGCCGCGCCCTGGCCCGCCACATGGCCGCCCGCGGCGCGAAAGTTACGGTGGTCGGCCAGACGTTCCGGGATGCGGGCACGCCGGGCATCGCGTTCCTGCAGGCGGACCTGAGCCTGATGCGCGAGGCACGCCGCGCCGCCGCGGCGCTGCCCGCCGAACGCCTGGACCTGGTCATCTTCACCACCGGCATCTTCGCCGCGCCCGAACGCCAGCAAACCGCCGAAGGCCTCGAGCGCGACATGGCGGTCAGCTACCTCAACCGCCTGGTCATGCTGGACGAGCTGGCACCGCGACTGGGTGGGCAACGCACCGGCGCGTCCGCCAGGCCACGCGTTTTCAGCGTGGGTTTCCCCGGCAGCGGCCAGGCCGGCACCCTCGGCAACCTCAACGCCGAACGGTCCTACCAGGCGATGGCGGTGCACATGAACACCGTCGCCGGCAACGAAATGCTGGTGCTCGACGCCGCCCGCCGCTATCCGCACGTCCGCTTTTTCGGGCTCAACCCCGGCCTGATCAAGACCAGCATCCGCGACAACTTCCTTGGCAAGGGCTCGCTCAGGTCGCGCGTCACGGAAACGCTGATCGGCTGGTTCACGCCGACCGCCGAGGCCTACGCCGGACGCATCGCGCCGTTGCTGCTGGCGCCCGACCTTGAAGCGCACAGCGGTGCGCTGTTCAACCGCAAGGGCGAACCCATCGTGCCGTCGCCCGGGCTCACCGACGCGCACATCCGCGAGTTCATGGCCGAGTCCGAAGCGCTGATCGCCCGCACCGGCATCCAGCCGGCCACGGCCTGACACACGACCCGCATCCACACTTTCTTCGAAGGACACTTCCCCCATGAACTCCCTGTTTACCCCAGCCCATGTCGGGCGCTACACACTGCCCAACCGCCTGGTCATGGCGCCGATGACGCGCAGCCGCGCCGATGCCGATGGCACGCCCGGCGACCTGGCCGTCGAGTACTACGCCCAGCGCGCCAGCGTCGGCCTGATCGTTACCGAAGGCACCCAGCCCTCGGCCGACGGACAGGGCTACCTCACCACGCCTGGCATCTACACCGACGCGCACGTGGCCGGCTGGCGGAAGGTCACCTCGGCGGTCCATCAGCGCGGCGGGCGCCTCTTCATCCAGCTCATGCACGCCGGGCGCATGTCGCATCCGGACAACACGCCGCACCATCGCCTGGGCGTCGCGCCCTCGGCGATCGCGCCGGACACGCCGATGTTCACCGCCAAGGGCATGCAGCCGATCCCGCAACCTCGCGCGCTGACCACCGTCGAGGTTCGCCAGACCGTCGCCGATTTCCGTTACGCCGCCCGCCGTGCCATCGAGGCGGGCGCCGATGGCGTGGAAATCCATGGCGCCAATGCCTACCTGGTCCAGCAGTTCCTCGCGCCCAGCGCCAACACCCGCACCGACGCATACGGCGGCTCCATCGAGAACCGCGCGCGTTTCGCCATTGAAGTCGCCAGCGCGATCGCCGCGGAGATCGGTGCGGACCGGACCGCCATCCGCCTCTCCCCCGGGACGACGATGTGGGGCATCGACGAAGGCGAGGAGGGGCCGGCGCTCTACCGCTACCTGGTCGCCGAACTCGACCAGCTCGGCCTCGCCTACCTGCACGTCATGCACCAGGGCAACGAACTGCTGCTGGCCGACATGCGCAAGCGCTGGCACCAGGCACTGATGCTGAACCGCCCGGGTCGTCCCCGCGAGCAGATCGGCGCCGA
>JAGWIC010000047.1 GCA_028866435.1 Lysobacteraceae bacterium | reverse complement strand
ACGAGTCGACAATTCACATCGTTGAAGGGCAGGTGTCGATACACGGACCGCGTGTGTCGGATTTAGCTTTGCTCGATGACAGCCGCATCCCGCATTCCTCTGTGGAGTTCACCATGCTCAACCTGATCACCCACGACACCATCCACGAGATCCAGTTGGCCCGCCCGCCGGTCAATGCGCTGAACCTGGAGCTGGTGCGTGCCTTGCGCGCGGCGATCGACGACAGCGTGCGCGGCGGCGCGCGCGGCATCGTGCTGTCCGGCGCGCAGGGCCTGTTCTCGGCCGGGGTGGACGTGCCGTTGCTGATCGAATGCGACCGCGCCGGGGTACGCGAATACTGGCGCGAGTTTTTCGCGCTGTGCGCCACCCTGGCCTGCGCGCCGATCCCGCTGGTGGCCGCGATCACCGGCCACAGCCCGGCCGGCGGCGCGGTGCTGGCGCTGTTCTGCGATTACCGGGTGATGGCGGAAGGCCCCTTCCGGATCGGCCTGAACGAAGTGCAGGTCGGGCTGATCGTGCCCGATGCGATCCAGTTGGCGTTGCGCCGGGTGGTCGGCCCGTATCGCGCCGAACGGCTGCTGGTCTCGGGTGCCATGATCGAGTCTGCCGAGGCGCTGGCCTGCGGTTTCGTCGACGAACTCACCGGCGTCGACCAGGTCGCCACGCGTGCCGTGCACTGGCTCGGCGAGCTGCTGGCGCTGCCCTCGCATGCGATGCTGACGACCCGTACCCTGGCCCGCGCCGATCTCGTCAAGGTCTTCGCCGACCCGGACGCGCTGCCGCTGGACGATTTCGTCGAGGCGTTTTTCCACCCGCAAACCCAGGCGGTGCTGCGGCAACTCGTGGCGCAGCTCAAGGCGAAGAAATAAGACCGTAGGAGCGTACCCTGTGCGCGATGCTTTTTGTCCGGGTGTGAGCAAAAGCATCGCGCACAGGGTGCGCTCCTACGCGAGACGGGTCGGCGGCGAAACCGGTCAGCCCTTGGCCACCGGCCGGGCCGGGTCGCTGATCCAGCCGCTCCACGACGGCGCGTAGATCCGCGAGCCATGCAGCCCGGCATGTTCCATCGCCAGCAGGTTGTGGCAGGCAGTGACGCCGGAACCGCACATGTGCACCACGCCGGACGGCTCGACCGGACCCAGCAGCGCAAGGAACTCGTCGCGCAGTCGGGCCGCCGGCTTGAAGCGGCCGTCGCCGCCGAGATTGTCGCTGAACGGACGATTCAGCGCGCCGGGCACGTGGCCGCCGACCGGATCGATCGGCTCGATCTCGCCGCGATAGCGCGGCGCGGCGCGGGCGTCGAGCAGCAGTCGGTCCGCACGCGCGCGCAGCGCGGCAGGCTCGATGAGTACCTGGGCCGGCGCGTACCGCAACGACAGCTCGCTCGGCTTCCGTGCCGCCGGCTTGCCGGCCTCGACCGGCAAGCCCGCGGCCAGCCAGGCGGCATAGCCGCCGTCCAGCACGGCGCCCCCCTGCACGCCGGCCAGGCGCAGCATCCACCACAACCGCGCCGCCGCCAGCGCGCCGCCGGCCGCGTCGTAGCTCACCACCTGCATGCCCGCGCGCCAGCCCCAGCGCGACAGCAGCGCGCTGAACGCCGATTCCGGCGGCAGCGGGTGGCGGCCAAGGCCTTCGGCCTGACGCGACAGATCGGACAGGTCGCGGTCCAGGCTGGCGTAGAGCGCACCCGGCAGATGGCCGTCCAGATAATCGCGCCGCCCCCGCTCCGGGTCGGCCAGATCGAAGCGGCAGTCGACGATGAGCACCTCATCCGGCGCCAGGGCGGCGAGAGCGGACGGATCGATCAGGGTGGTCTTCAGGCTCATGGCGGGATCGTTTCGAGGTGGAGCCGGATGTTGCAACCCGATCATGCGCCGGCTGCCGCATCGCATCGGGGACGGGCGCTCAGGCGTGGCCCATCCGCTGCAGCAGATTGCACAGCATCGCGGCGGTGGCGCCCCAGATGCGATGGCGGCCGTGGACGAATTCCACCATCGGCCGCCGCTGGCCGCGGAACTCCATCGTGTAGCGGCGCATGTTCGACGGATCCAGGAAGAATGCGAGCGGCACCTCGAACACCTCGGCGACCTCGTCGGGCGCCGGGCGCAATCGCGCCCCGGCGGCAATCCGCGCCACCACCGGGGTGATGCAGTAACCGCTGATCGTCTCGAAGCAATCCAGGTAGCCCAGCGGCGTCACCAGCGCCGGATCGAGGCCGATCTCCTCCTCGCTTTCGCGCAGTGCCGTGGCCACCGCATCGGCATCGCCGGGATCGCTGCGACCGCCCGGAAACGCCACCTGGCCCGCGTGCGCCTGCAGCTGATCGGTACGCAAGGTGAGCACCAGATGCGGCTGCGCGCTTTCGCGCAGACCGATCAGCACGGCCGCCGGGTGGCGCAGGGTGTGACCGAGCAGGGCGGTCATGTCGGCGTGATTCCAGCCGGGGCCCGTCGGCGGTGCCGACAGCGGCAGCAGGGCGCTCTGCAGCGTGCCCATCACGGCCGTGATGCCCTGCGCCTGCCGGTGCCTGGCGGGCAGGATCTCGTGCATGATGTGCCGCCGCTCGGCGTCGCTCATCATCAGCCAGCGACCGATCTCCACGTCGGTGCGCCGGCAGCCGATGCAATAGCCGCGATCATCCAGCCGGCAGATGCCGATGCACGGAGTCAGTGGAAGCGTTGCGGCGAGGGCGGCATCATCTGGCATAGCTTCCCATACTACCACCGGCCGGGGTCATGGCCGGCCTGCGCCGGCCTTGATGTCGAGCAACTGGATGTCGAACACCAGCGCCTCATTCGGACCGATCCGCGGCAGCGCACCGGCCTCACCGTAGGCCAGCCTGGACGGGATCACCACCTTCCAGCGGTCGCCCACGTGCATGCGCGGAATCACGTCCTGCCAGCCGGAAAGGACCGAGTTGACGGCAAAGCTGACCGGCGAGCCGCGTGCCCAGGTGTTGTCGAACTCGGTGCCGTCCACCAGCATGCCGCGATAGTTCACCGTGACCGTGCTGGTCACCGTCGGACTGACCGAACCGGCGCCTCTCTGAAGCACCTGGTACTGGATGCCCGAAGGCAGCTGCACCACGCCGGGCTGCCGCCGGTTGCGCGCCATGAACGCCTCGCTCCTGCGCGCGTTGTCCCTGGCTATGCGCTTGAATTCGGCCAGCGCATCGGCATGCATCTGCGCCTTCAGGCGCTCCAGCTGCTGCTGCATGTCCTGCATCGTCACGGCGGGGTGCCGCTTGGCGTAGGCATCCTCGATCGCCCGCTGCAGCGTGGGTATGTCCACATCCGGCTTGCCGTCGGCGAACTGGCTGCCGATCTGGTAGCCGATCGCATAGGAAAGCTTGGTCTTGTCCAGCTTGCCCGCCGAGACCGCTGCATGAGCGTGGCCCTGCGCATGCGCCACCGCACCGAGCAGCAGCAGTACGCCGGGCAACAACCAACGCAGCTTTGTCATGCCTTTCTCCATCGGGCCTTCTCTGATCGCGGCGGCGAATCCGTAGCGGGCATCCTAAGCGGTTCGCGGGATTTCTGCAGCGAATGCTACCCGGCCTTGAGAAACCGGGCCGTGGCAAAGGTTCCCGCTGCTACCATCGCGATTTCACCTCTCCGGGAAGCTGTCCATGGCCTATCGCAATCTGCAAATCGGCAACCGCGGCGCAGTACGCACGATCACCGTCGACCGCCCCGACAGGCTCAATGCGCTCGATCGCGAAACGATCAACGAGCTGACCATCGCCTTTGCGCAAGCCGCACAGGACGACGCCGTACGCGCCGTGGTGTTGACCGGCGCCGGCGAGAAGGCGTTCGTCGCCGGTGCCGACATCGCAGAAATGCATGGCTGCACGCCGGTGCAGGCGCAGGCTTTCTCGCGCGCCGGCCAGCGTTTGATGAGCGCGATCGAGCGGCTCGGCAAGCCGGTGATCGCACGGATCCAGGGCTTCGCGTTGGGCGGCGGCATGGAGCTGGCGATGGCCTGCCATCTGCGCGTGGCCAGCACGAAGGCGAAGTTCGGCCAGCCGGAAATCAACCTCGGCCTGATCCCCGGCTTCGGCGGCACCCAGCGCCTGCAGCGGCTGGCCGGCCGCGGGGCGGCGCTGGAGCTGTGCCTGACCGGCTCCGCGATCGGCGCCCAGCGGGCCTTCGAACTGGGCCTCGTCACCCGCCTCGTGCCGCCGGAGACACTGGACGAGGCGGTCGATGCGCTGGCCGACCAACTCGCCGCCGCCGCGCCGTTGGCGGCCGCCGGCATTCTCGATGCCGTGCTCAGCGGCGGCGAAACGGCGATCGACCAGGGGCTGGAATTCGAGACGCAAGCCTTCGCGCTGGCCTTTTCCACCGAGGACATGCGCGAAGGCACCGCGGCGTTCCTGGAAAAGCGCAAGGCCGAATTCAAGGGCCGCTAAGGCCTGCGCCCCATGGCTGCCGCACTCAGTGGCCCCCGCCGCGGTATTTTTTCTCGCCCGCCGTCACCCGCAGGTCCAGCCGGTTTTCCGGCGGCGCCAGCGGACAGGTGGCGAACGGCGTGAAGGCGCACGGCGGGTTGTAGGCCTTGTTGAAGTCGAGCACGACCCGGCCGTCCTGCGGCGGGTCGACGTAGAGGAAACGCGCCGCGCCATAGGTCTCGTTGCCGCTGGTGCGGTCGGCGAACACGATGAAGTATTGCCGGTCACCCGCCACCTCGATCACCGGCAGCAGCTCGAAGTGGCTGCCGTCGCGGCTGAATTCCAGCATTCCCGGCACCGGGTACTTGTCGATGGTGCCGATCACCGTGCCCATCTCCAGCGTCTGGCCCGGCCTGGCAGGCACCCAGGTCGCCTCGATGCGCCAGGATGGATCGACCGGAAACGCATCGATGCCGGCAAAATGCCTGCGCGTCGGCGCGTCGGCGTCCCTGACGCGCAGCCCCTTGCGGCCATCGCGGTCGATCGCATGGAAGCTGGCGCTGCCGAAGCTCACCATGGTCGGCGCGGCATCGCCGGCCTGCGCATCGTCGACCAGCCGGGCCTGCCGCAGCGGCTTGCCGTCGATCAACGCGCCGCTGTGCGCGGGCAGTTCGAGATGCATGGCGCCATCGGCCGCGAGCTCGATCACGCCCAGGTGGCCGGGACCGGCCGTCAGCACGATGTCGTTGCCGGCGGCGCTGCCCACCCGATTCGCGCCCGGCTTCAGCCACTCCAGCCCGACCAGGCTGAGCCAGCCCTCGGGCGCGGTCAGGCGCTGGATCCGGCCCTCGCGCCATTGCCTGATGTCCTGCTGGTAACTATCGGTATCGCTGGCGTGCACGGCGGCAACTCCCGGAACGGTGGCGGTTGAAGAACGTCGGGCCGGGATCATCGGCGGCCCGGCGCGACGGAACAGGCAAGGCGCGCATCAACGACCGCGCATGAACAATTTGTCGAGTTCGGCCACGCTCAACTGGATCCAGGTAGGGCGACCGTGATTGCACTGCCCCGAGCGTTCGGTGGCCTCCATCTCGCGCAGCAGGGCATTCATTTCAGGCAGGCTCAACCGCCGGCCCGCACGCACCGAGCCATGGCAGGCCATGGTGGAGAGCAGCTCGTTCTCCAGTTCCTGCAGCCGCCGCGAGCTGCCGTGCTGGGCCAGCTCCGACAGCACGTCGCGACCGAGCTGGGTGACGTCGGCACCTTCCAGCAGGGCCGGAATCCGCCGCACCACCACCGCGGCCGGGCCGCTGCGCGACAACTCCAGTCCCCACGCGGCGAGCGCCTCGGCGTGCTCCTCGGCGGCAGCGGCCTCCCTCGCACTGACCGCGATGGCCAGCGGCACCAGCAGCATCTGCGAGCGCAGGCTGGCGCTGGCGCGGCCGGCCTTCAGCCGTTCGTAGGTGATCCGCTCGTGCGCCGCATGCATGTCCACCAGCACCAGGCCGTGCGCGTTTTCCGCCAGCACGTAGATGGTCTTCAGCTGCGCGATGGCGAAGCCCAGCGGCGGCACCTCACCCTCCGCCGGCGGTACCGCGGCGGTCGCGTCCGACGGCGCCGGCGACCCGCCCAGCAAGGCGGCGTAGCCCGCCAGCGGCGCGTCCTGCACGCCCAGGCTCAGCCGGTTCTGGCTGAACTGGCCGGGCCAGGACGCGGCGGCGGGCATCGCCGCGGCGGGCGCGGGCGACAGCGGGTGCAGCACCGTCGTCGCCGCACCGGCGGCCGGCAACGCCTGCAAACCGGCGCGGGTCTGCGCCAGCGCCTCGTGCAAGGTGCGGAACAGGAAGTCGTGCACCAGCCGCTGCTCGCGGAAGCGCACCTCGTGCTTGGCCGGATGCACATTGACGTCCACCCCGGCGGGATCGAGCTGCAGGTAAAGCACGAAGGCGGCGTGGCGGCCGTGGAACAGCACATCGGCATAGGCCTGGCGCACCGCGTGGGCGACGACCCGGTCGCGCACCAGGCGCCCATTGACGTAGAAATATTGCGAGTCCGGCTGCGCCCGCGAGACCGTGGGCAAGCCGACCCAGCCCGACAGGCGCAGGCCCGCCGCGGCGTGCTCGACGCGAAGACTCTGCGCGGCGAAATCCTCGCCCAGCACCTCGGCTACCCGCTGCAGTGCGGCCTGCTCGTCGCGGGCGGCCTTCCAGATGCGCACCGGCTTGCCGTTGTGGCTGAGCCGGAATTCGACCGTGCCCCGCGCCAGTGCCAGCGACTTCAGCAAGTCGTCGATATGGGCGAACTCGGTACGCTCGGCGCGCATGAACTTACGTCGCGCCGGCACGTTGTAGAACAGGTCGCGAACCTCGACGCTGCTGCCGGGCGGATGCTGCGCCGGACGCGCCGCCTGCAGCCTGCCGCCATCGACCTCGACGCGGAAGGCGGTGTCCTGGCCGCTTGCGCGCGACGTCAACGAGAAGCGCGAGACCGACGACACGGAGGCCAGCGCCTCGCCGCGAAAACCCATGCTGGCGACATGCTCCAGGTCGTCGAAACTGCCGATCTTGCTGGTCGCATGCGAAGCGACCGCCAACGGCAGCTCATCGACGGCAATGCCGCCACCGTCGTCGCGCACGCGGATCAGGCGCGCGCCGCCGGCCTCGATATCCACCTCGATACGGGCGGCACCGGCATCGAGGCTGTTCTCGACCAGTTCCTTGACCACCGATGAGGGGCGCTCGATCACCTCGCCGGCGGCGATCTGGTTGACGAGCTCGGGGGGAAGCAAACGGATGACAGTCATCCGCGAACTTTAGCAGCGAACGGACGAGCCGCTCCGCGCCCGCGCGTCAGCCGGCGGGAATGGCCAGCACCGCGCCGGCGCGCACGGTATTGCTGCTCATCCGGTTGGCGTTCTTCAGCGCGCCCACGCTGATGCCGTACTGCTTGGCGATGCTGCTGAGGCTTTCGCCGCGCCCGACCTTGTGCATGTCGCGACGCTTCACCTGCCGGTCCGGCGAGGCCATCGCCACGGTCGCCCTGCCGCGGCCGGCCGAACCACCGGAAGCGCTGGACGCAAACCGCATCCCGTTGCGCCTGGCCGCCTGGGCGGCAAACCAGGTCCCCGGCGGCGGGGTCGTCTCAAAGTAGTTCTTCACGCCGCTCATCACCGCCTCGGCAAGCTCTTTCTGGTGCGCGGGGTCGCGCAACTTGCGCTCTTCGGCCGGATTGCTGATGAAGGCGGTCTCGACCAGGATCGACGGCACATCCGGCGAGCGCAGCACCACGAAGTTGGCGTGCTCGACATAACCGCGATGGGTCGGGCCCAGCTTGGCCAGGGCCTTCAGCACATTGCCGGCCACCTGGTCGCTGGCCTGCATCGCCCAGCCCTGCTGCAGATCCAGCAGGACCTTGGCCAGTCCATCGTTCTTGTCGTCGAGGCTGACGCCGCCAATCAGGTCGGAACGGTTCTGGTCGTCGGCCAGCCAGCGGGCCGCCATGCTGGCCTTGCCACGCGAGGACAACACCCACACCGACGAGCCCCGGGCATCGTCGTTGGTGAACGAGTCGGCGTGGATCGACACGAACAGGTCGGCATTGTGCTCGCGGGCGATCTCGTAACGCTGCTTCAGCGGAATGAAATAGTCGCCATCGCGGGTCAATATGGCCTTCATGCCGGGCTGGCGATTGATCTCCGCGGCGAGGTCGCGCGCCACCGCCAGGGTGACGTTCTTTTCCAGCGTACCGCCGGGGCCATGGGCGCCCTGATCCTTGCCGCCGTGCCCCGGGTCGATCGCCACCACCACGGCGCGCTGGCCGTCGAGCATCGCTGCCGCCTGCTCGGCGGCCACCCGGCGACTGTGGGTGGGGTTGCTGTAGTTCATGCGCGCCGCCGGCGCAGTCGCGGCAGCGCTGCCCGCGTCGCTGGCGACGGCGCTGCCGGCCGTGCCCTGGCGGGCCGTGGCCGGGCCCGGATACAGGTCGAGCACGATGCGGTAGTCGCCGCCCGCACGGGCGGCCAGCGTGAAACTCTTCAGGCGGCTGGCGGGATCCACCTTGGCGGTGAGCAGCAGACGATCGCCCACGCGGCTGTGCTCCATGCCCTTGAACAGGCCACTCGCGGCGGGCCCCGAAAAACCGGGCCGGACCCTGCTGTCGGCCAACTCGACCGTGAGCTGGCCATCCTTCTGGGAGGCCGTGTATTTCACGGGCGCGGACGCATCCAGCACCACCCGGGTATAGGCCGGGCCGGCCCAGACCCGCGCGTCGTTGAGCTCGGCGGCCTGCGCGGCATGCAGCGACATGCCACCGAGCATCGCGGCGGCAAGCCATCCACCCAACATGTTCAGGTAGCCCTTCATGGGCCGCATTGAAACTCACCCGAACAGCGAATGCAAGAGCATTTCTCTTTGTATATCCATGACCTGCGAGTGATTTATCAGGTCATCTCCAGTTATCGGCCGCAAGTCGCGCTTCCCAAACGGATCGCCCCGATCACGGCGCTTCACCGATTTCCCTGAAAAAATCGTTACTTAGGATGCCTTGAGCCAGCCCCGCACCGCTCAGGCCAGTCGTGACAGCATCCGCTCCCCGCGTGCGGTGAACGCCCGCAGCAAGGCCGTGCGCCCGGGTCCGGGTTCCGCATACGCCAGGCGCAATTCCATATCCGCCGCGGGCAAGGCGCCCGTTCCGCGCTCGGGCCACTCGACCAGCACCACCGCCGCGGGCTCGGACAAGGCGTCCAGCCCCAGCCATTCCAGCTCTGCCGGGTCGGCGATGCGATACAGGTCGAGATGCCAGGCCGTCCGCATACCGACGGTGTAGGACTCGACCAGGCTGTAGGTCGGGCTCTTCACCCTTTCGCCCACCCCCCAGGCGACGAGCAAGGCACGCGCGAAACTGGTCTTGCCGGCGCCCAGCGGGCCGTTCAGATAGATCACGCCCCCCTCGTCCAGCACCTGCGCCAGGCGCCGGCCGAGCCGGAGCGTCGCCGCCTCGTCGGGCAAGCGCCACTCGCGCCCGAACTCGATGTGGTCAGGGGTGGCCCGCTCAGTCATGTTCGCCCCGGTCGGTGTCCATCCCGTTGGCCAGCGCCCGCAACGGCGCCAGCAGGTCGCTGGCCAGCAGCCCGCGCTCGCCGCGGCGCGACGCATGGTCGCCGGCGCGCGCATGCAGGCCCACGCCGAGGCAGGCGGCCTGCCAGGCATCGCAGCCCTGCGCCAGCAAGGCCGCGACGATGCCGGTGAGCAAGTCCCCCATGCCGCCGGAAGCCATCCCCGGATTGCCCCACGGGCAGACGTCCAGACGTCCATCCGGATCGGCAACGAGGGTGCCGGCCCCCTTCAGCACCACCACCGCCGCATGACGGCGTGACAGCTCGCGCGCCGCGGCGAAGCGATCGCGCTCGATCTCGGCGGTGGCCAGCCCCAGCAATCGCGCGGCCTCCCCGGGATGCGGCGTCAGTACCGTCGGCGCCTTGAAACGACGGGGCTCGGCGGCCAGCAGGTTGAGTCCGTCCGCGTCCAGCACCAGGGGCTTTTGTGCATCCAGCGCGGTCAGCCACAGGGCGTGCCCCCAGGCCGCGCGGCCCAGCCCCGGCCCCAGTGCCAGCACGCTGGCGCGTTGCAGCAGCGGAGCCAGCGCCTGCGGCCCATCGACGGCGTGCGCCATCAGTTCGGGACGCGCCGCATTCAAGGCAAACACGTGTTCGGCCCTCGTCGCGACGCTGACCAGCCCGGCTCCCGCGCGCAGCGCCGCTTCACCCGCCAGTCGCGCCGCGCCAGCCATGCCGTGCTCGCCGCCGATCACCAGCACATGGCCGTAGTCGCCCTTGTTGGCATAGCGCCGGCGCGACGGCAGCGGCTCGATCGCGAGCAGTTGCGCATCCGCCCGTACCTGCGCATAAACCTGTTCCGGCACGCCGAGCGGCGCCAGCTCGAGCACCCCGACGTGATCGGCGGCGCGTCCGCTGTGCAAACCGCGCTTGTCGGCGAGGAAGCTCAGGGTGACATCCGCGCGGATGGCCGCGCCGGGACACTGGCCGCTGTCGCTGTCCAGGCCGCTGGGCACGTCCAGTGCCAGCACGGGTCGACCGCTGCCGTTGATGCTTTCGATCAACCTCGCCGCCGCCGGCGCGGGCGCGCGGTTGAGGCCGATGCCGTAGAGCGCATCCACGTGCAGCCCCGCCGATGGCAGGCTCGCGTGCTCGTCCCACAGCTGGATCGCGCCACCATCGGCCAGCCACGCCTGGCGTGCCTGCAGCGCATCGCCGTGCGACCCGTGCGAAAGCGCGAGCAGAGTCACCTGCAGGCCCGCCTCCCGCGCCAGCACGCCCAGCAGGAAGCCGTCCCCGCCGTTGTTGCCCGGCCCGCAGTGGATGCAGATGCGCGACTCATCCGGCCAGTGTCGCCGCAGCGTATTCAACGCCGCCATCGCCGCGCGCCGCATCAGCTCGACACCGGAAACGGCCAGCGCCGCGATGGCCGCGCGCTCGATCTGGCGCAGTTGCCCGACGGTGTACAGATCGTGGTGGTGCGGATGGGCCGACATGCGCGAATTATAGGCGTCCGTCACGCTTACAATGGAACGATGTCCGCGGCCGGCCCATCCACTTCACCCGACTACGTCGTCCTGGCAGCCGACATCAAACGCTGGGCGGCCGAACTGGGTTTCGCCGAAACCGGCATCAGCAGCACCGATCTGGCCGAGGACGAACTGCATCTGCAGCGCTGGCTGGAACGCGGCCACCACGGCGAGATGGAGTACATGGCCCGCCACGGCACCCGCCGCAGCCGGCCTGCCGAACTGGAACCGGGCACCCGACGCATCATTTCGGTGCGCATGGATTACATCCCGCCCGGCACGGCCAACGCCTGGGGCGTGCTGGATGACGGCGAGGCGGGCTACGTCGCGCGCTACGCGCTGGGTCGCGATTACCACAAGCTGATGCGCAACCGGCTGCAGAAGCTGGCCGAACGCATCCATGGGGCGGTCGGCGATTTCGGCTATCGCGCCTATGTCGACTCCGCCCCGGTGCTGGAAAAGGCGCTGGCGCGCAATGCCGGCCTGGGCTGGATCGGCAAGCACACGCTGCTGATCAATCGCCGTGCCGGTTCGTATTTTTTCCTGGGCGAGCTGTTCACCGACCTGCCATTGCCTGTCGATCCGCCCGCCAGCGCGCACTGCGGAAGCTGCAGCCGCTGCATCGAGATATGCCCGACCCGCGCCATCGTCGGCCCGTATCAACTCGACGCCAAGCGCTGCATTTCCTACCTCACGATCGAGCTCAAGGGCAGCATTCCCGAAGCGCTGCGCGGCCCGATGGGCAACCGCATTTTCGGCTGCGACGATTGCCAGCTGGTGTGTCCGTGGAACAAGTTCGCACAGGAGACGGCGGAGCCCGACTTCGCCCCGCGCCACAGCCTCGATGGCGCGCGGCTGGTCGAACTGTTTGGCTGGAGCGAAGCGGAGTTCCTCCAGCGCACCGAGGGCATGGCCATCCGCCGCACGGGTTACGAGGGCTGGTTGCGCAACATCGCCGTGGCGCTGGGCAACGCGCCCCCCTCGGAAACCGCCGTGGCCGCGCTCGCCGCTCGCGCCGAGCACCCGTCGGCCGTCGTCCGCGAACACGTGGCATGGGCGCTGGAACGGCAGCGCACCAAGGCAGGCGAGGCTTAAACCGCCGCCATCTGCTTCGGGATGGAGCGGTTGGTGTGGCTGATGCGGTTGCCTTCGCCGGCGGCGATATACACGCAGGTCGGCTCGAAATGCTCCAGTTCGGCCTCGCTCAGCTGGGCGAACGCCGCGATGATGAGCAGGTCGCCGGCCTGTGCGCTGCGTGCCGCACTGCCATTGACCGAGATGATGCCGGAGCCCTCTTCCGCACGCAGCGCGTAGGTGACGAAGCGCTGGCCGCTGTTGACGTTCCAGGCATGGATCTGCTCGTACTCACGGATGCCCGACGCGTCCAGCAGCAAGCCGTCGATCGCGATCGAGCCTTCGTAGTGCAGCTCGGCATGGGTCACCGTGGCACGGTGAATCTTGGCCTTGAGCATGTTCAGGTGCATGACGTTCTATCCAGCAGCATTCTGCAAAGATCGCAATTATCGAGCCGATGACGCTGCACCGCAACATCATCGCCGGTGGCTTTACCGGATGTGTGGCCGATTCAGTCGAACAACAAGTTGTCGATCAGGCGTGTGTGGCCCAGGCGCGCGGCGATCAGGGCCACCAGACCGTCACGCTGGCCTTCGGCCGGCTCGGCCAGGTCCTCGGCACAACGGATCACGGTGTAGTCGGGCAGGAAACCGGCACGCGCCAGGCGCGATGCGGCCATCTGCTCCACGACTTGCCACGGGTGTCCCTGGCCGGCGAGTTCGCGCATGCGCCGCAGCGTATCGTGGATCAGCGGGGCTCGTGCGCGCTCTGCCGCCGACAGGTACTGGTTGCGCGAACTGAGCGCCAACCCGTCATCGGCACGAAAGGTCGGCGCCGAGATCACCTTCACCGGCAGCGAGAGGTCGCGCACCAGCCGCTCGATCACCTTCAGCTGCTGGAAATCCTTCTGCCCGAATACGGCCACATCGGGCTGCACCAGGTTGAACAGCTTGCACACTACGGTAGCCACTCCGTCGAAATGGCCGGGCCGGTGCGCGCCATCGAGGATCTCGGTGATCTGCGGCACGTGCAGGCTGACGCTGCGCTGCGCGCCGAACGGATACATCGTCGCCACGTCCGGCGCAAACAACAGGTCGCAGTTCTCCGCCGTCAAGGCCGCCTGGTCCTGCACCAGGGTGCGCGGATAACGATCGAAATCCTCGTTGGGCCCGAACTGGGTCGGGTTGACGAACACGCTGGCGACCACCCGGTCGGTGCGGGCCCGCGCCAGCCTGATCAGCGACTGGTGACCGGCGTGCAGGTTGCCCATGGTGGGCACGAAACCCACCGTCTGGCCCTTGCTGCGCCAGCCGCGAATGGCGGCCCGCAAGGCGGGGGCATCTTGTACGGTCTGCATGGTGCGGCGACTCGCTGCTCAGTTGAAGCAATGTTCGGGGGCCGGAAAGGCGCCGCTGCGCACGTCCTCGGCGTAGGCGCTGATCGCCGCCGCGACGGAGTCGCGACCGGCCAGGAAATCCTTGCTGAACTTGGGCCGCTTGCCCGGCGTGATGCCGAGCATGTCATGGATCACCAGCACCTGCCCGTCACAGTGCGGCCCGGCGCCAATGCCGATCACCGGGATCGACAGCGCCGCGGTCACCCGCCGTCCCAGCTCCGCCGGCACGCCTTCCATCACCAGCAAGTCCGCTCCGGCGGCCTGCACCGCCAAGGCTTCGGACAACACCCGGTCGGCGGCCGCCTGCTCCTTGCCCTGGATGCGGAAACCACCGAACTTGAGCACCGATTGTGGCGTCAGGCCCAGGTGCGCGCAGACCGGAATCGCGCGCGCGGCCAGTGCGGCGATGGACTCCAGAATATGCGGGGCGGCGCCCTCGATCTTGACCATGCCCGCGCCGCCCTCGCCGACCAGGCGCGCGCCTGCATCGAGTGCGTGGGCCAGGTCGCGATCGGCCATGAAGGGCAGGTCGGCGACCAGCAGGGTTGCCGCCAGCCCGCGCGCCACCGCCGCGGTGTGATAGACCATCTGGTCGAGGGTGACCGGCAGCGTGCTGCGATGGCCCTGCACCACCATGCCCAGCGAATCGCCCACCAGGGCGACGTCGATGCCAGCCGACTCCAGATGCCATGCAAAGCTGGCGTCATAGGCGGTCAGCATCACGATGCGGCGGCCCTGCGCCTTCATCGCCGACAGGCCTGGCACGGTAACCGGCTTGCGCTCGGGGACACTGGTGTTCTGCACGTACACGGCAATTCCTGACATGGCGGAACTAAGGATTATCCGGCGCCACACCGGAAGGGCTCAAGGCAATCTTTCACAGCCACCGCGATCGAGCCGCGCCAGCAGCTGCGCCACCGTACCACCGGGCAGCGCCAGCGTCGGCGCAAGATCGTGCAGCGGCAGCAGCACGAACGCCCGTTCGGCCATGCGCGGGTGCGGCAGGGTCAGACGGGCATCATCCATCCGCACGCCGTCGAGGTGGAGCAAGTCCAGATCCAGCGTGCGCGGCCCGTTGCGCTGCGCCCGGACGCGCCCGGCCGCCTTTTCGATCTCCAGCATGGCATCGAGCAGGGCCAGCGGCGCCAGGCCGGTATCCAGCTCGACGGCGGCATTGATGAACGGCGGCTGCTCCAGCACGCCCCATGGCTGCGTGCGATACAGCGAGGACCGCTTCACCACCCGCGTATCCGGCAGGCGTGCCAGCGCCGAAACCGCGTCGTCCATTTGGCGCTGAGGATCCCCCAGGTTGCTGCCCAGCGCGACGAAGGCGCGGGTCACATCGGACCCGGTTTTTCACCCGGCTTGCGCCGACGCTTGCGCGCCCGGGTCTTGCGCGCGGCCGGGGTGGGCATCGGTTCGCTGGCGGCGCTGCCACCACCGGCGGGCAATGCCGCGGCCAGCACATCCTGCGGCAGTTGCTGCGCGTGCGCCCACCAGTGGCCCAACTCGCGCATCGCCGGCGACTCGTCCGCGCGCAGCAGCAGAAAATCGAACGCCGCGCGGAACCGCGGGTGGGTCATCAGCCGGAACACCCGCTTGCGCTGGACCTGCTCGAAACGCGGCTGCAGCGACCAGATCTCCTCCATGGTGAAGGTGAAGCGCCGCGGGATGGCCACCCGCTGGCACTGCTCGCCCACCACCTGGGCCGCGGCGCGCGCCCACGCCTGGTTGCCCTCCTCGCCACGCGCGATCAGGTGACTGGCCAGATCCCGCACCTCGCCCCACAGCAACACGGCGAACAGGAACGCCGGGGTGACCGACTTGCCCTCGACGATGCGCGCATCGGTATTGGCCAGGCCCTGCTCGACCAGCGAACGCAAGGCCACGTCGCCGCGCTTGAGCGCGCGCGCCGTGGCAGGAAACAGGAATTTCAGCAGCCCGCACTGCTCCAACATGCGGAAACTCTTCAGCCCGTTGCCGCTGAGGAACATCTTCAAGGATTCATCGAACAATCGTGCCGGCGCCGCATCCGCCAACAACGGCCCCAGCGACTCGAACGGCGCCATCGCCGTGGCATCGATGCGCATGTCGAGCTTGGCCGCCAGGCGGGCCGCGCGCAGCATGCGCACCGGGTCCTCCTGGTAGCGCACGACCGGGTCGCCGATCAGGCGCAGCACCCGATCGTGCAGGTCCCGCATGCCGCCGACATAGTCGCGTAAGGAGAAGTCGCTGATGTCGTAGTACATCGCATTGACGCGGAAATCGCGCCGGATCGCATCCTCCTCGATCGTGCCCCAGATGTTGTCGCGCACGATGCGGCCGTCGACGATATGGCGGTCGCCCTCGCCGCCCTCCTCGCCCAGCCCGCGGAAAGTGGCCACCTCGATGATTTCCGGTCCGAACACCACGTGCGCCAGCCGGAAGCGCCGGCCGATCAGGCGGCAATTGCGGAAGAGCTTCTTGACCTCGTCCGGCGTCGCGTCGGTGGCGACGTCGAAATCCTTGGGCTGAACGCCCAGCAACAGGTCGCGCACGGCACCGCCGACCAGGTAGGCCGCGTAACCGGCCTCGTTGAGGCGGTAAAGCACCCGCAGCGCCGCCTTGCTGATGTTCTTGCGCGAGATGATGTGCTGGTCACGCGGAACGATTCGCAGCGCTGGCGTGAGGTCAGTCCCTGATTCGAGGTTCAAGCGGTCGAAATCCTTGCAGGGGCGAAGCCGCCCATGGTTTGCGATTGAATGGCGATGCCGAGCATCGCGGATCGTCCCGCCGGAAGACAATCAAGCCTTCCGGCGGAACCCCGTTCGAACGACGGCAGCCGAGCCGCGGGATGCATTGCCGTGCGAAACAATTCCGTTATACTAGCGCGCCTCACAGCATAACGCTCCCTTCGTCTAGTGGCCCAGGACACTGCCCTCTCAAGGCGGGAACACGAGTTCGAGTCTCGTAGGGAGCACCACTTTGCAATCTTCCATGATTGCGGTTATCTGGAAGGGTCTCAGCAGGCCGCGGCCCCTGGTCGCTGGCTGGGCCGGAGGCGGCGATCCATGGCCGCACTCTTCACAAGAGCCTTCCGTCCTCACCCATACGTGTCGAATTGCCTCCATGACTTTTGTCGTCATCGATAACTGCATCAAGTGCAAATACACCGATTGCGTCGAGGTTTGCCCGGTCGACGCCTTCCATGAAGGCCCGAATTTCCTGGTGATCGATCCGGACGAATGCATCGACTGCACGCTTTGCGAGCCGGAGTGTCCGATCAACGCGATCTACCCCGAGGACGACGTTCCCGCCGGGCAGGAAGGCTTCATCGCCCTGAACGCGGAGCTGGCCAAGGGCTGGCCGGTCATCACCGAGCGCAAAGATGCACCGACGGATGCCAAGGAGTGGGAAGGCAGGCAGGACAAGCTGTCGCTGTTGCAGCGCTGAACCGGCCGGGCCAGCGCCCACCCATCAAACAAAACGCCGCCCGAGAGGCGGCGTTTTGTTGGGCGCCGGTCCAACCGGGCCTACTTCTTGCCCAGACGCGAACGCAGGGTATCGATCACCTTTGCCACGGCCGCCACGGAATCGCTCTGGGCGCGGATTTCACTGCCGGTCGCGCCGTTGCTGTCGACCGTGATCTGCACCTGATGCGCCACGGTGTCCGAAGAAGTCGCCTTGCCGCCGCCAAACAGACGCCCGAAGAAGCCCTTCTTCTGCTGGACTTCCGCCGTGCTCAGGCTGACGACGTAACTGTGCTGGGCGTCGTCATGACTGACCACCTGACCCAGCTCACCCGCGGCGAGCAGCTGCCCGACGCGACTGTAGATGCTGTCGACGCTCCCCGTGTGCACGAACCCGTCGGAAACCTGGCCGATCTTGCCGGGAACGCCGCCCACGCTGGCCGTCGCACCGCTCGAGGTCGGGAGGTTTGCGCCCGGCGGCGGAATGACCAGCGCGTCGCTGGTCGAGGGCCGGTCGAGCGTCGGCGGAATCTCCAGCGGCGTCTCCTGCTGGGCGGTCTCCCAGGCCCTGTGCGAGCGAAAGATGCCGCAACCGGAAAGCAGCAGCCCGCTGAGGGCCACGGCCGGCAGGACGACGAGGAGCGAGGTTTTCTTCATTTAATCGGATTCCGTGAGTAAGTCAGGCAACCGTCAACCGGCCACAGTCGCCAAGGATGCCAGACTGGACAGCGCTTGGTGCAATCGGGCGCGATCCGGACCGTCGTTCAATTCCACCAGCGGCAACCTCGGCAGGGCCAGCCCCAGCCCCAGCACCGGCAGGCCAGCCTTGACCGCGATGGGGTTGGGCGCGCAGTCGAGCGCCTTCAGCAATGGCTCGATCGCGGCATGACAGCGCCCGGTCGCGGCATGATCGCCACCCGTTGCCGCGTCACACAACGCCCGGAATGCCCGCGGCACCAGATTGGCCACCACCGATATGGTGCCGGCCGCCCCGGCCAGCATGGCCTCGCCGGCGCTGCCGTCGTCACCGGACAGGTAGACGAAATCCGGGCGCACAAGTTCCGCCAGCGCCGCAATTCGTTCGCGGTCGCCGCGCGCCTCCTTGATGCCGATGATGGCTGGATGCTCGCGCAGCACGGCCACCGTCTCGGGCAAGAGGTCGCAACCGGTGCGGCTTGGCACGTTGTAAAGCACGACCGGCAGGCCGCCGTTCTCGGCCACTTCAAGGTAATGCCGGCGCAGCCCCTCCTGGGTCGGGCGCACGTAATAGGGCACCACCACCAGGGCGGCATCCGCGCCCAGCGCCTGTGCCCGCCGCGTCAGCGCCACCGTCTTGGCGGTACCCGCCTCGCCGGTGCCGGCGAGGACCGGAATCCGCCCGGCCGCACGCTCGACGGCGTAGACGAGCAGGCGGTCGAACTCGTCGTGTTCGAGCATATGCGCCTCGCCGGTGGAGCCGGCCACGACCACCGCCTGCGTGCCGCCGGCGATCTGGTAGTCGAGCAGGCGCCCGAAGGCATCGAGATCGACCGAACCGTCCGCCGCGAAGGGGGTGGCCAACGCGCAGATGCTTCCAAGAATGTCCAATTACCGAATTCCGCCAGGGACCAAGCCCTGCATGTTACTTGCCGCCTCGCGAGGCGGGCAAGTAAGCTTGAACGGAGTAGTCTCAAGGCCTCCGCCACGCGCGGCCCCACGTACAGGCATGCCCTTTTGAAACCTACCTCCGGCTTTCCTTCCGCTGCGGCGCGCACGGGCAGCGACAACCAGCTGCTGATCCAGGCGCTGACGACGGCAAGCAAATCGCCGTTGCTGGCCCTGGCCAAGCGGATCGCCGACGCCGGCTGCAACCTGTCCGAGTCGCGCGTGTCGACCATCGGCACCGAAACCTCGCTGATGCTGCTGGCCAGCGGCGCATGGGACGCGCTGGCCAAGCTGGAAACGGCGCTGACCAAGCTGGCGCGGGACGAAAGCCTGCACCTGACCCACTACCGCACGGGGCCTCGCGAGAACAGCTCGCACCTGCTGCCCTACCTGATCGAGGTCGTGGCGGCCGACCGGCCCGGCATCGTGGTGCGCATCGTGGACTTTTTCAGCCAGCACGGCATCAGCGTGGAGCAGCTCAACTCCACCCGCTATCACGCCATGCAGACCGGCGCGGAGATGTTCCAGGCCCAGTTCACCATCGGCATTCCGGCCGAGATACACATCGCCGCCCTGCGTGACGACTTCCTCGAGCTTTGCGATGGCCTGAATCTCGACGCCATCATGGACCCGGTCAAATTCTGAGCTCGCCGGGCCGGCCCATGAGCATCGCGCGAACGCGCACGCCTGACAAGGGCTGTCAACACCGGCCACCCACGCGCTAGTCTGTGGCCGTGACCTCTCCGGGACGGACATCGCGTTGCAGCCAGCATGCCACTCCAGTTCGATCGCGCCGCGCGCCAGCCGGCACTGTACAGGCCCGGCCGCAACATCCCGCGTCACGCCACTCACCCGAACAAGAACCACGGCACGTCGGCCGTGCAGGATCAGCCATGCCCGACATTGGCAAGAAAATGCCCCCGCTCAAGGGCCTCGACCATAGCGGCAGCGAACTTTCGCTGGCCAGCCTCAAGGGGCAATGGGTCGTCGTGTATTTCTACCCGAAGGACAGCACGCCCGGCTGCACCAGCGAGGCGAAGGATTTCCGCGACCTCCACCCGGAATTTCGCCGGCGCCACGCGCAAGTCATCGGCGTGTCGCGCGATTCGGTGAAATCGCATGCCAACTTCGCCAGCAGGCAGGAATTGCCCTTCCCCCTCATCTCCGACCCCGAGGAAACCTGGTGCCAGGCATTCGACGTCATCCACGAGAAAGTGCTTTACGGCAAACGCCACATGGGCATCGTGCGCAGCACCTTCCTGCTCGATCCCGACGGCAAGCTGGCGCAGGCATGGCGCGCGGTGAAGGTGCCGGGCCACGCCCGGGCCGTGCTCGACGCGATTCCCGCCCGCTGAATCTTGCCCCGATACCTTCATCCGCCAGCCGAAACCGCCTGCGGTCCGCCACTTCATTCACCAGCGAGGACACTTCCGCATGACCGGAAGCAAGCGCATCTACGCACTCGATACCAACGTCCTGCTGCATGATCCCACCTCGTTGTTCCGCTTCGAGGAACACGACGTCTTCATCCCGATGACCGTGCTGGAGGAACTCGACGAAAAGAAGAAAGGCGCATCGGAAGTCTCGCGCAACGGCCGGCAGGCCAGCCGCTTCCTCAACGAACTCATCGAAGCGGGCAAGCACCACGATCTCGGCGAAGGGCTGGAACTCGCCAATCCGCAAGGCATCAAGCTCAAGCGCGGCGGCTCGGTGGGACGGCTGTATTTCCAGCACCGCACCAGCAGCAACGGCCACACCAAGGCCGACAACCAGATCCTGGCGGCAGTAATCGAGCTGCGCGACCGGCATCCGGAGCGGGCGGTGATCCTGGTCACCAAGGACATCAACCTGCGGATCAAGGCCAGCATCAACGGCATCGTCGCGGAGGATTACGAGAACGATCGCGCGCTGGACGATTTCGCCCTGCTCTACACCGGCTCCTCCGAGCTGCCGGAAGACTTCTGGGAGCGGCACCCCGAAGTCCGCTCCTGGACCGAGCGCGGGCGCACCTATTACGAAGTGAACCGCCGCGAGGACGAGGCCTGGCACCCGAACGAGTGCCTGTTCCTTCCCGGCGAAAACGAGCTGGAAATGCGCGTGCTGGCGCTCACCGAGACCAGCGCCACCCTGGTACTGCTCGACGACCACTCGCACGCCAACCACCATGTCTGGGGCATCGGCGCGCGCAACCGCGAACAGAACTTCGCCCTCAATGCGCTGATGGATCCGGAGATCGACTTCGTCACCCTGCTGGGCAATGCCGGTACCGGCAAGACCCTGCTGGCGCTCGCCGCGGGCCTGGCCCAGGTGATGGACCAGCAGCGCTATCGCGAAATCATCATGACCCGCGCCACGGTCTCGGTCGGCGAGGACATCGGCTTCCTGCCCGGTACCGAGGAAGAGAAGATGACCCCGTGGATGGGCGCCCTGACCGACAACCTCGAGGTGCTCGCCAACCCCCAGGACGGCGGCAGCTGGGGCCGGCAGGCGACCAACGACCTGCTCGCCTCGCGCATCAAGATCCGCTCGCTCAACTTCATGCGCGGGCGCACCTTCCTGTCGCGCTACCTGATCATCGACGAGGCGCAGAACCTCACCCCGAAACAGATGAAGACCCTGGTCACCCGCGCCGGCCCCGGCACCAAGATCATCTGCTTGGGCAACGTCGAACAGATCGACACCCCCTACCTGACCGAGACCACCTCCGGCCTCACCTACGCCGTCGACCGCTTCAAGAGCTGGGAGCATTCGGCCCACATCACCCTGCGCCGCGGCGAGCGCTCGCGACTGGCGGATTTCGCGGCGGAGACGCTGTAGGCCACCGTGCGCGCCGGGAATCCGGGCGGTCGCCCAACCCTGGCGCGCACGAACCACGCCGCGGGCGACTGCCGTGCGCGTCGCCACAGGCAGCGTCGACCGCATCGAAATCGCGGCAGGCAGGCGAGTAGAATGACCGATCGACGGTTTCGTCATGCCGGCTGCATCCGACCCCATGCCCCACACCCTGCGTCTCGTCCTGCTTGCCCTGTTCGCCCTGTTCGCTTTCTGCGTGCTGCTGGTGCATCTGCGCGGCCGTGTGCGGCTGCGCTTCGATCGCCAGCTGGTCGACCATTCGGCGATGTTCGCGCCCTACAACCTGTTGATGTACGCGTTTTCCGCCGTGCCGGCCAGGCCGATCCTCGACCGCCGCGGGTTTCCGCAACTGGATCTGCTGCAGGCGAACTGGCAGACGATTCGCGGCGAGGCCGCCCGCCTCTTCGACGAGGGCCACATCCGCGCCTCCGCGACCAGCAATGACGCCAGTTTCAACAGCTTTTTCAAACAGGGCTGGAAGCGGTTCTATCTGAAGTGGTACGGCGAACCGCTGGCCTCGGCCGCGACGCTCTGCCCGCAGACGGTCGCCTTGCTGGAGGCGATTCCCAGCGTGAAGGCGGCGATGTTCGCCCTGCTGCCACCCGGCAGCAAGCTCAACCCGCACCGCGACCCGTTCGCCGGCTCGCTGCGCTACCACCTGGGCCTGATCACGCCGAACTCGCGCAATTGCCGTATTTTCGTCGATGGCGAAGAGCACGCCTGGGGCGACGGCAAGGACGTGGTTTTCGACGAAACCTATGTGCACTGGGCCGAGAACAACAGCGAGCAGACCCGGGTGATCCTGTTCGCCGACGTCGAGCGCCCGCTGCGCACACGCTGGATGAACACGATCAATCACCGGGTCGGTACGTTCATGGGTCGGATCACGGCCTCGCCGAATGCCGATAACGGGGCGGAAAAGACCGGCTTGATCAATCGGCTGTTCGCGCGCAGCCATCGCCGGCGGGGGGCCGGCCGCGCATTCAGGGCCGAGTTCAAGCGGCGGCACAAAAAACTGTACAAGGCCTTGAAGTACGTCGCCATCGCGGTCGTCGCATGGCTCATTTTCCTGGCGCCGTGGCCGTTCTTCCGCTGAGAAGCGGCGCTGGCGCCTGCGGCGCTAAGGCGTCCGGCGCCTCGTCACCGACCGGCATGCCGGGGCCACGGGGCCGGCCCGGCGCCATGAAAAAGGGGAACCCCGACGGATTCCCCTCCTGGCCCATCGCGATCGACGGGGCAACGAATTGGTGGGCGGTACAAGGATCGAACTTGTGACCCCTTCCATGTCAAGGAAGTGCTCTACCGCTGAGCTAACCGCCCATTCACGCTGAACCTGCCGCGCGAGCCGCGCAGTATACGGCAGCCGAACGCCAGCGACAATATCCCCCGCCGCGCCGCTCAGCGCAGCGACTGCTCCCGGATCTGGTGGATCTGGTCGCGCAGGCGCGCGGCGTCCTCGAACTCCAGGTTCTGCGCGTGCCGGTACATTTGCGCCTCCAGCTTCTTCAGCACGCCCGCCGCCTGCTGCGTGGTCAGCGTCGAATAATCCGCCGGCTGCTCGGCCACCGCCGCCTTGCCACGGGCCGCCTTGCCGCCGCGGCGATTGCCGGATTCGCTGCGCGCGCCCTCCATGATGTCGGCGATGCGGCGCACTACCGTGGTCGGGGTGATGCCCTGCTCCCGGTTCCAGGCCAGCTGCTTCTCGCGGCGGCGGGCGGTCTCGTCGATCGCCGCCCGCATCGAGCGGGTGATCGAGTCCCCGTACATGATCGCCTTGCCACGCACGTTGCGGGCGGCGCGGCCGATGGTCTGGATCAGCGAGCCGGTCGAACGCAGGAAGCCTTCCTTGTCGGCATCGAGGATCGCCACTAGCGACACCTCGGGCATGTCCAGCCCCTCGCGCAGCAGGTTGATGCCGACCAGCACGTCGAACTCGCCCAGGCGCAGGTCGCGGATGATCTCGCTGCGCTCGACCGTCTCGATGTCCGAGTGCAGGTAGCGCACCTTGACGTCGTGCTCGGCCAGGTATTCGGTGAGGTTCTCGGCCATGCGCTTGGTCAGCGTGGTCACCAGCACGCGATCGCCGATCGCCACGCGCCGGTGCACTTCGCCGAGCAGGTCGTCGACCTGGCTGCGCACCGGCCGCACCTCCACCTCCGGATCGACCAGGCCGGTCGGGCGCACCACCAGCTCCACCACCGCCTCGCCGGACTTGTGCAGCTCGTAGTCGCGCGGTGTGGCGGAGACGTAGATCGCGCGCGGCACGCGCTCCTCCCACTCCTCGAAACGCAGCGGCCGGTTGTCCATCGCCGACGGCAGGCGGAAGCCGAACTCGACCAGGGTCTCCTTGCGCGAGCGGTCGCCCTTGTACATCGCGCCCAGCTGCGGCACCGTCACATGCGACTCGTCCACCACCAGCAGGCCGTCGGCCGGCAGGTAGTCGAACAGGGTCGGCGGCGGCTCGCCCGGCGCGCGCCGGCTCAGGTGGCGCGAGTAGTTCTCGATGCCCTGGCAGTAGCCGACCTCGGCCATCATCTCGATGTCGTAGCGGGTGCGCTGTTCCAGCCGCTGCGCTTCCAGCAGCTTGTTGTCCCGGTACAGTTGCTCGAGCCGCTCGCTCAGCTCCACCTTCACCGTCTCGATCGCGTTGAGCACGCTCTCGCGGGTGCTGGCGTAGTGGGTACGCGGATACACCGTGTAACGCGGCACCTTGCGGATCGTCTCGCCGGTGAGCGGATCGAACAGCGCCAGCTTCTCCACCTCGCCGTCGAACAGCTCGATGCGCAGCGCCTCGGTTTCCGACTCGGCCGGGAACACGTCGATGATCTCCCCACGCACGCGGTAGGTGCCGCGGCGCAACTCCATCTCGTTGCGGGTGTACTGCAATTCGGTCAGCTGATGAATCAGCTTGCGCTGCTCGATGCGCTCGCCGGTGGCCAGGATCAGCCGCAGCGACAGGTAGTCCTCCGGATTGCCCAGGCCGTAGATCGCCGAGACGGTGGCGACGATGATTGCGTCGCGGCGCGACAGCAGCGCCTTGGTCGCCGACAGCCGCATCTGCTCGATGTGCTCGTTGATCGAGGCATCCTTCTCGATGAAGGTGTCCGACGCCACCACGTAGGCTTCCGGCTGGTAGTAGTCGTAGTAGCTGACGAAGTATTCCACCGCGTTGTGCGGAAAGAATTCCCTGAACTCGCCGTAGAGCTGCGCCGCCAGCGTCTTGTTCGGCGCCATCACGATGGTCGGCCGCTGCACCCGCTCGATTACGTTGGCGATGGTGTAGGTCTTGCCCGAGCCGGTGACGCCGAGCAGGGTCTGCGCCGCCAGGCCCGCCTCGAAACCGTCACTGAGGCGCTTGATCGCCTGCGGCTGGTCGCCGGCAGGCTGGTAGGGAGCAACGAGTTGGAAGCGGTCAGTCATCGGCTACAGATGTGGGCGCGTTGGCCCATTCTAAATCCGCCCTGCTGACAGCAGGCGTCAGCAGGAACGGACAGCGACGGCATCGCTCGACCGACTGCCGGGCGTCCGCCCGCGCCTTAGCATGGCGTTCCCGCACGGCGCAGGAAGCCCAGGCATGGCCGCTCGCAGGACGTCCCCGCTCCATCTGCAAGGCATGACCCTGATCGAGCAGATCATGGTGCTTGCCATCGGCGCGATCCTGAGCGGTCTGGCATTGCCCTCGCTGACCGGCCTGCTCAGCAGGAATCGGCTGCAAGTGGCACAGACCGACTTCATGTCGGCCTTGCAGAACGCGCGGTTCACGGCGGCCGCCACGGGCAGGCGCACCCTGTTCTGCCCCAGCGAAGACGGCCACCGCTGCGCCGCAAGCACCCGCTGGCAGCATGGCTGGCTGCTCGGCCATGACAGCGACGGCGACCACCAGCCCGATGGCACGCCGTCCCATACCGGCGGCGCCTATGCCGGCGGCATACGCATCTCAAGCAGCGCCGGACGACGCGATGTACGCTTCCGCCCCGACGGCAGCGCCAGCGGCAGCAACATCACGCTCTCGTTCTGCCAGCCCGGCAGCACGGCACCGGCGCTGGTCGTCGTGGTGTCCAATTCGGGCCGCGTCCGCGGCGCGCGGGCCGATGCCGCGCAAACACAGGCCTGCATGAGTACCGACTGA
>JAGWIC010000112.1 GCA_028866435.1 Lysobacteraceae bacterium | reverse complement strand
GCCAGCGACAAGGGCATGGCCAGCGAGTTCATCGACAGCCTGCCGGCCGGCTTCGATACCCAGCTCGGCAAGTGGTTCCGCGAGGGGCGCGAGCTGTCCGGCGGGCAGTGGCAGAAGATCGCCCTGGCGCGCGCCTTCATGCGCGCGCAAGCCGACATCCTGGTGCTGGACGAACCCACCGCCGCGATGGACGCGCAGGCCGAGGCGACCATCTACGAGCACTTCCGCGAACTGGCCGGCAACCGCATCGCAATCCTGATTTCGCACCGCTTCTCCACCGTGCGCATGGCCGACCAGATCATCGTGATCCAGGACGGCCGCATCATCGAGCACGGCGACCATGCCCGGCTGATGGCGCAGGACGGCCACTACGCGCACCTGTTCACGCTGCAGGCGCAGGGCTACCGCTGAGGCCGGCTGGGCCCCGGCACGGACCAGGATGCCGTCAGCCCTCGAAGCAGGGGCCCAGCTCCCGCACCTCGATCGTCGCCCACTCCGCCGCCGGACATTCGGCGGCGATGGCGATCGCCTGTTCCAGGCTGGCGCAATCGAGCAGGAAGAATCCTCCGATCATCTCCTTGGCCTCGGCAAAGGGGCCATCCTTGATCGTGCATCTGCCCTCCTGCTTTTGCAGGCGCACCGCATGAACATCCGAGCGAAGCGACTGACTGGCGGTCAGCAGGCCACGCTCCTCCAGCCCCGCACCGAACGCCAGCATCCTCGCGTAGGCCTCGCGCCCCTGCTCGGCAGTCCGTGCTTCACGCTGGCCACGGGGTTCGATCACAAGCAGCAGATACGCCATCGCACTATTCCCGGGTCGGTTGCGGATTTGCCGGCAGCGGCGATGCGACGCTGCCGGAGCGGTCGGCTCACGATCGACCTTTTGCCCGTGAGCAGTCGGTCGCCCGTTGCTGGAGGAGTGCGCATTCGCGCGCATTGCTCGTCAGCGCGGCGGCCAGCCGGAAGGCCTCGCCGGCCTCGTCCATGCGGCCGAGCTTGCACAGGAAATCGCCGCGCACGCTGGGCAGCAGATGGTACGCCTTCAGCGCCGCATCGGCGGCCAGCGCATCGACCAGGTCCAGCCCGGCCTGCGCGCCAGACGCCATCGACACCGCCACCGCGCGGTTCAGTTCGATCACCGGCGACGGCACCAGCCGCAGCAACGCGTCGTACAGCTGCACGATGCGCTCCCAATCGGTCGCCTGCGCGCTGGGCGCGCGCGCATGGCAGGCGGCAATCATCGCCTGCAGGGTGTAGGGTCCCACCGGGCTGGTCTTCACGGCGCGTTCCAGCGCGTCGAGTCCGCGACGGATCAGCAAGCGGTCCCACTGCGCGCGGTTCTGCTGCAGCAGGAGTACCGGCCGGCCATCGCCGTCGATCCGCGCCCGCGAGCGCGAGGCCTGGATTTCCAGCAAGGCCACCAGGCCATGCACTTCGGCCTCGCCCGGCATCAGTCCGGCCAGCACCCGGCCCAGGCGCAAGGCCTCTTCGCACAGGCCCGGGCGCATCCAGTCGTCGCCGGCGGTGGCGGTGTAGCCCTCGTTGAAGATCAGGTAGATGACTTCCAGCACCGCGCCCAGGCGTTCGCCCAGCTCGGCCACGCAAGGCAGGTCGAACGCCACCTGCTTCCCGGCGAGGGTGCGCTTGGCACGCACGATACGCTGCGCAATCGTCGGCTCCGGTTGCAGGCAGGCGCGGGCAATCTCGGCGGTGCTCAACCCGCCCAGCAAGCGCAGGGTCAGCGCCACCCGCGCCTCGGTCGAAAGCACCGGATGACAGGCCACGAAGATCAGCCGCAGCAGGTCGTCGCCGATCCTGTCATCCACCGCGTTCTCGATGTCGGCCCAGCGCTGCTCCTGCTCGGATGCCAGCTCGTGGCCCAGCTGCACATGCTTGCGCTCGAGCAGCTTCTGCCGGCGCAGATGATCGATGCCGCGACGCTTTGCCGTGGTCATCAGCCAGGCGCCGGGATTGTCCGGCATGCCGTCTGCCGGCCAGCGCTCCAGCGCCGCCAGCAAGGTGTCCTGCGCCAGATCCTCGGCCAGCCCGACGTCCCGCAGCATGCGCGAGAGTACCGCCGTCACCCGCGGTGATTCGATGCGCCAGAGCGCATCGATGCTGCGCTGCAGATCGGTTGCCGTCATGGCGCCCGATCTGAGCACCAGCGCGCCGTCGACGCAAGCGCTGCACGAGTTCAGCACTCCCCGCGCAACCGCGCCTCCTGCTGGCGCAATTCAGGCGTCAGCGCGTCGCCGAAATCCTCGGCCTCGAACACCTGGCGGATCTCGATCTCCGAGTCCCCATCGAACGGGTTGGGGCAACGCTTGACCCATTCGATCGCCTCGCCCAGCGAGCGCACCTGCCACAACCAGAAGCCGGCGATCAGCTCCTTGGTCTCGGCAAACGGGCCGTCGACGACGGTGCGCCGGCTGCCCGAAAAGCGCACCCTCGCCCCCTTGGCGCTCGATTGCAGGCCTTCGCCGGCGAGAAGGATGCCGGCTTGCACCAGCTCCTCGTTGAACCGTCCCATCTCGGCCAGCATCTGCCCGCTCGGCAGGATGCCCGCTTCGGAGTCCCGGGTGGCACGAACCATCACCATCACGCGCATGATCTTTTCTCCCATGTGGCATGTTGCAACCGCGCCCGCACGACATCGTCATGCGGGCGCCCGCGCGGCCTGCCGCACCCCGGCTCCGCCGCCCCCGGCCTGGTCGGCAGGCTCAACCGCCCTTCTCGGCGTTGACCATCCAGTGCACGCCGTAGCGGTCGACCAGCATGCCGAAACGGTGCGCCCATGAGGTTTCCCCGATCGGCATGGTCACCTGCCCGCCCTCGGCCAGTCGCGCGAACAGGCGCTCGGCCTCCTGCGGCCCGGCAACACTGAGCGACACCGCGCTGCCGTGCATGCCCGGATACGGCTCGCCGGTCGGCGTGCACCAGTCCGAGCCCATCAGCACCGCATCGCCCACGGCCAGCCGCACGTGCGCGATCAGGTCGCGCGTCTGCGGCGCCGCCTTGTCGCCATCGGGCATGTCGCCGATCGTCACCTTCATCACGATCCTGCCGTCCAGGCACTGGCGGTAGAACTCGAACGCCTCCGCGGCCTGGTTCCTGAAAAACAGGTAGCTGACCAATTGCATGCGCATGTCCTCCTGCATCGGGTGGTGTAGCGATCCAGCCGGCGGAGATTCGCCGCCGGGCGTCCAGCATGTCCCAAAACCACGGCTTCCGTACTGGCGACGAACGACCCCGCGCGAATTCGACAATCCAGCGTCAACGAAGCGGGCGACGGCTGCCGCCATCTCCTGAGCCCGCACGAGCGTTCATGCCAGCCACGTCCGCCGCCGCCCCCGGCTTGACCCTGCCCGCCGCTCACCCCATGCTTGGTCGTCTTTGTCCAGCCCAAACACACGCATGAGCAGTCGCTACAACGCCGCCGACATCGAAGTCCTGTCCGGCCTGGATCCGGTCAAGCGCCGCCCCGGCATGTATACCGATACCACCCGCCCGAACCACCTGGTGCAGGAGGTGGTGGACAACTCGGTGGACGAGGCACTGGCCGGCCACGCCAGGTCGATCGAGGTGGTGGTGTTCGCCGACGGCTCGGTCGAGGTCAGCGACGACGGCCGCGGCATGCCGGTGGACATCCATCCCGAGGAAGGCGTCTCCGGCGTCGAGCTGATCATGACCCGGCTGCACGCGGGCGGCAAATTCAGCGGCAAGAACTACAACTTCTCCGGCGGCCTGCACGGCGTCGGCGTGTCGGTGGTCAACGCGCTGTCCGACCGGGTCGAGGTGAGCATCCGCCGCGACGGTTCCGAATACCGCATGGCGTTCGCCCACGGCGACATGGTCAGTCCGCTGCAGGTCACCGGCAGCGTGGCGAAAAAGCGCAGCGGCACCACCCTGCGCTTCTGGCCGGAGGCGAAGTATTTCGACTCGCCGAAGATCTCGCTGGGCAAGCTCAAGCATCTGCTGCGCGCCAAGGCGGTGCTGTGCGCCGGCCTCAACGTGAAGCTGACCGACGAAGCCAGCGGCGAAGTGGTCGAATGGCATTACGAGGACGGCCTGCGCGACTACCTGCGCGGCGAACTCGACGGCGGCGAAGTGCTGCCGGGCGAATTGTTCGTGCACCACATGGCGCGCGATGTCGAGGGCCTGGAGGTGGCGCTGGCCTGGCTGCCCGAGGGCGACCTGGTGCAGGAGAGCTACGTCAACCTGATCCCGACCGCGCAGGGCGGCACCCACGTCAACGGCCTGCGCACCGGCCTGACCACCGCGGTCCGCGAATTCTGCGACATCCGCAACCTGCTGCCGCGCGGGGTGAAGCTGGCGCCGGAGGACGTGTGGGAGCGGCTCGCCTTCGTGCTGTCGGTGCGGCTGCAGGACCCGCAGTTCGCCGGCCAGACCAAGGAGCGGCTGTCCTCGCGGCAGACCGCCGGCATGGTCGAAAACGTCATCCACGACGCCTTCAGCCTGTGGCTCAACCAGCATGTGGAGCTGGGCGAACGGATCGCGCAGCTGGCGATCGAACGCGCCAGCGCGCGGCTGAAGGCGGCCAAGCAGGTGGTGCGCAAGAAGATCACCCAGGGCCCCGCGCTGCCCGGCAAGCTGGCCGACTGCACCGCCACCGACCTCAGCCGCACCGAACTGTTCCTGGTCGAGGGCGACTCCGCCGGCGGCAGCGCCAAGCAGGCGCGCGACAAGGAGTTCCAGGCGATCCTGCCGCTGCGCGGCAAGATCCTCAACACCTGGGAAGTGGAATCCACCTCGGTGCTGGCGTCGGAGGAAGTGCACAACCTGGCCATCGCGATCGGCTGCGATCCCGGCAAGGACGACCTGTCCGGGCTGCGCTACGGCAAGGTGATCATCCTGGCCGACGCCGACTCGGACGGCCTGCACATCGCCACCCTGCTGTCGGCGCTGTTCCTGCGGCATTTCCCCCGGCTGGTCGGCGAAGGCCACGTGTTCGTGGCGATGCCGCCGCTGTTTCGCGTCGACGTCGGCAAGCAGGTGTTCTACTGCCTCGACGAGAGCGAGAAGCAGGCGATGCTGCAGCGGATCGAGCGCGAGAAGATGAAGGGCGCGGTGAGCACCACCCGCTTCAAGGGCCTGGGCGAGATGAACCCGCCACAGCTGCGCGAATCCACCATCCACCCCGACACGCGGCGGCTGGTGCAGCTGACCGTCGGCGACGACGACGGCACCGGCAAGCTGATGGACATGCTGCTGGCGAAGAAACGCGCCGGCGACCGCAAGGCCTGGCTGGAGGAAAAGGGCGA
>JAGWIC010000046.1 GCA_028866435.1 Lysobacteraceae bacterium | reverse complement strand
ATCAGAGCAACCGCATCGCCCGCGAGCGGGCTCCTACGGGAGTCGATTCAGATCTCCACCTGCGCCCCCAGCTCGATCAGCCGGTTGCCGGGAATCTGGAAGAACGCCGTGGCCGGCAAGGCGTTCCGCTGCATGAAGGCAAACAGCTTGTCGCGCCACAGCGCCATGCCCGGCCGCCGGGCGTTGGCCACCACGGTCTCGCGCGACAGGAAGAAGGTGGTATCCATCATGTCGAACAACAGGCCCGCCGCGGGACACTGCGCCAAGGCGCGCGGAATATTCGGGTTCTCGGCGAACCCGAAGTGCAATTCCAGTACGTAGAAATCCTCCGAGGCAGGCGTCAGGCGGGTGAGCTTGATGCGCTCGTCCGGCTCGGCCACCGGGGTTTCCAGGATCGCCACGGTCAACAGCACGTTGCGCTCATGCAACACCTTGTTGTGCTTGAGGTTGTGCAGCAGCGCATGCGGAACCGCGTTGATGTCGGCGGTGAGGAAGATCGCCGTGCCCGGCACGCGCAGCGGCGGATGCTCGGTGACATTCTGGATGAATGGCAGCAGCGCCAGGCCACCGTGCTTGATCTCCCGCACCACCAGCTCGCGTCCGCGGCGCCAGGTCGACATCATCACGAAGATGATCAGCCCCAGCGCCAGCGGGAACCAGCCGCCGTGCTCGACCTTGATCAGGTTCGCGCTGCAGAAGGCGACGTCCACGGTGAGGAACAACGCGCCCACCGCGAACACCTGCAGCAGGTTCCATTTCCAGTGGTAACGCGCCACGATCAAGGCCAGCAGCGTGGTGATCACCATCGTGCCGGTCACCGCGATACCGTAGGCCGCCGCCAGGTTCGAGGAATGGCGGAAGCCGAGTACCGCGCCGAGGATCAGCAACAGCAGCGCACGGTTGACCCACGGCATGAAGATCTGCCCGGCCATCTCGTGCGAGGTATGCACCACCGGCATGCGCGGGAGGTAGCCGAGCTGGATCGCCTCGCGGGTCATCGAGAACGCACCGGAGATCACCGCCTGCGAGGCGATCACCGTGGCCATCGTCGCCAGCGCGATCATCGGGTAGAGCAGCGGCTGCGGCACCAGCAGGTAGAACGGATTGGCCGCCGCCTTCGGGTCGCTGAGCACCAGCGCGCCCTGGCCGAAGTAGTTGAGCAGCAACGCCGGCAGCACGAACCCGAGCCAGGCCGTGCGGATCGCGCGCTTGCCGAAATGGCCCATGTCGGCGTACAGCGCCTCGGTGCCCGTCACGGTCAGCACGACGGCACCGAGCGCGAAGAACCCCACGGCATGGTTGTGCGCGAAGAACCTCACCGCATAGACCGGATTGACCGCCACCAGCACCTGCGGATGTTGCACGATCGCGTACAGGCCGAGCGCGGCGATGCTGAGGAACCAGAGCACGCAGATCGGCCCGAATACCGCGCCGATCTTGGCCGTGCCGTGCCGTTGCAGCCAGAACAGGCCGAGGATCACCAGCATCGTGATCGGCACCACCCACTCCTTCAGCGCCGGCGCTGCCACTTCCAGGCCCTCGACCGCGGACAACACCGACAGCGACGGCGTGATCACGCCGTCGCCGTACATCAGCGCCGCGCCGAAAATCGCCAGCACCGCGATCAGCGCCGGCAGGCGCGGGACGCCGCGCACGCTGCGCTGGGCCAACGCCATCAGCGCCATGATGCCGCCCTCGCCCTTGTTGTCGGCGCGCAGGATGAACAGCATGTACTTCACCGTCACCACGATGATCAGCGCCCAGAACATCAGGCTCAGGCCGCCGAGCACGTTCACCGCCTCGGGCCTGATACCGGGTTCGGCGAGCACGGTCTGCATGGTGTACAGCGGGCTGGTGCCGATGTCGCCGTACACCACGCCGACCGCGCCGAGCGTGAGCCGGAACAGGCGCTGGCGGGTCTCTGCCGCGCCTTCGGAATCGATCTGGATCTTGCTCATCATCATGTTCCCAGCGCGGCGCGCAGCGCCTTGCGGATAATGGCCTCGGCGCTGTCGCCCTCGGCGGCGACCTTCTGCACCAGCCGATGGACCTCGACGGGCTTGTAACCCAGTTGCTGCAAGGCCACGGTGGCCTCACCGGAGGCATCCAGCGACGCAGCGGCCGCCCCCACGGCGGCGGCACCGCCGGACACGCCCTCGAGCCGGTCGCGCAGCTCGACCACGATCCGCTCGGCGGTCTTCTTGCCGATGCCGGGAATCTTGGTCAACGCGACCACGTCGCCGGCCTGCACCAGTCGCGCGAAGTGGTCCGTGGAGACGCCGGACAGCACCGCCAGGGCAATCTTCGCGCCGATCCCGCTGACCTTGAGCAGGTGGCGGAACAGCGTGCGCTCGCCCTCGTGCAGGAAGCCGTAAAGGTTCACGCCGTCTTCCTTCACGGCATGATGAATGAGCAGGGTCACTTCCTTGCCGACGCCGGGCAGGTCGTAGATCGTCGACATCGGTGCCTCGACCTCGTAACCCACGCCGGCGACCTCGAGCAGCAGCGACGGCGGCTGCCTGGAAATGAGGATGCCGCGCAGTCGCCCGATCATCGGCGCCGCCTCCAGGCCGTCCGTGGAATGCCGACCCGCGCAAGGCTGGCGCGGGTGTGGGCGTGGGTCACGGCAACCGCGAGGGCGTCGGCGGCGTCTTCCTGCAACGGACCCTGGAGGCCGAGCAACGCGCTGATCATGTGCTGCACCTGGGTCTTGTCGCCACGCCCGCTGCCCACCACGGACTGCTTCACTTCGGTTGCTGCGTATTCGTGCACCGCGATCCCCTGACTGACCACCGCGCAAATCGCGGCACCTCTGGCCTGCCCCAGCTTCAAGGCCGAATCGGGATTGCGCGCCATGAACACACGCTCGATCCCGCATTCCGCCGGCTGATGCGTGGCGATGATGTCACACAGCTCGTCGAAGATGCGTTTCAGCCGCAGCGGGAACGATGCCTCGCCCGCGACCAGCAGCGCACCGTGGAAAACATGGCTGAGCCTGCCGGCACCGTCGACATCGATGATGCCGACACCGGTGCGCTGACTGCCGGGGTCGATGCCGAGAATGCGGATCATTGCGGGCGCGAAGCGGCGGGCCTGGGCCTGCGCCTTATTCGGCAGCCTCGACCGGCAGCAGGGCGTTGTGCGAAACCTCGCTCACATCGTCCAGCGCGTCGAGCTTTTCGAGCAGGTCGAGCAGCGATTCCAGCGCATCCTCCGGCACCTCGACGCGGTTGTTCGGGCGCATCACGACGCCCGCGTGGTCGGCACTGAGGCCGGCATCGATCAGCGCCTGCTGCACCGCCTCGAAGTTCTCCGGCGCGCACAGCACCGTGCTTTCGCCATGCTCGTTGACCACATCGTCGGCGCCGGCCTCCAGCGCGGCCTCCAGCACCCTCTCCTCGGCGGCCGGATCGCCGCCGGTGGCGAACACCAGCTCGCCGCAGCGGCTGAACTGGAACGCCACCGAGCCGCTGGTACCCAGGTTGCCGCCGTGCTTGTTCAGCGCATAGCGCACGTCGGCCACGGTCCGGGTCGGGTTGTCGGTGAAGCTCTCGATGATCAGCGCAATGCCCGCCGGGCCGTAACCCTCGTAGCGGAGCTCGTGCATGTCGGCGCCGCCATCGGCGCCCGAGCCGCGCTTGACCGCGCGGTCGATGGTTTCCCGGGTCATGTTGGCCGACAGCGCCTTGTCGATCGCCGTGCGCAGCCGTGAATTGCTGGCCGGATCGGCGACGCCGGCCCGCGTCGCCACGGTGATTTCGCGGATCAGCTTGGTGAACACCTTGGCGCGCTTGGCGTCTTCGGCGTTCTTGCGACCTTCGATGGATGGCCCTCTACCCATGACATTGCCTGCAGTTGAAGCGGTTGGAATAGCCCGCCATTTTACCCGAATTCCGCCGCCGTGCCGGTTTGCGCGCATCGGCGCCACGCGCATCAGCCGGCCTGACCCTCGGGGCCGGGGCCAAAGCGGCCGTAGCGCAGGAACCGGGTGACCTGGCGCGCCACATCATGGGAAAACAGCAGGCCGGTGTGGTTGGTCTCGATGACGCAGTGGTCGGTCAAGCCCGGCAGCCGGGTCTCCTCCACCGCCACCGTGCCGTCATGCTCGCCCTGGAAGTGGCCCAGCACCGAACCGAGCCCCAGCGGGCGGGACCCGGCGATCATGCCGACCTGGCGCGACCCGTCCCAGCGTTCGAAACCCTGCTCGAGCAGTGCCCGATTGCCACCCAGCAGCACCTCGCCACCGCGGCCCCAGCCGGCGAGGGCCCGCGCCGCGGCACTGCCCTTCAATGGCGAACCGAGACAGACGATGCGCCCCGCCGGCAGGTCGTCCGCGTCCAGGCAGGCTCGCAGGGCGATCAGCCCGCCCAGGCTGTGACCGACCAGATGCACCCGGTCGGTCACCGGCGCCAGTTCGCGCATGCGGCGCTGCAGCTGGTCCAGTATGCGTGGCTGGGTGGCGGCTACGCTGAGGTAGTCGAAGCGGTGCACGCGAAAGCCGCCCTCCATCAGGCGGCGGTGCAGGATGGACAGCGCGATGCTGCGCATCCACAAACCGTGCAGCAGGATCACATGTTCGGGCATGGCTGCTGGTGACTATTCCGCTGTATCGGTGAAACGGCAAGATCCACTTCGCGGGCCGCCGCCTCGGGCCAGCCCTTCACGCTCCGCGCGCCTGGCTGGCGCTCAGTCCGCCGCGCCTTCGGTCGCGCGCACCGCCACGTGCAATTCCTTCAACTGCGCCTCGCTGACGCCCGAGGGAGCGTCGGTCATCAGATCCTGCGCGCTGGTGGTCTTGGGGAAGGCAATCACGTCGCGGATCGACTCGGTGCCGGCCATCAGCGCGGCGATGCGGTCGATGCCGAAGGCCAGTCCGCCATGCGGCGGCGCGCCGAACTTCAGCGCCTTGAGCAGGAAGCCGAACTTCATCTCGGCCTCTTCGGCGCCGATGCCGAGCAGGTCGAACACCGTGCTCTGCATCTCCGGCCGGTGGATGCGGATCGAGCCGCCGCCGATCTCGTTGCCGTTCAACACCATGTCGTAGCCGCGGCTCACCGCGTTGTGCGGATCGGCGCGCAGCTGCGCGGCATCGTCCACCTTCGGCGCGGTGAACGGGTGATGCAGGGCCACGAAACGCTGCGCCTCGGCGTCGTATTCGAACATCGGGAAGTCGGTGACCCACAGCGGCTTCCAGCCGTCTTCGACCAGGCCGCGATCCTTGCCCACCTTCAGGCGCAGCGCGCCCATGAAGTCGGTGACGGTCTTCCACGCGCCGGCACCGAAGAACACGATGTCGCCGCTCTGCGCGCCGGTGGCCCCGAGCACGCCGGCCAGCGCCGCGTCGTCGAGGAACTTCGCCACCGGCGAGTTGATGCCCTCGCGGCCTTTCGCCAGGTCCTCGACCTTCAGCCAGGCCAGGCCCTTCGCGCCGTAGCGCGCGGCGTGGGCGGCCAGGCCGTCGATGTCCTTGCGCGACAGCGTGCCGCCGCCCGGCACGCGCAGCGCGGCGACGCGGCCGGCCGGGTCGTTGGCCGGCTCGGCGAACACCTTGAATTCGACGTGCTTCAGCGCGTCGGCCACGTCGACCAGCTCCAGCGCGATGCGCAGGTCCGGCTTGTCCGAACCGAAGCGGCGCATCGCTTCCATCCAGGTCATGCGCGGGAACACCGCATCGAGTTCGACGCCCTGCACTTCGCGGAACACGTGGCGGATCAGTTCCTCCACGAAATCCTGCACGTCGTGCTCCTCGACGAAGGCGAACTCCAGATCGAGCTGGGTGAATTCCGGCTGGCGGTCGGCGCGCAGGTCTTCGTCGCGGAAGCAGCGCGCGATCTGGTAGTAGCGGTCGAAGCCGGCCATCATCAGGATCTGCTTGAACAGCTGCGGCGACTGCGGCAGCGCATAGAACTGGCCCGGATGCACGCGGCTGGGCACCAGGTAGTCGCGCGCGCCCTCGGGCGTGGCCTTGGTCAGGATCGGCGTCTCCACGTCCTGGAAGCCGCGTGCGTCCAGATAGCGGCGCAGCGCCTGCACCAGCCTGATGCGCTTGCGCATCATCGCCTGCATCTCGGGGCGGCGCAGGTCGAGGTAGCGGTAGGTCATCCGCATGTCCTCGTTCGGGTTCTCGTGCAGCGCGAACGGCAGGTCCTTCGCGGCGTTGAGGATCTCCACCGTGTCGGCGACCAATTCGACGGTGCCGGTCCTGAGCTTGTCGTTCACTGCCAGGCGCCGGCGCAGCGTGCCGGTGACGCGCAGGCAGTACTCGTTGCCGATTTCGTTGGCCACGGCGAACGCCGCCGCGTTGTCCCGCTCGATCACCACCTGGGCCAGCCCCTCGTGGTCGCGCAGGTCGATGAACGCCACATGGGCCTGCAACCGGAGGGTGTTGACCCAACCGCACAGGGTGACGGTCCGGTCGATCAGGGACTCATCGATGAGGCCGCAGTAGTGCGTGCGCATGAACGGAAAACTCCGGGCCGCAAGGCGGCAAAAACGAGTGGAAAAGACCCGCGATCTTACCACCGCCGCCTGCCACGGACGAACGCCAGGGCCCGCTCCGGCGACATCGGCCGCGGCTCGGCCCAGGGCCGACCGGGCGCGGGACCGTCAGTCGGCCGGTGACGGCTTGCTGGACGGCGCCGGAGCCGCCGGCGCGGCGGCCGGTGCCGCGGGTGCCGCAGGTGCCGCCGCGGCACCGCCATCGCCCGCGGCACTTCCATTCGACCCGTCGACCAGATTGCGCTTCTTGTCGCCCTCCTTCTTGAAATCGGTCTCATACCAGCCGCTGCCGGCCAGCCGGAACGAAGGTGCGCTCACCCGTCGCCGCAGTTGTGGCGCGGCACAGACCGGGCAGATCGATGGATCCGCATCAGACAATTTCTGCAGACGATCAAAACGGTGGCCGCAGCCACCGCACTCAAATTCGTAGATGGGCATGAACACTCCGGACGACCACGCCAGCCCGTGGCTGGGGGGCGCCTATTATCGTCGACACGGCATGGCTCCGGCACGGGGGAAGCGGCTCGGCATGACCCATCTTCCGATTCAGAGAGGTTCGTCAGTCCGCTCGTCTTATTTTGCGACGCAAAATATAATGCCATAACATCGCAAGATCATTTAAATTCATTCATTTCTAATGACTTAGGTTGTTTCATCAGCAACTATAAATCGATTGCAATATTTGCCGCCGGAATAATTTGACGCAACGCATCAGTTCACATAGGTTTAACACCGTCGTGCTAGGCCGCTTGCTGGCGGCGCGATGGAAGCACCCCAACCCTTAACTGGCGTAGTTGCCTCTAACCGCCCGGGAGTCAAACATGTTCGACCGCTATCCGCGCCGACCGCTCGTCGTCGCCATCCTGCCCCTGCTAGGTGTCAGCCTTGCCCTTGCCTCCGCCACCGCTCGCGCCGATGACGCCGCCGCGACAAAAGCCAAACCCAAGGAGCTGCAGCAGGTCGTGGTCACCGGCACACGTGCCAGCAACCGCACCGTGGCCGAGTCCCTCTCGCCGATCGACGTGCTGTCCAAGTCGGACCTGGCCGCCAGCGGTGCCAGCGACCTGGCCAGCGCACTGAACACCTTGCTGCCCTCGCTGGATTTTCCGCGCCCGGCGATCAACGACGGCAACGATGCTGTGCGTCCGGCCACGCTGCGCGGCCTGTCGCCTGACGACGTGCTGGTATTGGTCGATGGCAAGCGCTACCACACCACCAGCCTGGTCAATTACCTGCCCTCGCTCGGCCAGGGCTCCGCCCCGGTGGACCTGAATTCGATCCCGATGTCGGCGATCGATCACATCGAAGTGCTGCGCGACGGTGCCGCCGCGCAGTACGGTTCCGATGCCATCGCCGGCGTGGTCAACGTCATCCTCAAGCACGGCGCCAGTGCAGGCAGCAACAGCATCACCGTCAACGGCGGCATCATGGACAAGGGCGATGGCGCCCAGAACGGCCTTTCCGGCTCCGTCGGCATCCCGCTGGGCGGTACCGACAGCAGCGGCAACTCGCCGGGCTGGGCGCGGCTGTCGTGGAATTACTCCGACGAGATGAACACCAACCGCGCCGCGAACACCGACCGCAGCAGCAATCTCAACCCCGACAACAAGAATGCGGCCGGCTTCCCGTTCGAGCGCTATGGCGACCCGGCGGTGGTGACCAAGCAGGCGCTGATCAATTTCGGCTACACGCTGTCGCCGAACGTCGAGCTGTATGGCTACCTCAACCTGAGCCAGCGCCATGTCACCTCGAACGGCTACTACCGCGCCGCCTCCAATTACCGCAACACCACCACGATCTATCCGCACGGCTTCCTGCCGCAGATCGTCAACATCGTGAAGGATGCGTCGGCCGTGTTCGGCGCCAAGGGCGTGACCGCCAGCGGCTGGCGCTGGGACGCCTCGGGTGACTTCGGCTACAACAACATGAAGTTCATCATCCAGCACTCGCTGAACATCAACGAGTTCTACAGCACCGGCTCCAGCCCCACCACGTTCAATGCCGGCGCCTTCGGCACCAAGCAGGCGGTGGCCAACCTCGACCTGTCCAAGGAATACTCGCCGAGCTTCCTGCCCAACCCGCTGACCGTCTCGCTGGGCGGCGAATACCGCAAGGACCAGTACAGCATCACCGCCGGCGAACCGAGCTCGTACTTCCTGGATCCCACGGCGATCGACCCCATCAGTGGCGCCGTGGCCCCCGGCGGCTCGCAGGTCTGGCCTGGGCTCTCGCCGCAGGTGGCAGGCAACTTCAGTCGGCACAGCGAAGCGGCCTACGTCGACCTGGAAACCGACCTCACCGACAAACTGTCGGCAGGCGTGGCCGCCCGCTACGAGGACTACAGCGATGCGGGCAAAACCAGTGCCGGCAAGTTGTCGCTGCGCTATCAGCTGACCGACACGCTGGCCTTGCGCGGCACCATCTCCAACGGCTTCCGTGCCCCTTCACTGGCCCAGCAGAACTACGAGTCCGTGGTAACGGCGGTTCCGCATGGCGTGCTGGAGCAGGTGGGTACCTTCCGCACCTCCAGCCCGGTCGCCATTTCCCTCGGCGCCCTGCCGCTGAAGCCGGAAAAATCCACCAACTTCGGCGTTGGCGCGGTGTGGCAGCCCACCAACGACTTCAGCGCCACCTTCGACCTGTACCGGATCAAGATCACCAACCAGATCCTTTACAGCGACGTGATCACGGTCACCCCGACGCTGGCCAATGGCGAGGTGTCCGAAGCCCAGTTCTTCGTCAATGGCGGCTCCACCCAGACCACGGGTGGCGACCTGATCCTGAACCAGCATGTCGACTTGAACGACATGGGCCAGCTGAACTTCGGCCTCAGCAGCAATTTCAACTCGGCCAAGTTCCTGACCGTGACCAGCCCCAACTTTGGCCGCAGCAGCCAGGGCCTGATCACCAAGTCGACGCCACGCAACAAGAACGTGCTGTACGGTACCTGGGCCGTCGACAACTACCAGCTGCGTGCGAACCTGACGCGCTATGGGCCGTACACGCGCGTGGGCTTCACGCCGGCAGGGGACCAGACCTTCGCCGCCTCCTGGCTGCTCGATCTGTCGGCCAGCTACCACTGGAACGCGTTCACCTTCACGGTCGGTGCCGACAACGTCACCAACCAGTATCCCGACAAGGTACTGCCGACGACGGACAACGAGGACTACGCCAGCGGCCTGCAGTATTCCCCGCTGTCGCCGTTCGGCATGAACGGCCGCTACTGGTACGGCAAGGTGACCTACAACTTCTGATCCGCTTCATTCGGATCCGATCCGGCAAGGCACTGCAGCAAGACCCCGGCCGCGAGGCCGGGGTCTTTTTTGCCGCCGCGGACGCCGCCGGCCCTGCCCGAACCGTCGGCCGGAAGCAGAAACCCCGAGCGGGCGACCGCCCGGGGGCGAGTGCCTCGCCGGCTCAGCGCTTGCGGAAATGCAGCTGGCCGTGCTCCAGCTCCACCGCGATGGTGTCGCCGGGACTGAACGTGCCGGCCAGCAGCTGGCGCGCCAGCGGGTTCTCGAGTTGCTGCTGGATCACCCGCTTCAAGGGCCGCGCACCGTAGACCGGGTCGAAGCCGACATTGCCGAGGAACGCCAGCGCTTCATCGCTGACCGTGAGCTTGAGCTGCCGCTCGGCCACGCGCTGCTCCAGATAGGCCAGCTGGATCTTCGCGATGGCGCGGATCTGCGCCTTGTCCAGCGGCCGGAACACCACCAGCTCGTCGAGCCGGTTGATGAACTCGGGCCGGAAGTGCGCCTGCACCACGCCCATCACCGACGCCTTCATCTGCGTGTACTGCTCCTCCGCGTCGTTGCCCGAGCCGTTCTCCGCGGCGTCCTGGATCATCTGCGAACCCAGGTTCGAGGTCATCACGATCACCGTGTTGCGGAAGTCGACGGTGCGGCCCTGGCCGTCGGTGAGGCGGCCATCGTCGAGCACCTGCAGCAGGATGTTGAACACGTCCGGATGCGCCTTCTCCACCTCGTCCAGCAGGATCACGCTGTACGGCCGCCGACGCACCGCCTCGGTCAGGTAGCCGCCCTCTTCGTAACCGACGTAGCCGGGAGGCGCGCCGACCAGCCGGCTCACCGCGTGCTTTTCCATGAACTCGCTCATGTCGATGCGCACCATCGCATCGGTGGTGTCGAACATGAATTCGGCCAGCGCCTTGCACAGCTCGGTCTTGCCTACGCCGGTGGGGCCGAGGAACAGGAACGATCCGTTCGGCCGGTTCGGATCGGACAGGCCGGCGCGCGAACGGCGGATCGCGTCGGACACGGCATGCACGGCCTCGTCCTGGCCGACCACCCGCTTGTGCAGGTCGTCCTCCATGTGCAGCAGCTTCTCGCGCTCGCCCTCGAGCATCTTGCTGACCGGGATGCCGGTCCAGCGCGCCACCACCTCGGCGATTTCCTCGGCGGTGACCTTGTCCTGCAGCAGCCTGAAATCCTGCTGCTCGGCGGCCTGTGCCGCGGCCAGCTGCTTTTCCAGTTCCGGCAGCCGGCCGTACTGGATCTCGCTCATCTTGGCGTAGTCCTGCCGGCGCTGCGCCGCCTCCAGCTCAAGCCGCGCGGCCTCGATCTGCTCCTTCACCTTGGTGGTGCCCTGCAGCGCGGCCTTCTCCGACTTCCACACCTCGTTGAGGTCGGAGAACTCGCGCTCCAGCTTCCCGATATCGCTTTCCAGGTCGGCCAGCCGCTGCTTCGATTCGCTGTCCTTCTCCTTCTTCAGCATCTCGCGCTGGATCTTCAGCTGGATCAGCCGCCGCTCGAGCCGATCGAGCTCCTCCGGCTTGGAGTCGATCTCCATGCGGATGCGCGAAGCGGCCTCGTCCATCAGGTCGATCGCCTTGTCCGGCAGCTGCCGGTCCGGGATGTAGCGATGCGACAAGGTCGCGGCGGCGACGATCGCCGGGTCGGTGATCTCCACCCCGTGGTGCAGCGCATAGCGCTCCTTCAGCCCGCGCAGGATGGCGATGGTGTCCTCCACCGAGGGCTCGCCCACGAACACCTTCTGGAAGCGCCGCTCCAGCGCGGCATCTTTCTCGATGTACTTGCGGTATTCGTCCAGCGTGGTGGCGCCGATGCAATGCAGCTCGCCACGGGCCAGTGCCGGCTTGAGCATGTTGCCGGCATCCATCGCCCCCTCGCCCTTGCCCGCGCCGACCATGGTGTGCAGTTCGTCGATGAACAGGATCACCCGCCCTTCCTGCTTGGACAGGTCGCCGAGCACCGCCTTGAGCCGCTCCTCGAACTCGCCGCGGAACTTCGCGCCGGCGATCAGCGCACCCATGTCCAGTGCCAGCACGCGGCGGTCGCGCAGGCCCTCGGGTACCTCGCCCTTGACGATGCGCTGGGCCAGGCCCTCGACGATCGCCGTCTTGCCCACGCCCGGCTCGCCGATCAGCACCGGGTTGTTCTTGGTGCGCCGCTGCAGCACCTGGATGGTGCGGCGGATCTCCTCGTCGCGGCCGATCACCGGGTCGAGCTTGCCCTTCTCGGCGCGCTCGGTCAGGTCGATGCAGTATTTCTCCAGCGCCTGGCGCTGCTCCTCGGCGTTCTCGCTCTGCACCTTCTCGCCGCCGCGCAGCTTCTCGATCGCCGCTTCCAGGTTCGGTTTCGTGGCGCCCGCCGCCTTCAGTGCCGCGCCCAGCTCGCCCTTGTCGTCCAGCGCCGCCAGCACGAACAGCTCGCTGGCGATGAACTGGTCGCCACGCTGCTGCGCCAGCTTGTCGGTGAGGTTGAGCAGCCGGGTGAGGTCGTTGCCGATATTGATGTTTCCCTCCTGCCCGCTGACCCGGGGCAGTCGCTCGAGCATGCCGTTCACGCGCTGCTGCAGCGCCGGCACGTTGACCTGCGCCTGGGTCAGCAGCGGGCCGGTCGAACCGCCCTGCTGGCTCAGCAACGCCGCCATCACATGTGCCGGCTCGAGCATGTTGTTGTCGCGGCCGACCGCCAGCGACTGCGCGTCGGCCAGCGCCTGCTGGAAACGCGAGGTGAGTTTGTCCATGCGCATCAAAAGGTCTCCGTCAGCAATGGATGGGACTTGTACGGCTACTGTCCGCCAAATGCGGACGCGGCCACGTGATTCAAGTCAATCACCGGTGCTGCGGCCGACGATGCCGTCGGCGCTCCCTCAAGGATCGAGCCAGACCAGACTGGCGAAGCGGCCGCTGCCGCCGCCATCGCGGCGGTAGGAATACAGGCGGGGGTCGGTAAAGGTGTCGAAGCCGCCGCCATGGATCCGCGTCACCCCGGCGGCCGCCAGCTGGCGCCTGGCCAGCGCCGCGAGATCGCAGCGCCAGTGGCCGGGACGCGTCGGCGCGAAGCACGCCGACGCCGCCGCATCGGTCCTCAGGAAGGCGCTGCGCACTTCCTCGCCCACCTCGTAGGAGGCCGCGCCGATGCAGGGCCCCAGCCACGCCATGAGCCGTTCCGGCGGGGACAGCAGCTGGGTCAGCGTCGCCTGCAACACACCACCGGCGAGCCCGCGCCAGCCGGCGTGCGCGGCACCGATCTCGGTGCCTTCGTCGTTGCAGAACAGCACCGGCAGGCAATCGGCGGTGAGAATGGCCAGCACGGTACCCGGCAGATGCGACACCGCCGCATCGGCCTGGGGCGCGTCGGGACTGGGAAGCGGCCCCAGTTCGGCCACGTCGGCGCCGTGCACCTGGCGCAGCCAGCGCGGCGCCGCCGGCAGCGCCAGCGCCTGCCGCAGCGCGCCGCGGTTGGCGTCCACCGCCTCGACCGAATCCCCCGTGCTGCGGCCGAGATTGAAGCGCTCGAACGGCGGCGCCGACATGCCCGGCCCGTGCCGGGTGGTGACCGCCGCGTGCACCGGCGATGGAGCGGGCCAGTCGGGAAAAATCCACGGATCGGTCATTTTCTCGGAGCTCGGGATTCGGGATTCGGGAAGCATCGCACATGCGCCGGCGGCGCTCCCCGGCGTTTGCCGTCAGTAGTGGTCCGAACCGTGTTCCGCCAGGTCCGCGCGCAGCGCTTCGATCAGCGCCTGCTGGTCGGCCGGCCGTTCAGCGCTGAAGGACATCGCCTCGCCGCTGACCGGGTGCACGAACGACAGCTTTTCGGCGTGCAGCGCCTGCCGGCGGAACCCGCGCAGCGTGGCGGTCAGCGCCTCGCCGGCACCCTTGGGCAATTTCAAGCCGCCACCGTAGAGCGGGTCGCCGACCAGCGGGTGGCCGATGTGCGCCATGTGCACGCGAATCTGGTGGGTACGGCCGGTTTCCAGCTGGCATTGCAGCAGGCTGTGGGCCCGGAAACGCTCGCGCAGGCGGTAATGGGTGACCGCGCGCTTGCCATCGTGCTCGTCCCGCACGGCCTGCCGCAAACGGTCGCCCATGCTGCGCCCGATCGGCTCGTCGACGGTGCCGCCGGCAACCATCGTGCCCATCACCACCGCCTCGTACTGGCGTTCCACCTCGTGCCGCGACAGCAGGTCGATGAGCGCCGTGCACGCCGGCAGGGTCCGGGCCACCACCATCAGGCCGGAGGTGTCCTTGTCCAGCCGGTGCACGATGCCCGCCCGTGACAGCTCGGCCAGCCGCGGCTCGTGGTGCAGCAGGCCGTTGAGCAGGGTGCCGGCGGCGTTGCCGGCACCGGGGTGCACGACCAGGCCGGCCGGCTTGTTCAGCACCAGCAGGTGGTCGTCCTCGTACACGATGTCCAGCGCGATCGCCTGCGCGATGCCGGTCACCTCCGCCTCCAGCACCACCTCCAGGCGCACCTGTTCGCCGCCCCTGAGCAATTGCCGCGAGGTCGCCCGCTGCCCGTCCAGCGTCACCGCACCGGTCTTGATCCAGCCGCTGAGCCGCGAGCGCGAATAGTCGGGGAACATCTCGGCCAGGGCCTGGTCGAACCTGCGTCCCGCTGCGCGCAACGGTACCTCCGCCTCGTGCCGGATCACGGTCATGCCGGCCTCCGCGGGTGGCTGCCGGTTTCGGCTATCATGCCTTTTCGTTCAAACATCTGAATTCATTCCTATGCGCCTATCAATGGGCTTGCCCAAGTCGTCGATGTTCCAATTGCCCACCGTGAAAATGCTCGCCGTGGTCGCGCTGGCGGCGACCATCAGCGCCTGCTCGATGTTTGGCCGCAGGGGGGCGACGATCGATACCATGCCGATGGTCCCGCTCTACAACAACGCGCACGCCTCGCTGGAAAATGCCGACTATTCCGCCGCCATCAGGGCCTATCAGCGCCTGATCGCGCGCTTCCCGTCCGGCGAGTACAGCCAGCAGTCCGAGCTCGAGCTGGCCTACGCGCAGTACAAGGACAACCAGCCGGATGATGCGCTGTCCACCGTGAACCGCTTCATCAAGACCTATCCGGCCAACAAGCACGTCGATTATGCCTACTACCTGCGCGGCCTGATCAATTTCGATCGTACCGGCGGCGTGATCGAGCGCATCTCCAAGAGCACCGGCGGGCAATCCCGGCGCGACCAGGGCTACAACCTGCAGGCCTTCGACGACTTCTCCGAACTGTCGCGGCGCTTCCCCGACAGCGCGTACACCGCCGACGCCCGCCAGCGCATGATCTACCTGCGCAACGTACTGGCGCAGTACGAGATCAACGTGGCCGAGTTCTACCTGCGCAACAAGGCCTACATCGGCGCTGCCGACCGTGCCCAGTACGTGGTGGAACATTACCAGCAGGCGCCGCAGACCGGCGATGCGCTGGCCATCCTCACCCGCTGCTACCTGGCGCTGGACCGCAAGACCCTGGCGGCGCAGACCCGCGAGGTGCTGGCGATGAATTACCCGAAGCATCCCTACCTGACCGACCCCAAGTGGCCGCGCTCGCCATCGACCCTGCGCAAGCTGATCCCGTTCTCGGGCCACCATTGAGGCGAGGCGCGCAAGCCGCCCTCTTCGGGATTCGGGATTCGTAAGAGCGTCGGTCGCGCGGGATCCAGCCTTTCCGAATCCCCAATCCCGAATGCCGAATGCCGAATGCCGAATCCCGTCACCTCCAACCGGAGGTGATCGGATAACGCCGCTCGCGGCCGAATGCGCGGGTGGTCACCCGCGGACCCGGCGCCGACTGCCGGCGCTTGAACTCGTTGGCCAGCACCAGCCGCACCACCTTGCGCACGGTCTGCTCGTCGAACCCCGCCGCCACGATCTCGACCTGCGACTGCTCGCCCTCGATGAAGCGGGCCAGGATGGCATCCAGTTCATCGTAGGCGGGCAGCGAATCCTGGTCGGTCTGGTTGTCGCGCAGTTCGGCCGATGGCGCGCGCTCGATGACTTCGTGCGGGATCGGGAATCCGCAATCGGGGGTTCGTGGAAGGCTGCCGTCCTGCGCCGGCTTGCCTTGCCGTATCCCGCATCCCGGATCCCGGCTTTCGCCAGCCGAACGGCCGCTCACCCCGGCCTCGTTGCGCCAGCGGGACAACCGGTACACCGCGGTCTTGTAGACGTCCTTCAGCGGCGCGTAGGCGCCGCACATGTCGCCGTACAGGGTGGCATAACCCACCGCCATCTCGCTCTTGTTGCCGGTGGCCAGCAGCAGTCGACCGAGCTTGTTCGACAACGCCATCAGCATCACCCCGCGGGTGCGCGACTGCAGGTTCTCCTCGGTGGTGTCCGCTGGCCTGCCGGCGAATGCCGGGGTCAGCGCATCGACGAACGACTGGTACGTCGCCTCGATCGGGATCACGTGATACTCCACCCCCAGCTGCTCCGCCTGGGCGCGGGCGCCATCCAGCGACAATGCCGAGGTGTAGCGCGTCGGCATCATCACCGCCGTCACGCGGCTGGCGCCCAGCGCATCGACCGCGAGCGCCAGGGTCAGCGCGGAATCGATGCCGCCGGACAGGCCGAGCAGGACGCCGGCGAACCGGTTCTTGTCGATGTAGTCGCGGATGCCGCGCACCAGCGCCGCATACAGCGTGGCCTCGCCGGACGGGTCGGCCGCCACCGGCCACTCCTGCGCGAACAGGCGGCGCGACGACGGCTCGAACTCCGCCCACAGCAAGGCGTCGGCAAACGCCGCGGCGCGGGCGACGATGCTGCCGTCGGCATCGACCAGCAGCGAGGCGCCGTCATAGACCACCTCGTCCTGGCCACCGACCAGGTTGAGGTAGGCGATGGCGCAACCGGTCTCGCGTGCCCGCGCCACCAGCACGGCTTCGCGCTCGGCCTGCTTGCCGCCGTCCCAGGGCGAGGCATTGACCACCAGCAGCAGCTCGGCACCGGCCGCCGCGGCCTGCGCCGCCGGCTCTGGCCGCCACACGTCCTCGCAGATCAGCAGCCCGACGCGCACCCCGTCGATCGCGGCGACGGCGCTGTCGTGACCGGGCCGGAAATAGCGCTTGTCGTCGAACACGCCGTAATTGGGCAGCACCTGCTTGTGCGCGGTGAGCTCGATCGCTCCCTCCCGCAACAGGCTGGCCGCGTTGAAGACCTCGCCCTCGCTGTGCGGGTGGCCGACCACGGCGGCGATCCCGCGCGTGGCAGCCGCCAGCTGCCGCAGCTGCCCGTCGCAGGCGGCCAGAAAGCTCGGGCGCAGCAGCAGGTCCTCCGGCGGATAACCGCTCAGGGTCAGCTCCGGGAAAGCCACCAGGGCGGCACCGCCGGCCCGGGCCTGGGCGGTCAGCTCGGCCACCTTCGCGGCATTCGCCGCCACCGCGCCAACCGCAAAGTCGAACTGGGCCAGCGCCAGACGCAGCCTTGCCATGCATGCACTCCAGAAAAGACAAAGGCCGCGACGGATCGCGGCCCTTGCATTTTAGAGCACGGCGATCACGACTTGCGTCATCGCCGCTCCGCCTGGCGCGGATTATTTCATCAGCTTGGCGAGCGCCTTGCCGAGGTCGGCCGGGGACTTCACCGTGGTGACGCCGGCCTTCTCCAGCGCGGCGAACTTCGCCGCGGCGGTGCCCTTGCCGCCGGAGATGATCGCGCCGGCGTGGCCCATACGCTTGCCCGCAGGCGCCGAGGCACCGGCGATGAAGGACACCACCGGCTTGGTGACGTATTCGGCGATGAACTCGGCCGCGTCCTCCTCGGCCGAACCACCGATCTCGCCGACCATGATGATGCCCTCGGTCTGCGGATCGTCCTGGAACAGCTTCAGGCAGTCGATGAAGTTCAGGCCGTTGATCGGGTCGCCGCCGATGCCGATGCAGGTCGACTGGCCCAGGCCCTCGTTGGTGGTCTGGAACACCGCCTCGTAGGTCAGCGTGCCCGAACGCGACACGATGCCGACCTTGCCCGGCTGGTGGATGTGGCCCGGCATGATGCCGATCTTGCATTCGCCCGGGGTGATGATGCCGGGGCAGTTCGGCCCGATCAGCACGGTTTCCGGGTGCTGCGCCAGCACGTTCTTCACCCGCAGCATGTCCAGCACCGGGATGCCCTCGGTGATCGCCACGATCACCTTGATGCCGGCATCGATGGCTTCGAGGATCGAGTCGGCCGCGAACGGCGGCGGCACGAAGATCACCGACGCGTCGGCGCCGGTCTCCAGCACGGCTTCATCGACGGAATTGAACACCGGCAGGCCGATGTGCTCGGAACCGCCCTTGCCCGGGGTCACGCCACCGACGATCTTGGTGCCGTAGTCGATCGCCTGTTCGGCGTGGAAGGTGCCCTGCTGGCCGGTGAAGCCCTGCACCAGGACCTTGGTGTTCTTGTTGACCAAAACGCTCATGATTCGATTGCTCCTCAGCCCTTGGCCGCAGCCACGGCTTTCTGCGCCGCGTCGTTGAGATCGTCGGCCGGCGTGATCGCCAGGCCGGAGTTGGCCAGCAGTTCGCGGCCCTTCTCGACATTGGTGCCCTGCAGGCGCACCACCACGGGAATCTTCAGGCCCACCTCCTTGACCGCGGCGATGATGCCTTCGGCAATCAGGTCGCAGCGCACGATGCCGCCAAAGATGTTGACCAGGATGCAGTTGACCTTGTCCGAGGAAAGGATCAGCTTGAATGCCTCGGTCACCCGCTCCTTGGTCGCGCCGCCGCCCACGTCGAGGAAGTTGGCCGGCTCGCCACCGGCCAGCTTGATCACGTCCATGGTGGCCATCGCCAGGCCGGCGCCGTTGACCATGCAGCCGATGGTGCCGTCCATCGTCACGTAGTTGAGGTTGTTCTGCAGGGCAGCCGCTTCGGCGGCGTCTTCCTGGGTCAGGTCGCGCATCGCGGCCAGGTCCGGGTGGCGGAACTCGGCGTTGTCGTCGGAGTTCACCTTGCCGTCCAGCGCGGCGAGGTTGCCGTCTTCCAGCACGGCCAGCGGATTGAGCTCGACCAGGGCCAGATCCTTCTCGTTGAACAGCTTGTACAGGCCCAGCATGATCTTGGTCAGCTGGTTGACCTGCTTGGCGGTCAGGTCCATCGCGAAGCCGAGCTGGCGGCACTGGTACGGCTGCAGGCCCTCGACGAAGTCGACCACGATGGTGTGGATGTCTTCGGGCGTCTCCCTGGCGACCTGCTCGATGTCCACGCCCCCATGCTTGGAGGCGATGAACGACACCGACTTGCTGTCGCGGTCGGTCAGGATCGACAGGTACAGCTCGCGCGCGATGTTGGTGGCGTCGGTCACCAGCACCAGGTTCACCGGCAGCGCACGGCCGGCGGACTGGTAGGTTTCCATGTGGGTGCCGAGCATGCTCTTGGCGGCAGCGTGCACGTCGTCAAAGCTGCGGCAGAACTTGACGCCACCGGACTTGCCGCGGCCGCCGGCATGGATCTGCGCCTTGACCATCCATTGGGAACCGCCCAGCGCCTTGGCGGCGTCGACGGCGGCGTCGGCGGAATTGGCGACCTTGCCCGGCGGCACGGCGATGCCGTACTGCGCGAACAGTTCTTTGGCCTGGTATTCGTGGAAATTCATTCGATACCTCGAGCGAACGGAAAAAACGTGGCGGCCGCACGCGGAAACACCTGCGTGGGTCATCGGGGGAAGTCGGGCGACGGAGTCACGCGCTGCCAGGGTGCCGTGCGCTGGCCAATGGATCGGCTGAACCGCGCAATGCGGCCGCCTATTTTCGCGGAAGCGGGCGGCAATGGAAAGGGGAACGTTCCGCCATGGCCGTGCCGGCCGGTCTGGCGCGGTTTTCCGCCCCGTACGGTAAGCCGGCAGCCCAGCATATACTTGCGCGAAACCGTCTCCGGAGTGGCCTCCACGTGTCCAGCACACCCAGTTTCTCCGAACCGCAAACGGGTGCGGCGACGATCCGCCACGAGCTTTCCTTCCTCAACGTGTTCCGGCTGGTGCAGTCGCTGGTGTATATCGGCCTGGCGTTCAGCCCCATTGGCATGGGCTGGCCGGCGCTGGCCCACCCCAGCCTGGCGCGCAGCCTGGGGACCGGTTACCTGATCATCGCCCTGGTCGCACTGCTGCTCAACCGACGCAGCATGGGACACATCAAGGCGGCCGTGGCGACGACCCTGGTGATCGACATCGCCGCCGCGATCCTGGCGATTTCCGCCATGCACGACGCGCGCATCGGCATCGCGATGATGCTTGCGGTGAACCTCAGCGCCGGCGCATTGATCCTGCCGTTGCGGCTATCCAGTTTCTTCGCCGCGCTGGCCACCCTGGGCATGCTCGCGCACACGTTTTTCGGCGCCCGCGCCAACAGCATCGGCGACCGCGACCTGCTGGAGGCCGCGCTGTTCGGCCTGGCCTACTTCGCCACCACCGCCCTGTGCAGCGTGCTGGGGCAGCAGCTGCGCGCAACCGAGGCGCTGGCGGAGCAGCGCAGCACCGACCTGGCCAACCTGTCGCAGATCAACGAACTGATCATCCGCCGCATGAAGACCGGCGTGCTGCTGGTCGACGACGCCAACCGCATCCACCAGATCAACGAGTCGGCCTGGATGCTGCTGGGCAACCCCGGCGCCGACCAGCGCGACCTCGGCCGACTCGCGCCGGAGCTGTCGCGGCGCCTCTACCACTGGATCACCTCCGGCAAGCTGGACGAAACCGCCACCCAGCTCGCCGACGGCGTGCCCGAAGTGGTGCCACGATTCACCCGGCTGGCGCCCAACGACGATTCGCTGGTGCTGATCTTCCTGGACGACACCTCGCTGTTGTCGCGCCGCGCCGAGGAGCTCACCCTGAGCTCGCTCGGCCGGCTGTCCGCCTCGATCGCGCACGAGATCCGCAATCCGCTGGCGGCGATCCGCTACTCGGCGCAGCTGCTGGCCGAGTCCAAGAGCATGGACAGCAGCGACCAGCGCATGGTCGAGATCATCAACAACCACTGCATCCGGCTCAACGAGATCATCGAGAACATCCTGCAGCTGTCCCGGCGCGAACGCTCGCGACCGGAAACCCTGGACCTCGGCCACTGGGCCAAGGACTTCGTCGAGGAGTACGCCCAGGGCAACGACCTCGGCGCCGACTCGTTGCGGGTGATCGCCAACAGCACGGTGCCGGTGGCCGCGCTGGCCGACCCGCAGCAATTGCAGCAGGTGGTGTGGAACCTGGTGCAGAACGCGCTGCGCTACGGCCGCCTGCCCGGCGAACCGGCACGGGTGATGGTGGTGGCGCGGCTGGGCGAGCATGGCGTGCCGATCCTGGAAGTGATCGACCGCGGCCCGGGCATCGCACCCAAGGTGGCCGCGCAGATCTTCGAGCCGTTCTATACCACCCACGAATACGGCACCGGGCTGGGCCTCTACCTGGCCCGGCAAATGAGCGAGGCGAACCAGGCCGCACTCGAATACGTGCGCGTGGCCGGTGGCGGCAGCTGCTTCCGCCTCATCCTGACGCCGGCGCAGATGAGTCGAGCCGCCGTCGAGGACGAACAGGCGCACTGACGCGCCGCCCCGATTCGCGGCCCCGCCGCGGCCGGCGCACGTCAGGTGGCGCGCTCGACCAGGCTGACCGGCAAGGTTTCCGAATGGGCGCGCTCGCCGCGGATCAGCGCGAGCACCTTCCGCGCCAGCAGGATGCCGCCATCCTGCCAGTGCTGACGCACCGAGGTCAGCGGCGGCATGAAGCTGGCGCCCAGCGGCATGTCGTCATAGCCCACCACCGACACGTCGCCCGGCACCGAGCGCCCCAGCTCCACGGTGGCACGGATGGCGCCCATCGCCAGCAGGTCGCTGCAGGCGAAAATGGCGTCGAAGCTCACCTTGCGTGCATGCAGCGAGTTCACCGCATCGACCCCGGAGTCGGCGGTGAACTCGTCGCGCCGCATCAGCAGCGGCTTGATGCCGTGCTTGGCCAGCGCATCGACGAACCCGTTCAGGCGCTCGAAGATTTCCGGGTGGCTGGGATTGCCGATGAACACCGGGTGCCGCCGCCCCAGCGCCAGGAACCGCTCCGCCACCATCTTGCCGCCCTGCCGGTTGTCGCTGCCGACCACCACGTGGGAATCGCCCTGGGTATCGGCACCCCACACCACCATCGGCATGCTCAGCTTGTCGAAACGGCGCACGGCATCCTGATGCACGCCCTGCCCCAGCAGGATCAGGCCATCCGCCGCCTGCACCGCGGCCGCGGCCGCGCCCTGGCGGGTGGTGAGCAGCACGCTGTAGCCGGCCGCAGTCAGCTCCTGCAGGATGCCGCCGAGCAGGCCCAACGGGTAGGGATCGAGCATGGTGCGGTCGTGGGAGGGCTTCATCTCCACGATCACGGCCACGGAATGACTGCCCCGCAGGCGCAGGTTGCGCGCGTGCAAATTCAACTTGTAGCCGTGCTCGCGGGCCAGCAACTGGATCCGTTCGCGGGTTTCGGCATTGACCAGGGGGCTGTCGCTCAGCGCCCGCGACACGGTGATCTTGGACAGTCCGGCCAACTCGGCCAGGTCGGCCATCGTCAGGGTGGAACGCTGGCCAGCCGCTACGGCGCCTTTCTTTTTCTTGCGGTTCAAGACCGACCTCACGCGAGTGACGTTGACTGGAATGCGGGGCAACCGACGAAGAGTAGCGGCCATGCGCCACAAAAGCATGCACCGGCCACGGCCATCCGCCGCGCTGCCGGCCCATGGGGCGCCAGGCCGCCTGTCACCGCCCGGTCCTTCAGCCCGACAGGACGGCCACGCAATATCTTAACGAAATGATATCGGTATCTTGATATCGGTATCATTTGCTGCAACACTAAACCTGTTCCGGCCAAAAAGCCCGTCGGATCACCACGACGCACGTCGTGCCAGCCACCAGCCACTCCGAAAATGTTGGGGAACCGCGTGTCCGATCCTGAGCCCATGCCCGCCGCGACCGCAGCCGCCGCCACCGATCCGTGGCGGCTGGTCCGGCACGGGCATCGCAAGGCGACGCGGGCGCAGGAAGAGAGCCTGTTCGCGCTGGCCAACGGCAGCCTCGGCGTACGCGGCGGGATCGAGGAAGGCCACAGCCCGAGCCAGGGCAGTTTTCTGTCCGGGGCCTGGGAACGCACCCCGATCGAATACCACGAGCGCTTCCCCGGCTTCGCCAGGAGTACCGACACCCGCGTCCCCGTCGCCGACGGCACCCGCATCGGCCTGCGCCTGGGCGACACCGCCGTGCAACTGGATCGCGGCGAATGGCTGGAGTTCACCCGTTCGCTCGACCTGCGCCACGGCTGCATGCAGCGCTCGCTGCGCTGGCGCTCGGCCGATGGCGCCACGCTGGAGATCCGCGCCGAGCGGCTGGTCGCGCTCGATACGCCGGGCCTGCTGGCGATCCGCTATTGCGTGCGATCGATCGATTACAGCGGCCCGATCACGCTCGAGTCGGCCATCGACACCGCCCGCGACGCGGTCGGCCAGGGCGAGGACCCGCGCATCGGCACCCGCATCGATGGCGGCCTGCGCAACGCAGGCGCCGCCGCCGACCAGGGGCAGGCCTGGGTACGCCAGCACACCAGCCACAGCGACATACAGGTGCTGTGCGGGCAGCGCCACCTGCTGCGCGAAGGCGAACTGGCCTTCGCCACCGCCAACGCCGGGCCGCACGGCGTCGTCCAGACCTATGCCGGCACGCTGCAGCCGGGCCGGCAGCTCGTGCTCGAGAAATACGTCGCCTACGCCTGGACGATGCCGGCCGAACACGCCGTCCCCGACGGCCTGCCCGGCCAGGTCGAACACATCCTGCAACAGGCCGCGGCCGCCGGCTACGCCACGCTGGCCCAGCAGCAATCCCTCGAACTGGAGCGCTTCTGGGCGGCCACCGACCTGGCCATCTGCGGCGATGCGGAGACCGAACTGGCGTTGCGCCTGAACCTGTTCCACGTCTACCAGTCCAGCCCGCGCGACAGCGGCGGCAGCATCGCGGCCAAGGGACTCACCGGTGAGGGCTACGAAGGTCATTATTTCTGGGACGCCGAGGCGTTCATGCTGCCGGCCATGGTCGGGCTGGCGCCCGAACTGGCCCGCCACATGCTGGCATACCGCTACCGCACGCTGGACCGGGCGCGCCTGCATGCGCGCGAGATGAACCACGCCCGCGGCGCGCTGTACCCGTGGCGCACGATCAGCGGCGGCGAGTGCTCGGCCTACTTTCCCAGCGGCTCGGCGCAGTACCACATCAACGCGGCGATCGCCTGGGCGATCCGCCTGTACGTCGATGCCAGCGGCGACGACGCCTTCCTGCAGGCGATGGGCGCGGAAATGCTGTTCGAGACCGCCCGCATCTGGCTCGACGTCGGCCATTTCAACGCGCGCCGCGGCGGCGCCTTCTGCATCCATGAAGTCACCGGCCCGGACGAATACTCCGCCCTGGTCGACAACAACCACTACACCAACCGCATGGCCCAGCGCCATCTGCGCGACGCCGCGGCGGTGGCACGGCGGCTGGCCGCGGAGAACCCGGCGGCCTATGCCGCGCTCAGCGCACGCATCGGGCTGCACGCGGAGGAGTGCGCGCAATGGCAGCGCGCGGCCGACGCGATGTACCTGCCGGTGGATGCGCGGCTGGGCATCTTTCCGCAGGACGACGGCTTCCTCGACAAGCCGAGGCTGCCGCCACAGAACATCGATGCCGGCAAGCAGCCGCTGCTGCTGCGGATGCACCCGCTGACGATCTACCGGCACCAGGTCTGCAAGCAGGCCGACGCGCTGCTGGCGCTGGTCCTGGCCGGCGACGACGTGGACCGCGAGGCCAAGCAGCGCAATCTCGCCTATTACGAACCGGTCACCGTCCACGACTCCACGTTGTCCGCCTCCACCTTCGCCATCCTCGCCGCCGAAGTCGGCCAGCTGGAAAAGGCCAGCGGGTATTTCCATGAAACCCTGCGCGTCGACCTGGACGACCTGCACGGCAACGCCGGCCACGGCCTGCACATGGCGGCCATGGCCGGCAGCTGGCTCGCGCTGAGCTGGGGTTTCGGCGGCCTGCGGGTGATCGACGGCGTGCCGTCGCTGGCGCCAAGCCTGCCGCCGGAGTGGACCGGCTACCGCTTCGGCCTGCGCTGGCGCGACAGCCAGTTGCGGGTGGAGGTCGACGCCGACGGCGTGTGCTACAGCCTCACCGCCGGCACCGCGCTGGACTTCCGCCATGCCGGCGTACCGCAGCACTTGCGTGCCGGCCAGTCATTGCGCCTGCCGCACACGGTCGCGGCAACGGACTGGCCGGCGCTGCCGCACGCGTTCAAGGCCGTCATCTTCGACCTCGACGGCGTCATCGCCGATACCGCCGTCGTGCATCATGCGGCGTGGAAGCAGTTGGCGGCGGAGATCGGCATTCCCTTCGACGACGCGATCGGCGACCGGCTCAAGGGCGTCGACCGCGCGGCCTCGCTGGACATCGTGCTGGAGAACGCCGGCCGCCGCTACACGGCCGCCGAAAAGCTGGCCCTGGCCGACCGCAAGAATGCGTTGTACCGCGACCGGATCGAGCACTTCGGCCCCGCCGACATGCTCCCCGGCGCGCGCCGGGCGATCGAGTCGGCGCGCCGCGCGGGACTCAGGATCGGCCTGGCCTCCGCCAGCCGCAACGCCTCACTGCTGCTGCAGCGGATGCAGATCGCCGACCTGTTCGACCACGTGGTCGATGCCGGCACGATCAGTCAGGCCAAACCTCACCCCGAGATCTTCCTGGCCGCAGCGCGCGGTCTCGGCGTGCAACCGAGCGAATGCCTTGGGGTGGAAGACGCCGCCGCAGGTGTCACCAGCATTCATGCCGCAGGGATGGCGGCAATCGGGATCGGCCACGCGGATGCGTTGGCCGAGGCAGATGTGGTGCTGCCAAGTGTCGCGGAACTGGACATCGGCAGGTTTCTCAAGCGTTGAACGACGAGCCGACGTGGCCGGTCGCTCGACCGGTCGCGATCGAAAACAAAATAGTTGGGGAGTCAGAACATGAATAGCCGCAAGCAACCAAACCGATTGGCCCTGTCCGTGGCGATCGCTGCCACCCTGATGTCCGGCGCCGTGATGGCCCAGGGCAGCGGGCAAAC
>JAGWIC010000045.1 GCA_028866435.1 Lysobacteraceae bacterium | reverse complement strand
GACCAGCGGATGCGCCAGCCGACCGTGTTCGAACGGCGCCGGCTCGTTGACCAGGTTGTCGCCATAGCCCTCGCCGGCAAGGGCCGCCCGGTGCCGGCACCATTCCAGGTAGCCGAGCCCGGCGAGCAGGATGAACAGCGCGCCGATCGCGATGGCGAGCTGCGCCAGCGCCTGCTCGACGAGGGCATCGGCGTGTTGTACAAGCCGGTGAAACCGCTGGCGTTGCGGCAGATGTTGCAGCGCGTGGCGGCGGCCGCGGAGCGGGCGTGATGGCGGTATGCAGGGCCGTGTCGGTCCGTGGAAGACCCACTCGCGCCGTCAGTCGATGCGTGCCGGATCCCCCAGCTCGAGCGAGCGCAACACCATCCCCGCCTGGGTCCGGTTGCGCACCCTGAGTTTCTCGAAGATCGCGGTGACGTGCGCTTTCACCGTCCGCTCCCGGATCGACAGGCGGTCGGCGATCTGCTTGTTCAGCAGCCCTTCGGCCAGCAGGCCCAGTACGCGCGACTGCTGTTCGGTGAGGCGGGCCAGGCGGCTGGCAAGATCGGTGTCGGCCGGATCGACGGGCAGGCCGGCGACAGCGTCGGCGAGCGCGGGTGGCAGCCAGGTGCCGCAGTCGAGCACATGGAGGACCGCCTCGCCGATCTCGGCGGGGCTGGCGCTCTTGGGGATGAAGCCGGAGGCGCCGTAGTCGAGCACGCGGCGCACGATGCGTGGCTCGTCATGGGCGGAGACCACCAGCACGGCGACGCCGGGATGCTGCCCGCGCAACGCGGCGAGGCCGGAGAGGCCCCGGCTGCCGGGCATGTGCAGGTCGAGCAGGACCAGGTCGATGTCGGGCTCGGCCTGCAGCGCGGCCAGCACGCCGGCCAGGTCGGCGGCTTCGCCGACGCGGCAGCCGGGCAGCCGCTGCGCGGCGGCCTGGCGCAGCGCGGCGCGGAACAGCGGGTGGTCGTCGGCGATCAGCAGGCTCGTCATGCCGTCGAACTTAGCGGGCCGCGGCGCCGCCGTCGAGTCATCGTGGCCAGCGTCGGCGATTGCCGCCGTCACCGGCGCCGCTGGACTTTCGTACGATGGCGGCCGCCGGCGCGCTTGCTATGGTGACGGGATGAAAAGATCCGTGCGCCGCCTGCTGCTGTTGTGCATCACCGTGCTTGTTTCGGGCATGCTGCTCGCCTGTGCCGGCAGCCCGGCAAAAAAGGAGTCCGCGATGCCTGCGCTCGATATCGGCGAAGTCAGGGTAACCGGACATCGCGGCCACGACGACCTGCTCAGCGCCGGCCTGGGCCTGGCCGGCCTGGCCGGCGCGCCGGCGCCGTTTGCCGATCCGCTGGAGCCGACCGCGGGCGAGCTGCGCCGCCGGGCGATCCAGGCCAGTTGGAAGGGCATTGCCGATCTCGGCCCGCTGGGCGGTTACGGCACGGTCTACGGTGGCGTGCCCGACGTGCCCGGGCGCGAATACCAGATGTTTGCGCGGATTCCCGGCGCGCATGCGCCGCATCGCGTGCTGCTGCAGCTGCCGGACGACTTCGATGTCCGGCAGCGCTGCCTGGTGGTTGCCGCCTCGTCCGGCTCGCGCGGCATCTATGGCGCGATCGCGCTGGCCGGGGCCTGGGGGCTGCCGCGCGGCTGCGCGGTGGCATACACCGACAAGGGTACGGGCTCGGGCTATTACGACTATGCCGACAACAGCGGAGTGGCGCTGGATGGCCGCCGGGCCAGGCGCGGCGAGGCGGAGCTGGAGTTTCAGCCGGCGCCGGCCCCGGCTACGGCGGGTATCGCGATCAAGCACATGCATTCCGGCGACAACCCGGAGGCCGACTGGGGCCGGCACGTGATCCAGGCCGCCCAGTTCGGGCTGGCCATGCTCGACCGCGCCTATCCGCAAGAGGCGCCGTTCACCCCGCACAACACGAAGATCATCGCCACCGGCCTCTCCAACGGCGGTGGCGCGGTGCTGCAGGCGGCGGGGCTGGACCACGAGGGCTTCTTCGCCGGCGTGGTGGCGCTGGAGCCGAACGTCTACGTCGCCGATGGTGGCCGCCCGATGATCGACTATGCGACCGAGGCGGCGATCTGGCTGCCATGCGCGCTCGGCAGCACCCGCTTCGCCGATGTGCCGCTGGCGCGCGCGCCGAACGGTCAACCGCCGCCCGCCTGGGCGATACGCTGCGCCAGCCTGCGCGCGCAAGGCAGGCTGGCGGGCAACACGGTGCCCGAGCAGGCGGAACAGGCCTACCAGTACCTGCATCGCCGCGGCTGGAGCGACGATGCGATGGCGACCGCCGCCAGCACCACCGCGTTCGACCTGTGGCGGGTGATCACGGCCGGTTACGCCTCTTCCTACCTGCGCCGCCACGCCTGGGACATGCCGTGCGGTTTTCACTACGCGGCGATCGCTGCGGGCGGGATGCCGGGGCCGACCGATCCGCTGGCCCGCGCCTCGTGGTGGGCGGATGCGTCGGGCATCCCGCCGGGCAATGGCGTGGGCCTGTTTGGCGGCACCAGCGTCTCGCCCGATCCGACCCTGCTGGGCAGCGAATGCCTGCGCGCCCTGTGGACCGGTGACGATCATTCATCCCAGGCCCTGCACGCCTCGGTCGCGGCCACCGCGGTGAAGCTGCCGCGTGGCGACCTGCCGCTGTGGGTGCTGCATGGAGCCAGCGACGGCCTGTTGCCGACTGCGTTCAGCTCGGAGCCCTACGTCGCCTGGCTGCGCGGGCACGGACGCCATCCGATCTACTGGAAGGTGCCGCATGCGCAGCACTTCGACGCGTTCCTGGCGATCCCCGGTTTCGGTGACCGGCATGTGCCGCTGCTGCCGTACGGCTACCTGGCGCTGGATCGACTGTGGGCGCATCTCTACCAGGGGGCGCCATGGCCGCCGGCGCTGGCCACGCCGGCGGCCCGGCCGCGTGGACCGGGGCCGTTGCAGGCCGCCGCGCTCGACCTGCCGCATTAGCCTGTCGCCGCCCGCGCCGGAGTCGCCCCGGGCATGCCGGTGGCGGTCGGGCCTGCGCCTTCCTTCGCACTGGGTTATTCTTTGCGGTCCCATGACCGTGCCGCCGCACGGCGCCGCTCCCGAAATCAAGGACTTGCAATGACCATCCATGTCACCTTCACCACCAACCGCGGCCCGATCCGTCTGCGCCTGCATGAAGACAAGGCGCCGGTGACGGTGGCCAATTTCGTCAACCTGGCCCGGCGCGGCTACTACGACGGCCTGTCGTTCCATCGCGTGATCGCCGACTTCATGATCCAGGGCGGCTGCCCCGAGGGCAGCGGTCGCGGCGGCCCGGGCTACAAGTTCGAGGACGAATTCAACCCGTCGCTGCGTCACGACAAGCCGGGCGTGCTGTCGATGGCCAATGCCGGTCCGCGCACCAATGGCAGCCAGTTCTTCATCACCCACGGCCCGACGCCGTGGCTGGACGGCAAGCACAGCGTATTCGGCGAAGTGGTCGACGCGGCCGACATGGACGTGGTCAACACGATCCAGCAGGGCGACACGATCGAGAAGGTCACCGTCGAAGGCGACGTGGATGCCTTGCTGGCCGCGCAGTCCGAGCGCGTCAGGGACTGGAACGCGGTGCTCGACCAGCGCGGATGAGTTTCAAAAGCGATGCGCACAAGACCGCCGGCTCCTGTCCGGCGGTTTTTTGTTGTTCGCGAGCGTCATGACAAATGCGGTTTTACTCGCCTATGATCGACGGGCAACATCCCCCCATTCATTTAAGGAGAACGAGCATGTCATTCCTCGATAGTTTGCTTGGAGGACAGGGACAGCAGGCAGGTGCGGGTTCGATGATCGGTGTGGCGGGCCAACTGCTGCAGCAGGCTGGCGGCGTCCAGGGTCTGGCCAGCATGCTGCAACAAAATGGGCTGGCCGGCGCCGTGCAGTCGTGGGTCGGCACGGGCGCCAACCAGGCGGTGTCGGGCGAGCAACTGGGCCAGGCGCTGCAGAACGGCGGCCTGGGCTCGGTGGTGCAGGAGGCGGCCAGCAAATTCGGCGTCGACCCCAGCGTGGTGCTCAACGGGCTGTCGCAGGTACTGCCGCATGCGGTCGATCACCTGACCCCCGACGGCCAGGCTCCGGCCGACGGGCAGGGTGGCGGTTTCAACCTGGGCATGCTCGAGGGCCTTGCCGGCAAGCTGATGGGCGGCCAGGCCTGACACGGCATCCTGACTGTCGCGACGACAGCCAGGACAGCGTCGCGTCGGCGGGGTGGATCACCGCCGACGCGGTGCGTGACCAGGAGGGCAGGCGGCGGTCGTCCGGGCTGCACAGCTCCGCCGCAGGCGGGACTTTTCGCCACAAACGTTCCCACCGCCCATGCTCCTAGGATGATGCAGTGGGCTTGAACAGCACGTGGTAGACCGCCAGCACGACGATCGCGCCGCCTATCGAGGCGATGAAATGCACGAAACCGGTGGCACCCCACAGGTGCAGCATTTCGCCCACGTAGGTGGCGATGACCGAGCCGACGATGCCCAGGATGATGGTGATGATGAAACCCATGGAGTCATTGCCGCCGCGGAAAAACTTGGCGATGACGCCGACGATCAGACCAATGATGATGACCCAGAGCCAATGCATACCTGTATTCCTCTGTGAGAGTGGAAGGTAGATCTCCTGTGTGCTGCGAAGCCGGGATCAGGCCGGCCCGCAATCGCCGTCGCCCGGTTTACCGGCCGGCTGGCGATGTGCGCATCATGCAATGGGCGCGGCCGGAATGCACCATGGCGCGTTGATCGCGCAAGCTTTTGCGACAGTGCGGGATGCCGCGGCGCCACATGCTAAAATCCGCGGGTTTGCTGACCTCATCCCCTGATGTCGAGGAACCCATGCCCCAGCTTGCCCAGCGTGTCGGCCGCGCCAAACCCAGCGCGATCATGGTGATCGCCGAGAAGGCGAAGCAGCTCAAGGCTGCCGGCCGCGACATCATCAGCTTCTCGATCGGCGTGCCGAACTTCCTGCCCGGCGAGCACGTGTATGCCGCGGCGCGCGAGGCGCTGTCGCACGACTCCGGCCAGTACGGCAGCAACCGCGGCGCCGATGTCTTGCTGGACGCATTCCTCCAGCACATCGGGGCACTGGGTTTCAGCGGCTACGGCCGCATGAATCTTTCGATCGGCATCGGCGCCAAGCAGGTGCTGTACAACCTGGCCGAGGCGTTGCTCGACGAGGGCGACGAGATCTGTTTCGCGGCACCGTACTGGACCACCTACCACGACATCGCCGATATCGTCGGTGCCCGCAGCCATGTGCTGCATTGCGGCCCGGAGCAGAACTACAAGCTCACTCCGGCCCAGCTCGACGCGGCGCTGGCGCGCAGGCCGAAGGTGTTCCTGTTCAACAACCCGTCCAATCCGACCGGCATGGTCTACAGCGGCGAGGAAATCGCCGCGCTGGCCGAGGTGCTGGTGAGGCATCCCGAGACCTGGATCGTCACCGACGACATCTACAACTCGATGGTGTTCGACGGCATCGGCTACCACAACTTCGTGTTTGCCCGGCCCGAGTTGCGCCAGCGGCTGGTTTTCGTCGACTCGCTGTCCAAGACCTATGGCATGCCGGGCTGGCGGGTGGGCCTGGTCGCCGGGCCGGAGCCGGTGGCCAAGGCGCTGACCACGCTCAACTCCAACCACATCACCAGCCTGCCCGAGGTGATCAGCGCGGCCGCCGTGGCGGCGTTGGCCGGCCCGCAGGAGGTGCCGCAGGCGCGCTGCCTCGAGTTCGCCGGCAAGCGCGATATCGTGGTCGCCGCGCTCAGCGCGATCCCCGGCGTGGTCTGCCCGCGGCCGCAAGGCGCGTTCTACGCGTTCCCGGATGTTTCGGTGGCGTTCGGCCGCAGCCACCATGGCGTGCGCATCGGCAATGACGTGGATTTCTGCGCCGCCCTGCTGGACGCCACCGGCGTCGCCTGCGTGCCGGGCTCGGCCTTTGGCGAGCCGCGCGCGATGCGCATTTCCTATACCTGTCCGACCGCCCAGCTGCGGCCGGGGCTGGACCGCATTGCCGGGTTTTTCGCCGAATTGACCTGACCCATACCGGCAGGAGCGCACCCTGTGCGCGATGTCCTTGCGCATGGAGAAGCTCGCGCACAGGGCGCGCTCCTGCCCCTATCGAATACCCAAGAAGGAGTCACGACCCATGAAAGCCCCCGTTCGAGTTGCCGTTACCGGTGCCGCCGGCCAGATCGGCTACGCCCTGCTGTTCCGCATTGCCGCCGGCGACATGCTGGGTCCGGACCAGCCAGTCATCCTGCACCTGCTGGAAATCACCCCGGCCCTGCCGGCCCTGCAGGGCGTGGTGATGGAACTCAATGACTGCGCTTTCCCGACCCTGGCCGGGGTGGTCGCCACCGACGACCTGAACGTCGCCTTCAAGGACGTCGATTACGCCCTGCTGGTCGGCGCCCGTCCGCGCGGCCCGGGCATGGAGCGCAAGGACCTGCTGGAGGCCAACGGCGCCATCTTCGGCCCGCAGGGCAAGGCGCTGAACGCGCATGCCAAGCGCGACGTGCGCGTGCTGGTGGTCGGCAACCCGGCCAACACCAATGCGCTGATCGCCCAGCAGAACGCCCCGGACCTCGATCCGAAGTGCTTCACCGCGATGGTCCGCCTCGACCACAACCGCGCGCTGTCGCAGCTGGCCGAGAAGACCGGCACGCACAATTCCGACATCAAGAAGATGACGATCTGGGGCAACCACAGCTCCACCCAGTACCCGGACCTGCACCACGCCACGGTCAACGGCAAGGCGGCAATGTCGCTGGTCGACCAGGCCTGGTACGAGGCGGACTTCATTCCTACCGTGCAGCAGCGCGGCGCGGCGATCATCAAGGCGCGCGGCGCCTCCTCGGCGGCGTCGGCGGCGTCGGCGGCGATCGATCACATGCGCACCTGGGCGCTGGGCACGGCCGAGGGTGACTGGGTCTCGATGGGGATCCCGTCGGACGGTTCCTACGGCATCGCCCCCGGCGTGATCTACGGCTACCCGGTGACCGTCAAGGGCGGCAAGTACGAGATCGTGCAGGGTCTGGCCGTCAACGATTTCTCGCGCGCCCGCATGGCGGCAACCGAGAAGGAACTGCGCGAGGAGCGCGCTGGCGTGGAACACCTGTTCGCCAAGTGACCATGGCATGAGCCACCACGGTTGCGGCTCCCGCGGGCCGCTGCCGCCGGAGCATCACGGGTCGGCTCTCGCCGGCCCGTTTTTGTTGGCGTGCCGGGTGCTGGCAGGCGTCGCGCCGATCAGGATGTCCCTGGCGGGTTGCCGTCGCCGGTCGCCTGGCGTTGCCGTTGCAGCAGCCACGCCAATACCGGCGGCGTCACCATCGCGGTAAGCAGGGACATCGCCACGATGATGGCGTAGACCTGCGCGTTGAAGACGCCGGCGGCAAGCCCCAGGCTGGCGATCACCACGCCGACCTCGCCGCGCGGCACCATGCCGAAGCCGACGATGGTGGCGCTGCGCTTGCCCAGCGAAAGGGCGCCGAGAAAGCCGCCGGCCAGCTTCGATGCGATCGCGATCGCGGTAACCACCGCAAGCATCCACAGCGCGTGGCCGTCGGCCAGTGCGGCAAGGTCGATCTTGGCGCCGGTGATCACGAAGAAGAACGGGGTGAGGAACGCCAGCAGGGGCAGGGTCTGGTGTTCGAGCTGGTCGCGCTGGCGCGTTTCCGCGGCGATCATGCCGGCGAGGAAGGCGCCGATGATCGCCGCCAGGCCGAATCGGGTGGACAGCCAGGCCAGGCCCAGGCACAGCGCCAGTACCAGGGTCAGCGCCGAATGCGGGCTGATCGGCGCCTCCAGCCAGTTCGACCGGCGGCGCATCACCCGGGTGCCGCCCCAGCCGATGATCGCGACGAAGCCGATGGCGCCGGCGAGGGTCAGCAGCAGCGATTGCACATCCAACGGGCCACCGCCCTGCAGCGAGGAGACCACGCCAAGCAGCAGCATGGCGAGGATGTCGTCGATCACCGCTGCACCCAGGATCACCCGGCTCTCGGTCTGCTGCAGCACGCCCAGTTCCTGCAGCACGCGTGCGGTGATGCCCGCCGAGGTGGCGACGAAGGCGGCCGCCACGAACAGCGACTTGACCCATGCGTAGCCCTCGCCGTGGGCCCACAGCGCGCCGGCGACGAACGGCACGAGCACGCCGAGCACACCGACCAGGAAGGCGCTCCTGCCGACTTTCTTCAGGTCGTCCAGCCGGGTCTCCAGGCCCACGGAAAACAGCAGCAGCACCACGCCGATCTCGGCCAGCACATCCAGCGGCGTGCCGGCGAGTATCTGCTCCGGCCGGACCCATCCCAGCAACGAGGGGCCGATCGCGCAGCCGGCGGCAATTTCGCCCACCACGCCGGGCAGCTTCAGCCGCTGGGCCACCTCGGCACCGACCTGGGCGGCGATGAAGATGACGAACAGCGCAAGCAGGATGTCGCTGGCATGATGCATCGGGGTGGTGGCTCCGGTGTGATCCAGTGGCAGGGGGGCTCAGCTGGCGCCGAACAGGTGCGTGTTCATCCACATGTGCAGGCCTATGCTGGCGACGTAGCCCAGCGCAATCGCCCAGCTCCAGCGCAAATGCTTCATGAACGTGTATTGCCCGCGGGAGGCCCCCATCAAGGCCACGCCGGCGGCCGAGCCCACCGACAGCAGGCTGCCGCCGACGCCCGCGGTCAGCGTGACCAGCAACCACTGGCCATGGTCCATCGGCGGGTTCATCTTGAGCACCGCGAACATGATCGGGATGTTGTCGACGATGGCCGACAGCATGCCCATCAGCGAGTTGGCGATGGTGAAGCCCAGGCTGCCGTACAGGTGCTGCGAGGCCAGCTCCAGGTAGCCGAGCGCGGCCAGCCCGCCGACGCAGGCGAACACGCCGTAGAAGAACAGCAGCGTGTCCCACTCGGCGTTGGCGATGATGCGGAAGATCGAGTAGGACTGCGGCTCCAGGCCCTGGGCCAGCGCGTAGTGGCGCTGGCGGTGGTCGATCCGCGTCGCCAGCAGGTTGAGCAGGGCCAGGCCGGTGAGCATGCCGTAGGCGGCGGGCATGCCCAGCCACTGGCGCCCGAGCACGGTGACGACGATGGTCAGCGCGAAGGTAAGGCAGATGCTGATGCCACCGGGCTTGATCGGGCGGCTGCCCCCGACCGCCTCGGGATGTCCCTGCGGCAGTGCCAGCGACATGGCCACGGCCGGCACCAGCCAGTTGACCAGGGAGGGCAGGAAGATCTGGAAGAAATCGAAGAACTGCACCTTGTTCGCCTGCCATACCATCAGCGTGGTGATGTCGCCGAAGGCACTCCAGGCGCCGCCGGCGTTGGCCGCCACGACCAGGTTGATCAGGGCCAGCGTGGTGAACCGCTTGTTGCCGGCGCCGACGGCCAGGATCACCGCCGACATCACCAGCGCGGTGGTCAGGTTGTCGAGCATGGGCGACAGGAAGAACGCCAGCAGGCCGGTGATCCAGAACAGCGAGCGGTAGCCGAAGTTGCGCCGGGTCAGCTGGGTACGCAGTGCCTCGAAGACCCCGCGCTCGCCCATCGCGGTGACGTAGGTCATCGCCACCACCAGGAAGAAGAAGATTTCCGCGTACTCGAGAAACATCGCCTCGAACGCGTGCCGGGCCTCCTGCGCGCCGCCGGCACCGCCGGTTTTCCAGGCGATCAGCCCCCAGATCAGCGCCGCCGCCAGCACCACCGGCTTGGACTTGGCGATATTGAGGCGTTCCTCCAGCACCACGACGACATAGGCCAGCACGAACAGCAGCAGGGCAAGCCAGCCCACCGGGTGGTCGACCAGGTGGAAGTTCACATCGGCGCCGGATTCGGAGGCATGCACCGGGGCGCTGCCGATGAGAGCGGCAAGGGCGAGCAGCCTTCGCATGGAGGGTCCTTTGGCAACCAGACAACGTCGCGTGACGCTCCTAGGGTAGCAGCCCTGCGCATGGAACTGGTCGTGGCGGGGGACGCATGTGCCGCATCAAGGACAGGCGCAAGGGCGGGCTTTCCGCGCGGCGGCGCGGCCGCGCGTCAGGGCTTGAAATGATGCACCAGACCGACCTGGAAGCCGCCCGGCAGCCAGCCGAGGATCAGCGGCGAATGCCGACGGGCCGCCCAGATACCGATCCCGGTGCCCAGCGCCGCGCCCACCAGCACGTCGCTCTGCCAGTGGCCGTGGGTCTTCATGCGGGCCACCGCGTCGTAGGCCGGCAGCACGGCCAGCGCGTAGACGGCCGGATGCTGGTCGCCGTAATTGACGATGAAGGGGGTCACCGCGGCCGAGATGGCGGCCACTTCGCCGCTGGGAAAGCTCTGCGCGCCGGTGCCCCTGAAAAACGCGTCCGGATTGCTGGTCTGCGAGGGGCGTTCGCGTTGAAAGGTGTACTTCATCGCCTGTGCGCCAAGGCCGGCGACCACCATGGAATCCACCGAACGCCAGAACGTGTCGCCGAGCTTGTCGTTGTCGCCGAACGCCAGCGCACCACCGGCCACGGTGAGGATGCTGCCGTACATCAACGCTTTCTGGTCGCTGCGCTTCCAGATGCCGCTGTTGTCGTAGTGCAGGCGATGGTCGATGCCGAACGGACCGCCAGCGGCCACCGCGTTGCAGGAAAAGGTGATCGCGGCCGTCGCCGCCAGAAAACCCCGGATATGCATGACGCTGCCCTCCTGCGGCGAATTCGTGCTGCAACGGCGACAAGCTATGCCGGCCAGCTTTCGTTCCGCTTACGGCGCTGGGGCGAAACTGGCCGCTGTCGTTAAACTGTGCCGTCGTCCAAGGAAACCGCCATGACCGAACCCGTCGTCCCCGCCGCGACCGTCGCCCGCGCCGCCGCGCTGCGGGCGCAGATCGAGCAGGCCAACTATCGCTATCACGTGCTCGACGACCCGGAAATCACCGACGCCGACTACGACCGCCTGATGCGCGAGCTGGAGACGCTGGAGGCGAGCTATCCGCCGCTGGCCTCGGACGCCTCGCCTACCCGCAAGGTGGGGGCGCGGGCGAGCGGCGGTTTCGCCGAGGTGCGCCATGCGCTGCCGATGCTGTCGCTGGGCAACGCCTTCGAGGAGGCGGGCGAGGATGCCGACGATCGCGAACGCTTTCGCGAGGTCGCCGAGTTCGAACGCCGCATCGAGCAGACCCTGGATCGCCGGGAGCCGGTGTTTTCGGTGGAGCCGAAGCTGGACGGCCTGGCGATCAGCCTGCGCTACGAACACGGCGTGTTCGTGCAGGGTGCCACCCGCGGCGACGGCGAGACCGGCGAGGACGTCACGGCCAACCTGCGCACGGTGCGCGCGATTCCGCTGAAGCTGCGCGGCAGCGGCTGGCCCGAGGTGCTGGAGGTGCGCGGCGAGGTGATCATGCTGCGCCGGGATTTCGAGGCGTTCAACGCCTGGGCCCGTGCGCACGAGGAGAAGCCGCTGGCCAATCCGCGCAACGGCGCGGCCGGCTCGCTGCGCCAGCTCGATCCGGCGATCACCGCCAGGCGGCGGTTGAGCTTCTTCGCCTATGCGGTCGGCGTGGTCGAGGGCGGCGAGCTGCCCTCGACCCATTCGGCCACCTTGCGGCAGTTGCGCGAGTGGGGTTTCCCGGTATCGCCCGAAGTCGCGGTGGCGCGCGGTTTCGATGGACTGATCGCCTACTTCCGGCATGTCGGCGCCCGCCGCGACGCCTTGCCCTACGATATCGACGGCGTGGTCTACAAGCTGGACGACTACGCCGGCCAGCGCGCGATGGGCTTTGTCTCGCGTGCGCCGCGCTGGGCCATCGCGCACAAGTTCCCGGCGCAGGAGCAAAGCACGCGGCTGCTCGACATCGAGATCCAGATCGGTCGCACCGGCGCGGCCACGCCGCGCGCGCGGATGGAGCCGGTGCAGGTGGCCGGGGTCACCGTGACCTACGCCACGCTGCACAACGCCGACCAGATCGCGCGGCTGGACGTGCGCATCGGCGACACCGTGATCGTGCGGCGCGCCGGCGACGTGATTCCGGAGGTGGTGCGGGTGGTCGCGGATCGGCGCCCCGCAGGCACGGTGCCGTGGCGGATGCCGACGCATTGTCCGGTGTGCAACTCGGCCCTGTTGCGCGAAGAGGGCGCGGCGGCGTGGCGCTGTTCCGGCGGCCTGATCTGCGCGGCCCAGCGCAAGGAGGCGTTGAGCCATTTCGCCTCGCGCCGCGCCATGGACATCGAGGGGCTGGGCGAGCGGTTCGCCGAAGCCCTGGTCGAGTTCGACATGGTCAAGACGCCGGCCGACCTTTACCGCCTCGGCGTCGATGACTTCGTGGCCATGAAGCAGCGGGCCGACGAGCGCGACGGCACCACCCCGGAGACGGTGAAGGCCGGCAAGGTGGCGACCCGCTGGGCCGAGAACCTGGTCGAAGGCATCGCCGCCAGCAGGGACACCACGCTGGCGCGCTTCCTGTTCGCGCTGGGCATCATGCATATCGGCGAGAGCACCGCCAAGACCCTGGCCGCATGGCTGGGCCGGCTCGACTTCGTGCGCAGCATGCCGGCATCGATACTGCGCCTGTTGCCGGACATCGGCAGCGAGGTGGCCGAGTCGATCGCGGCGTTTTTCGCCCAGGCGGGCAACCAGCAGGTGGTGGACGAACTGCTCGCCGCCGGCATCCGTTTCGGCGACGAAGCGGCACCGTCGCCGAGGCTGCGCGAGAAGCTCACCCTGGCGAACCTGCTGGACATCGCGCCGGTCGCCCAGCTTGGCCCCAAGCGCACGCGCCTGCTGGCCGAACACTATGCAACGCTGCGGCAGCTGCGCGATGCGGGCGCGGCGCACTGGATCGTCGCCGGCCTGCCGCCGGCGGCGGCCATCAACCTGGAGCATTTCCTGGCCGACGGCGCGGCCAGCGCCGGGCTCGAGCTGGCCGAGACGGCGATGCGGCGGCTGCTGGCGGCGATTCCATCCAGCGCGGCGGCCAGCGCCTTGCCGCTGGACGGGCAGACCGTCGTGCTTACCGGCACGCTGCACTCGCTGGGGCGCGATGCGGCCAGGGAAAGGCTCGAGGCGCTCGGCGCCAAGGTGTCCGGTTCCGTCTCGAAAAAGACCAGCTTCGTGGTCGCCGGCGCCGAGGCCGGTTCCAAGCTCGACAAGGCCGGCGAACTCGGCATCGAGGTATGGGACGAGGCGCGGCTGCTGGCCTTGCTGGAGCGGCACGGGGCCGGGGCATGAGCAAGCTCTCGTTGCCCGAATCGTTGCAGTTGCGAGCGCGCCTGTACGCGCTGATCCGTACCTTCTTCGCCGAACGCGAAGTGCTGGAGGTGGAGACCCCGATCCTGTCGGCCGCCGGCAATACCGACCCGAACATCGAGAGTTTCAGCACCGGGTTCCACGGCCATGTCGATGCGGGTGCGCGCGAGCGCTGGTTGCGCACCTCGCCGGAGTTTCCGCTGAAGCGGCTGCTCGCCGCCGGCATCGGCGATTGCTACGAACTGGGGCGGGTGTTCCGCAACGGCGAGGCCGGTGGCCGGCACAATCCCGAGTTCAGCATGCTGGAGTGGTACCGCGTCGGCTGGGACCATCGCGCCCTGATGCACGAGGCCATCGACCTGGTCGAACAGGCGCTGGCCATGCTCGGCCGCCGTGCCGAGCTGGTGATCACCAGCTACCGGCAGATATTTCTCGATACGCTGGGCATCGACCCCCTGCATGCGCCGCTCGAGGTGCTGCGCGCGCCGCTGGCCGAGTTTTCCATCGACCCGGCCGGCCTGGAGCGTGACGACTGGCTCGACCTGCTGATCACCCACCGCCTGCAGCCGGCGTTTGCGCGCGATTGCATCACGGTGATCCACGACTACCCGGCAAGCCAGTGTGCGCTGGCCAGGATCCGCCCGGGCGAGCCGCCGCTGGCGGAACGCTTCGAGCTCTACCTGGGTCCGCACGAGCTGGCCAACGGGTATCACGAGTTGAACGACGCGCGGGAGCAGCGGGCGCGTTTCGAGCGCGACAACCAGGTGCGCCGGCAGCGCGGGTTGCGCGAGGTGCCGGTCGACCGGCGCCTGCTCGATGTGCTCGATGCGATGCCCGACTGCGCCGGCGTGGCGATGGGGATCGAGCGGCTGCTGATGTGCCTGGCCGGCACCGACGCGATCGCCGACGTGCTGGCGCTGCCGTTCGCGCAGGCGTGACGGCCGCGACGACCGGCCGGGGCGCGTGCCCCGGCCGGCCGGGCTTCAGGCGCGGTCGCCGGTGATGTCCGGCAGCGCGTCCCGATCGCTCCACAGGTAGCGATAGATCAAGCCGCCGACGATGCCGCCGATGATCGGCATCACCCAGAAGAACCACAGTTGGCCCACCGCCCAGCCGCCCTGGAACAGCGCCACGGCGGTCGAGCGCGCCGGGTTCACCGAGGTGTTGGTGACCGGGATGCTGATCAGGTGGATCAGGGTCAGCGCGAGGCCGATGACGACGCCGGCAAAACCCGCCGGCGCGCTCTTGTGCGTCGCGCCCATGATGATGAAGATGAAAAAGCCGGTCATCACCATCTCGCACAAGGCCGCGGCGCCCATCGAATAGCCGCCGGGCGAGTGGGCGCCATAGCCATTGGACGCGAAGCCGCTGGCGGCGGCGTCGAAGCCGGGCTTGCCCGAGGCGATCACGTACAGCACGAGGGCGCCGACGATGCCGCCGATGACCTGCGCGACGATGTACGGAACCACTTCCTTCAGCGGAAACCGGCCGCCGGCGGCGAGGCCGCAGGTCACCGCCGGGTTGATGTGGCAGCCGGAAATGTGGCCGATGGCGTAACACATCGTCAGCAGGGTCAGCCCGAACGCCAGCGCCACGCCGGCGAAGCCGATGCCCAGTTGCGGAAATGCCGCGGCCAGCACGGCACTGCCGCAGCCGCCAAGAACCAACCAGAAGGTGCCGAAGAATTCGGCCCCCAGACGTTTGCCCATGTTCATCGAGACGCTCCTTTGCCATGCGAGAAGGGGAAGATATGCACCTTGGAACTTACCAAGCGATGTTGCCCGCGCCGCCCTGAAACCGGGACCGGCGGGGCCCAGCCTAGCAAATGCGGCCGGCGTGGTGCAGCCATGCCACCGGGCCGGCCGGGGCCGTTCCCGCCAGCCTTGCCGTGCCACGGCGACGGTTCGGGCGCCTGGCCGGAACGCCTCGTTTTGTCGGGCCGCCGGTGCGCGCTTTCGGGTAAGGTGACGGGTCCGCCAGACAGCCGGGAATTCCCTGACGATGATCGCCTCGCCCCCTGCCAGTGCCGTCGTCGACCGACTGCGTCGACGTGATGTCCGGACGCTCGCCTTGTCCGCCCTCGGCGGCGCGCTGGAGTTCTACGATTTCGTGGTGTTCGTGTTCTTCGCGATCCCGCTGAGCCATCTGTTCTTTCCGCCGGCCACCCCGGCGTGGCTGGCGCAGCTGCAGGTGTACGGCATCTTCGCGGCGGGTTACCTGGCGCGGCCGCTGGGCGGCATCGTGATGGCGCATTACGGCGACACCCTGGGGCGCAAGCGGATGTTCATGCTCAGCGTGTTCCTGATGGCGCTGCCTACGCTGGCGATCGGACTGCTGCCGGTGTACGCGCGGGTCGGCATGCTGGCGCCACTGCTGCTGCTGTTGCTGCGGGTGATGCAGGGCATCGCGGTGGGTGGCGAGGTGCCAGGAGCGTGGGTGTTCGTGGCCGAGCACGTGCCGCCACGGCGGATCGGCTTTGCCTGCGCCAGCCTCACCTCGGGTCTCACCGTCGGCATCCTGATCGGTTCGCTGGTGGCCGCGGCGATCAATCGCGGCATGACGCCGGCGCAGGTGCTCGACTACGGCTGGCGTCTGCCGTTCCTGGTTGGCGGCGTGTTCGGCTTCGTTGCGGTGTGGCTGCGCCGCTGGCTAGGCGAAACGCCGGTGTTCGAGGCGATGCTTGCACGCAGGGAACTGGCACAGGGTTTGCCGTTGCGGCAGGTGTTTGCGCGTCACCTGCCCGGCGTGCTGCTGTCGATGCTGGTGACCTGGATGCTGACCGCGGCGATCATGGTGGTGATCCTGATGACGCCATCCCTGCTGCAGTCGGTGTTCCATGTCGCGCCGGCGCGCGCTTTCCTTGGCAACAATGTCGCGTCGTTCTCGCTGGCCGTCGGTTGCATCTGCTATGGCCTGCTGGGCGATCGCCTCGGTTACGCGCAGGCCCTGCTGGTGGGCGCGATCGGCCTGTTGCTGGCCAGCTATGCCCTGTATCTCGACCTGCAGGCCGGCGCGACGCATTTCATCGCGTTGTATGCGCTGGCCGGCTTCAGCACCGGCGTCTCGGGCGTGATACCGGCGCTGATGGTGGTGTCGTTCCCGCCGGCGGTGCGCTTCTCCGGGCTGTCGTTTTCATACAACGTGGCGTACGCGCTGTTCGGCGGGCTGACGCCGCCATTGATCGGGCTGCTGGTCAGGCGCATGGGTGTGCTCGCGCCGGCGCACTATGTGGCGCTGACCGCGTGCATCGGCATCGGCGTGGCGGTGTTCCTGATCACGGCGAACCGCCGGGCACGGATCTAGAACTCCAGTTCCTGCGCCGCACACAGATAATCGACCAGCGGTGCGATGCGCCTGAAGTTCTCCACCACCCACGGCAGCAGCTCGGCGGAGCAGGCCAGCGCATCGTCGAAGTTCTCGCCGGCGGCGAAATCCTTGCGCTTGAGGTCGTCGATCAGCTCGTGGTCCGGATCGAAGCCGCGCGGCGGGCGGCTCAGCGACTCGCCCCAGAAGGTGAAACGTTCGCGGAAAACCTTGCTCTGCGTGGCCTTCTTCCACGCGGCCGGGTTGTCGGCGAGGAAGCCGCGGATGTGCTTCAGCGCGTCCGGTTCGGGATGCCACATGCCGCCGCCGGCGAAGCAGTCGCCGGGCTGCAGGTGCAGGTAGAACGACGGCGCCGGAATCTCGTGGCGGCGCTCGTGGAAGAAGCGCGAGCCCTGCCACGGCTTGTACGGCAGCTTGTTGTGGGAGAAGCGCGTGTCGCGATGGATGCGGAACAGCGAGCCGCCGTTCTTGCGCGGGTCGGCGCGGTAGTGCGGGCTAATCTTCGCCAGCGGCGCCTGCAGGTCGGCGATCAGCCGCAGGAACGGCTCGCGCAGGTGGCGTTCGTAATCGTCCTTGTGCGCGGCGAACCATTCGCGGCTGTTGTGGCGATCCAGTGCGCGCAGGAAGCGGAAGCTGGCGGGGGTGAAATAGGCTTGTGGCATGGCGGGTCGGCGAGTGGCGATGTCGGGTTGTCGGGATGGCCATTGTCGTGGGAGCGCACCCTGTGCGCTCCTACGAATCGTCGATGCCGGCGGCGAGTTCCTCGCCCCAGGCCTGCAGCTGGTCGAGCAGGGCGAGCCTGTCCTGCGCCTGTGGGTCGTGGCGCAATGCTTCCAGGCGGGCGAAGTAGTCGTCGAGGGTGAGCACGGTCAGCGCGGTATGGCGGGTCAGGCGGGCCTGGCGGAACGCCTCCCAGCGCGCCGCCTCGCCGGCATCCAGCGTGTCTGGCCAGTTGCGCGCGCGGTAGCGGAACAGCAGCTCCGGGTAGCGCGGGTCGCGGAACGGGAATGCCCGCGCGCCGAGTTGGTGCGGGGCCGTGGCGCGGACCTGGGCGAGCAGGCGCTTGTCCGCATCGGGCAGGAAGCCGGCGTAGAGCGCCAGTTCGGGATCCTCCGGCGGCGCGAAAGCAGCCGCACGCTGGAATACCCGGCGCAGCTTTTCGGCCAGGCCGTCGATCGCACGCAAGCTGTCGCGGTGCGCCTGGCAGCGCGGCAGATCCAGTTGCAGGCGGGCCAGGTCCACCCCCTGCAGCACCGACAGCGGCGCCAGCGCGGGTGCATGGTTGGCGCGCACCGTGCGCAGCGGGATGCGTTCGATGCCTTCGGGCAGGTCGGCCCGCGCGGTGAAGATGCGATCGGCGATCTCGTCTTCCTCCAGCGCCAGCCAGGCGGCCGGGTCGGTCGCCAGGTCGTACACGATGATCTCCCCGGCGCGGCTGGGGTGCGGCGCCAGCGGCGCGATCACGGCGAGGCAGTGGCGGCTGGCCGGGTAGCGCGAGGAGACATGCACCAGCGGCGTCATGTTCACCACGTCGAGCAGCTCGAACACCTTCTGCTTGCGCCGCAGCGCGTAGTACCAATCCCACAGGCGCGGCTGGCGCACGCGGATCAGCCGCGCCAGGTCGATCAGGGCGTAGACGTCGGACAGCGCGTCGTGGGCGCGCTCCTGCGTGAGGTTGTTGGCGCTGGCCAGGTGCTCCAGCCTGAAGCTGGGCGAACCGTCCTCGCGGGTCGGCCAGACGATCCCCTCCGGGCGCAGGGCCTGGCACATGCGCACCAGGTCGATCAGGTCCCAGCGCGAATTGCCGTGTTCCCATTCGCGGCCGTAGGGGTCGTAGAAGTTGCGGTAGAGCATCTGCCGGGTGACTTCGTCATCGAAGCGCAGCGAGTTGTAGCCCACGCCGCAGGTCCCCGGCGCTGCCAACTGCTCGTGCACGCGGGCGGCGAACTCGGCCTCGATCACGCCCTCGCGCCGGGCCAGTTGCGGGGTGATGCCGGTGATCATGCAGGCGTCGGGATGGGGCGGCATTTCCCGTGGCGGCGTGCCGTAGAACATCACCGGCTCGCCGATGATGTCCAGTTCCATGCTGGTGCGGATGCCGGCGAACTGCACCGGCCGGTCGCGCCGGGTGTCGGCGCCGAAGGTTTCGTAGTCGTGCCAGAAGAAGGTCTGCATGCGGGAGCCTGTGCGGTGGGCTCGGATGACCTGTCCCGGCAGCGGTCTGGCCTCCGGTCAGGAACGGACGGGCAAGTGTATGTCGATATGGCGCAAATGACCTCGCCGCGCCCCAGGCCGCGAGGCCGGCCGTTTGCCCATCGCGCGCGGACAACACTGATAAACTCCCGTGTACAAGGAGAGCCCATGAGCCACGCCAATGAAGAGAACCTGATCTGGATCGATCTGGAGATGACCGGCCTCGATACCGACAACGACTCGATTCTCGAGATCGCCACGGTGGTTACCGACAAGCAGCTGAACATTCTGGCCGAGGGACCGGTCTTCGCGATCCGCCATGAAATCGACCAGCTGGAGTCGATGGACAGCTGGAACACCAACCAGCACCACAAGTCGGGCTTGTGGCGCCAGGTGCTGATCTCGCAGACCGACCACGCCATGGCCGAGCAGGCCACCGTCGATTTCCTGCGCACCTGGGTGCCGCCCGGCAAGTCGCCGATGTGCGGCAATTCGATCTGCCAGGATCGTCGTTTCATGCATCGCCAGATGCCGCGGCTGGAGCGCTATTTCCACTACCGCAACCTGGACGTTTCCACCCTCAAGGAACTGGCGCGGCGTTGGGCGCCCGAGGTCGCCAAGGGCGTCGGCAAGGAGTCCGCACACACGGCACTCTCCGACATTCGCGATTCGATCGCCGAGCTGCGCCACTACCGCGCCTTCATGGGCGAGCTTGGCGGCATGGCCGGGTCGTGAAGGCGGCCGCCGTGCTCGCAGGAGGCATGAGGGGATGACCATGTCGAACGAACTGTTTGCGCCGGTACTCGACTGCGCGGGGCGGCCGTTGCGGCTCGATCGCCCGCGGGTGGTCGGCATCCTCAACCTCACGCCCGATTCGTTCTCCGATGGCGGCGCCTACGCCAGCGTCGAGGCCGCCGTGGCGCATGGCCTGCGCATGGCGCAGGAGGGCGCCGACATGCTCGACGTCGGCGGCGAGTCCACCCGCCCGGGTGCCGACGAGGTGGCGGTGGACGAGGAGTTGCGCCGGGTGCTGCCGGTGATCGAGCAACTGGTCGCCGGCACGAGCCTGCCGATCGCCATCGACACCTCCAAGCCCGAGGTGATGCGCGCCGCGGTGGCGGCGGGCGCGGGCATGATCAACGACGTCTACGCCCTGCGCCGCGACGGAGCGCTCGCCGCCGCCGCCGAGCTGGGCGTGCCGGTATGCCTGATGCACATGCAGGGTGAGCCGCGCGGCATGCAGGCCCGGCCGGAATACGACGATGTGGTCGGCGAGGTGCATCGGTTCCTGACCGACCGCCTGTTCGCCTGCGAGCTGGCGGGCATCGACCGGCGCAAGGTGATGCTCGATCCCGGTTTCGGCTTCGGCAAGACGCTGGAGCACAATCTGGCCCTGCTGTGCGCGCTGCAGCGCTTCGCCGACCTGGGCAGCGGCGTGTACGTGGGCCTGTCGCGCAAGTCGATGATAGGCACGCTGACCGGCCGGGCGGGCCCGACCGACCGTGCCGCCGGCTCGGCGGCCGCGGCGTTGATTGCGGTCCAGCGCGGCGCGCGCATGGTGCGCGTGCACGACGTGGCGCCGACCGTGGATGCGCTGGCGGTATGGCGCGCGGTGCATGCGCTGGACGCGGTGCCGAAGCGTGAGGCACCCAAGGCTGCGCCGCGTTGGCCCGATGACGACTGAACCCGCGGGCCGGCGTTTGCGGCAACCGCTTCCATGGCGTGGTTCAAGCACGCCCCACGACGGCAGGACACGATGAATCAACGCAAATATTTCGGTACCGACGGTATTCGCGGCCTGGTGGGGCAGTGGCCGATCAGTGCGGATTTCATGCTGCGGCTGGGGCGTGCCGTCGGCAGCGTGCTGGTGCACGAGGCCGGGGACGACGGCCACCCGAAGGTGCTGATCGGCAAGGACACCCGCATATCCGGCTACATGTTCGAGTCGGCGCTGGAAGCCGGCTTGGTCGCCGCCGGTGCCGACGTGGGCCTGCTGGGCCCGATGCCGACGCCGGCGGTGGCGTTCCTCACCAGCTCGATGCGCGCCCAGGCCGGCATCGTGATCAGCGCCTCGCACAATCCCCATCACGACAACGGCATCAAGTTCTTCTCCGCGAAGGGCGAGAAGTTGTCGGACGAGGTGGAGCTGGCGATCGAGCGGGAAGTCGATGCCGCGTTCACCACCGTGCCCTCCGAGCGGCTGGGCAAGGCGACGCGCGTGGCCGACGCGGTGACGCGCTATGCCGAGTTCTGCAAGGCCACCGTCGCCGAGGACTTCAGCCTGCGCGGGCTCAGGCTGGTGCTGGACTGTGCCCATGGCGCGACCTACCAGGTGGCGCCCAAGGTATTCGCCGAGCTCGGCGCCGAGGTGTACGCGATCGGCGACCGCCCCGATGGCTTCAACATCAACCACGAGGTCGGCTCGACATCGCCGCAGGCGCTGCAGCAGGCCGTGCTGGCGCATGGCGCCGACATCGGCATCGCCTTCGACGGCGACGGCGACCGGGTCGCGCTGGTCGACCGCCATGGCGTGCTCGCCGATGGCGACGACATCCTCTACATCCTCGCCCGCCGCCTGCACGCCGACGGTGCGCTCAAGGGGCCGGTGGTGGGCACCTTGATGAGCAATTACGGTCTGCAGCAGGCGCTGGCCGAACTGGGCACGCCGCTGATTCGCGCCAGCGTGGGCGACCGCTACGTGATGCAGCAGCTCAGGCAGCATGGCGGCATGCTCGGCGGCGAGACCTCGGGCCACATCCTGTACCTCGACCGCGCCACCACCGGCGACGGCATCATCGCCGCGCTGGCGGTACTGGAGGCGCTGGCCGCCGCAGGGGAGGATCTGTCCACGGCGCGCAAGGGCCTGAAGAAATATCCGCAGGTGATGCTCAACGTGCGCGCTGCCGGCGCGCGTGAAGCGCTGGAAAGTGCAGCGGTGAAGCAGGCCCTGGGCGAAGTGGAGCAGCAGATGCACGGCCGCGGCCGGGTGGTGTTGCGCGCCTCCGGCACCGAGCCGCTGGTGCGCGTCACGATCGAGGGCGCGGACGCGGTGGAAGTGCGGCAACTGGCCGAGCGGCTGGCCGGGGTTGTAAAGTCGGCAGCCGAACGATCGTGAACCTGTAGCGGTACCGGGTCGCCATGGACTGGCCCGACGTGCGCCACCCCTGCGGTGGTGGCGGATCAGCCGACCTCATGCCAAGCCACCGGACGACAGCGATGAAACACGTTCCCACTCTCGATATCCGCCGTTACGAAAGCGACCGCGAGGCCTTTGTCGCCGAGCTCGGCGCGGCCTACCGCGAATTCGGTTTCTGCTGCATCAGCGGGCACGGCATCACGCACGAGCTGATCGACGGCGCCTACGAGGTGTTCAGGCAGTTCTTCGCCCTGCCCACCGCGACCAAGATGAAGTACCACGTCGCCGGCAGCGGTGGCGCGCGCGGCTATACGCCGTTCAAGGTCGAGACCGCCAAGGACAGCCAGTACGCCGATCTGAAGGAGTTCTGGCACATCGGCCGGGAGATTCCGCGCGACTCGAAGTTCGCCGGCGTGATGCCGCCGAACCTGTGGCCGGCGGAAGTGCCGGGCTTCAGGCAGTTCGGCTGCGAACTGTACGACGCGCTCGACCGGCTCGGTACCCGCGTTCTGCGTGCGCTGGCCTTGCACATCGGCCAGCCGGAGAGTTTCTTCGAGGACAAGACCGACGCCGGCAACTCGATCCTGCGCCCGATCCACTACCCGCCCATCCCCGACGAGGGTGGCACGCAGGAACACATCCCGAACGTGCGCGCGGGCGCGCATGAAGACATCAACTTCATCACCTTGCTGGTGGGTGCCAGTGCCGAAGGGCTCGAGGTGCTCAGCCATGGACGGTGGCTGCCGATCACCACCGAGGGCGACGCCATCGTGGTGAACATCGGCGACATGCTGCAGCGACTCAGCAACCACGTGTATCCCTCGACCACGCACCGGGTGGTGAACCCGCCGAACGAGAATGCGCGCAAGCCGCGTTATTCGGTGCCGTTTTTCCTGCACCCGAACCCGGACGTGATGCTGGATCCGCTGGCAAGCTGCATCACGCCGGACAACCCGCGCCGCTACGACACCTCGATCAGCGCGCACGAATACCTGCTGCAGCGCCTGCGCGAGATCAAGTTGATCGCCTGAGCGCCTGCCGTCGTCCGCTCAGAGCTCGGTATTGCGATAGCGTTTCGATTGCCTCGCCGACAGCCACAGCGCCAGGTGATCGGGGATCAGCTGGACCAGGGACTTGATGAAACGATTGACCCGGCCCGGGACATACACCGCATCCCCGCGCTCGACCGCCGCGATGCCCTGACGGACCACCTGTTCGGCGGTGAGCCACATGAAGGCGGGCAGCGTGTTCATCTTGTCGCGGGTCTGCGTGACATCGTGGAACTCCGACCAGGTAAAGCCCGGGCAGAGCGCGCAGACATGAATGCCGCGCGCCCGGTTCTCGAGGGCCAGTGCCTGCGAGAACTTGATCAGGTAGGCCTTGGTGGCGGCGTACAGGGTATGGCCCGCCGGCGCCGGCACGTGGCCGGCGAGCGACGAGACATTGATGATGCGGCCGTGGCCGCGCCGACGCATGTCGGGCAGCAGGCGCCAGGCAAGCTCGGTCGGCGCGGTCAGCAGAACCTGCAGGAACGCGGCGTGGGTGGGCCAGTCGCTGGCGTCGAACGTGCCGGGAACGCCATAGCCTGCGTTGTTGACCAGCCAGTCCACCTGCAGGCCGCGCTGTTGCAGGGTGGCCTGCAGCCAGGCCGGCGCGGCGGGATCGGCGAGGTCGTGCGGCAGAACCGTTACCTCAATGCCATGGCGCGTGCGCAATTCGTCGGCCAGCGTCTGCAGTCGTTCGGTACGCCGCGCGGTAAGCACCAGGTCGTGCCCCATGGCCGCCAGTTGCCTGGCAAATTCCGCGCCGATGCCGGAGGAGGCGCCGGTGATCAGGCTGAGCGGGCGTTGCTGCGTCATGGGGTGGTTTCCTGGGCTAAACCGGGATTCTCGAACGAGCGGGCCGGCCGACGCCAGTTTCCTGCGGGGTTTGCCCGCGCATCGGCCGCTGGTTAAGCTTGCGGTTTGACGGCAGCGAAAGCACCCCATGCGCAAAAAACTTGTCGCCGGTAACTGGAAAATGTACGGCAGCCGTTCGATGGCCACCGCCCTGGTCGACGAGATCGTGGCGGGGAAACCGGCCGACATCGATGTCGTGGTTTTGCCGCCGTTCCCCTACCTGGCTGAACTGGCATGGCAGCACGGCGATTCCGGATTGGGCATCGGCGCGCAGGACGTCAGCGAGCACGAGGGGCAGGGCGCCTACACCGGCGAGGTCTCGGCGGGGATGCTGGCCGACGTGGGCGCGCAATGGACCCTGGTCGGGCATTCGGAGCGGCGCCAGTACCACGGCGAAGGCGATGAACTGATTGCGCGCAAGTTCGCGGCGGCGTGCGCCGGCGGGCTCACGCCGATCCTTTGTGTCGGCGAGACCTTGCAGCAGCGCGAGGCGGGTGAAACCGAGCTGGTCATCGCGCGCCAGCTGCACACGGTGCTGAAGCATCAGGGCATCGCCCATTTCGAGACCGCGGTGATTTCGTACGAGCCGGTCTGGGCCATCGGCACGGGCCTGGCGGCGACACCGGAACAGGTGCAGCAGGTCCATGCCTTCATTCGTAGCCAACTGGAAAAAGAAGATGCTACAATTTCTCGTCTGACCCGACTGCTTTATGGCGGAAGCGTCAAGGCGGCGAATGCCGCTCAATTGTTCGCGCAGGCGGACGTGGACGGTGGGCTGATCGGTGGAGCTGCATTGACCGCATCCGACTTCCTTGGAATCTGCGCTGCGGCACATCAGGCGCTACAGGCTCAATAGAAATCCTATGTTCGTCATTTTCAGCGTGTTCTACATCCTGGTCGCTGCGGCAATGATCGTCTTGATCCTGCTGCAGAACGGCGCGGGTGCCGATGCTGGCTCCGGCTTTGGTGCGGGCGCTTCCGCGACGGTGTTCGGCGCGCGCGGTTCGTCGACCTTCCTCACCCGCGCCACGGGGGTGCTGGCGACGCTGTTCTTCCTGCTGAGCCTAGGCATGGGCATTTATCTCCACGCCCACGGCGCCCCGCAGAGCAGCAACAATGGTCTGGGCGTGATGGCCTCGTTCGCCGACAAGTCCGCTGCCACCAAGCCCGCGGCCAGCTCGGAAGTGCCGGCGGCGTCACCCGCCGCCAACACCAACGCAGTACCGGCGGCCGTCACGCCGCCAGCAGCCCCGGCCGCCGGCCAGGGTGAAGTGCCGGCCGCGGCAGGATCGGCCAGCAAGCATTAAGAGCAATACACCTGCCCAGGTGGCGGAACTGGTAGACGCACTACCTTGAGGTGGTAGCGACGCAAGTCGTAGGGGTTCGAGTCCCCTCTTGGGCACCAATGGACGTTTCAGGGAGTCTCCTCAAGTCTCTGAAACACACGAAACCCCGCATAGCTGCGGGGTTTTTTGTTTCTGGAGGTCTCAAACCATCTCAGGGCAGCTTGGACTTTTACGTATGAACTTGTGTATGTTTCAACCATACATACGCAAATTCATACACAAGAAGGTCTCAAGCCATGCCGCGTCTTGCCAAGCCCCTGACTGAGTTGCAGATCGCCAAAGCCAAGCCGAAGGCCAAGCCGTACACCCTTCCCGATGGCAATGGCCTGTTCCTTATGGTGAGTGCGGCGGGCCTGAAGACGTGGGTGGTGCGTTACCGCCTTCCCGGCAAGTCCACGCACACCCCTGCGACCATCGGCCACTATCCCGAACTCACCCTTGCGAATGCCCGCGTGCGCGCTTTGGAAATTCAGCGGGACGCGAAGCAGGGCATTGCCACGGCCGGCACCAGAAAGGCCCGCCAGCTGGAGGCAGTAGTCGGCGACGCCGAACAGGAGGCTGAGGCGCTGGCGTTGGCGGAAGCCGAGCGGGCTACCTTCCGGGCCGTTTCGGGCCGCTGGTTGGCCGAGAAGCGAGTCGGCTGGGCCGCCGAGACGTATCGCAAGGCGCGGCTGGTGGTGGATTCCTACCTGATCCCGAAGCTGGGTGACGCGGATATGCGCAAGCTGGAGACCAAAGACGTGCGGCCGATACTGATCGAAATGGTCGCCACTGTGCCGCAACTGGCTCGGAAGGCGCGGCAGCATGTGGGCAGCATCGTTGAGCATGCGATCCACGAGGGCCTGCGGTCAGACGAGAGCGCATTGCGGTTGGCAAGGATTCTGCCGACCATCCGCAGTGGTCACATGCCGGCCGTGACCGATGACGAAAACAAGCTGGGGGCCGTCATGCGCGGCATTGATGCCCACGAGAACCGCGT
>JAGWIC010000111.1 GCA_028866435.1 Lysobacteraceae bacterium | reverse complement strand
TGATCGACAAGTCCGGCGCCTGGTACAGCTACAACGGCGACCGCATCGGCCAGGGCAAGGAGAACGTGCGCCAGTTCCTGCGCGACAACCCGGCGATCGCCAACGAGATCGACAAGCAGCTGCGCGAGCGCCTGCTGGTGCCGGTCGGCCGGCCCGCGTCTGCTGCGTCCGCCGAAGAGGCGCTCGAGGAAGCGTGAGTCGTGATGGCTGACGGCCTGCGGCGTGCGACATGGCCCGGCTCGCCCGGGCCATGTCCGTTTGCCGGACCATGAAGCGCCGTCCCGCTCCAGGCGATCCGGCCGCGCCCAGGCGCAGTGCGTACGACAAGGCGCTGGGCCTGCTGGCCCGCCGTGAGCACTCGCGCAAGGAATTGAAGACCAAGTTGCGCCAGGGCGGCTACGAGGGCGACGAGGCCAGTGCGGCGCTCGACCGCCTCGGCGAGCAGCACTACCAGGATGACGACCGCTTTGCCGAGGCGCTGCTGCGCAGCCGGGTGGCCCAGGGCTACGGCCCGATGCGATTGCGGCAGGAGTTGAAGAGCCACGGCGTCGGCGACGCGCGCATCCGCGCACTGCTGGACGGGGCGGAGGTCGACTGGGAGCTCGCCGCTGCCAGCCAGCTGCGCCGCCGCTACGGCGGGGCCGCCACCTCCGATCCGGCCGAACGCAACCGCCGCGCGCAATTCCTCTTGCGCCGGGGCTTTGCCGGCGCCACAGTACGGAGCGTCACCCACGCCGACGTGGACGAAGCCGCCGACGATATCCCCTGAAATCCTCTTTGCACGGATGATGGATGGTCCGATCGGGCGGCCGGCCTCCGGCGCGGTCTCCTTACGCCAGCCATCACGATACGCATGAAAACTTCCGAAATCCGCTCCGCCTTCCTCGACTATTTCCGCGGCAAGGGGCACACCATCGTGCCCTCCAGCTCGCTGGTGCCAGCGAACGACCCGACCCTGATGTTCACCAACTCGGGCATGGTGCAATTCAAGAACGTGTTCCTCGGCAGCGAAAAGCCCGGCTACGTGCGCGCGGCCGACGTGCAGCGCTGCCTGCGCGCCGGCGGCAAGCACAACGACCTCGATGCGGTGGGCTATACCGCGCGCCACCACACCTTCTTCGAGATGCTCGGCAACTGGTCGTTCGGCGACTACTTCAAGCGCGAGGCCATCGTGTGGGCCTGGGAGCTGCTGACGCAGGTGTTCGGGCTGCCCGCCGAACGGCTCACGGTGACCGTCTATCACACCGACGACGAGGCCCATGCGATCTGGCGCGACGAGATCGGCGTGCCGGCCGAGCGCATCATCCGCATCGGTGACAACAAGGGCGGCCCGTTTGCCTCGGACAACTTCTGGCAGATGGCGGATACCGGCCCGTGCGGCCCCTGTTCGGAAATCTTCTACGACCATGGCCCGCATATCGCCGGCGGCCCGCCCGGTTCGCCCGACGAGGACGGCGACCGTTTCATCGAGATCTGGAACCTGGTGTTCATGCAGTTCGATCGTGCGCCGGACGGCTCGCTGAGCCCGTTGCCGGCGCCGTGCGTGGACACCGGCATGGGCCTGGAGCGGCTGGCGGCGATCCTGCAGCACGTGCATTCCAACTACGAGATCGACCTGTTCGACGCCCTGATCCGGGCGGCCGCCAGGCTGACCTCCACGACCGACCTGGGCAACAAGTCGCTGCGGGTGATCGCCGACCATGTCCGCGCATGCTCCTTCCTGATCGTCGATGGCGTGCTGCCGTTGAACGAGGGACGCGGCTACGTGCTGCGCAGGATCATCCGGCGCGCCTTGCGGCACGGCTGGATGCTCGGCGTGCGCGGCGACTTTTTCTGGCAGATGGTGGCGCCGCTGGTCGAGCAGATGGGCGAGGCCTACCCGGAGCTGGCCGCCAGGCAGGCCTTTGTCGAGGAGGTGCTGCGCACCGAGGAGCAGCGCTTCGGCGAGACGCTGGAGCACGGCATGCGGCTGTTCGACGAGGTGGCCGCCCGCTCCGGCAGGACCATCGCCGGCGCGGACGTGTTCCGCCTCTACGACACCTACGGCTTCCCGGCCGACCTCACCGCCGACATCGCGCGCGAGCGTGGCATGGCGGTGGACATGGCCGGGTTCGAGCGCGCGATGAACGAGCAGCGTGAGCGCGCGCGCGCCGCCGGTCGATTCGAAGCCAAGGGACAGATGCCCGCCGAGCTGGCCAGTCAGCTTCAAGCCACCGTCTTCCTGGGGTACGAGGCGCTGCGCAGCGACGCCGGCAAGGTACTCGGCATCGTGCGCGACGGCCGCCAGGTGGAGCTGCTGGGCGACGGCGAGGATGGCCTGGTCATACTCGACCGCACGCCGTTCTACGCCGAGTCCGGCGGCCAGGTCGGCGACACCGGCGAGCTGGCTACGGCGGCAGGCCGCTTCGAGGTGGCCGATACGCTGAAGATGGGCGGGGTGTTCTTCGGTCACGCCGGCACCTGGCATGGCAGCCAGCCGCTGCGCAGCGGGGATCCGGTCGTCGCGCAGGTGGACGCGTCGCGCCGCCAGGCGATCGTGCTGAACCATTCGGCGACCCACCTGCTGCACGCGGCGTTGCGCAAGGTGCTGGGCGAGCACGTGACCCAGAAAGGCTCGCTGGTGGCGCCGGAGCGGTTGCGCTTCGACTTCTCGCACTTCAAGCCGATGAGCCGGGAGGAACTGGACCAGGTCGAGGCGCTGGTCAATGCCGAAGTGCGCCGCAACGCGGCCGCCGAAGTTCGCACCATGGCTTACGACCAGGCCATCGCCTTCGGCGCGATGGCCCTGTTCGGCGAAAAGTACGGCGACGAAGTGCGCGTGCTGAAGATGGGCGAGTTTTCGACCGAGCTGTGCGGGGGTACCCATGTCGGGCGCACCGGCGATATCGGCCTGTTCAAGATGGTCAGCGAGGCGGGCGTGGCTTCGGGCGTACGCCGTATCGAGGCGGTGACCGGTGCCGGTGCGCTGGCCCATGTGGCGGGTGAGGAACGCCGTCTGGCGGAGTTTTCGCAGCTGCTGTCCAGCAGCGGCGACGACGCCATCGACAAGCTGCGCCAGCTGTTCGACAAGCACAAGAAGCTGGAGCGTGAGCTGGAATCATTGCGCAGCAAGGCGGCTGGCTCGGCCACCGCCGACCTGTCCGCCGGCGCGATCGACGTCGGCGGCATCAAGGTGGTGGCGGCGCGGCTGGAAGGCCTCGATGCGAAGTCGTTGCGCGACAGCGTCGATCAACTCAAGCAGCAGCTCGGCGACTGCGTGATCCTGCTCGCCGGCGCGGCGGACGGTCGTGTCGCGCTGATCGCCGGCGTCCAGGGGAAGGGCCTGCAGCGGGTCAAGGCAGGCGATGTCGTGGCATTTGTTGCGGCGCAAATCGACGGCAAGGGCGGTGGGCGCGCCGACCTGGCACAGGGAGGCGGCACCGATGCGCCGGCGCTGCCGGAAATTCTTGCCGCATTGCCGCATTGGATAGCCGGTCGTTGAGCCGGGTCCGGGCGAAGCCGAACCGGCCGGTTTCCGATACCTGTGCGGATTGCGCCGGTGAATCCGGCTCGGCTACTATCGACGGCGTGTCGATCCCGTCCACGTGGGCGGGGTCGCCAGTCAGGACGCTCAGGAGTGTTTTGGCTGTGAGCCTGGAAGGCGGTAAGGGCCTTCGATGGATCAATCGTCGAACTGCGGGAAACGGCTGCTCAGGGGTGAGGCGTCGTCGACCGCAGGCCTGTGACCAACAGCATTATGGAGTAGGTGAACATGTTGATTCTGACCCGACGGGTCGGTGAGACCCTGATGATCGGAGACGAGGTGACCGTCACCGTTCTTGGCGTCAAGGGTAATCAAGTGCGTATCGGCATCAACGCACCGAAGACCGTAGCCGTGCATCGCGAAGAAATCTATCAGCGGATCAAGGGCGAACACGAGGCAGGTGGCGCCGGTATCGATCCGACTGAGCACGAATAGCGAAAAGCCTTTACCTGGCTCGCGCTGGTCGGTATCCTTGCCGGCTCCGCAGCAATGCGAAGAAAACCCCGGAGAGATGCCCGAGTGGCCGAAGGGGCTCCCCTGCTAAGGGAGTATAGGGTCAAAAGCCTTATCGAGGGTTCGAATCCCTCTCTCTCCGCCAGATACGCAACCAAGCCCCTGATTTTTGGGGCTTTTTTGTGGGCGTGTGATTTCGTCCACGATGCTGCCCCATACATGATTGATCGCGGCTCATTCGTCATACGGCCGGGTTTCAAAGCCCGCGATGCCGTCATTGCCGCCGATGCCCGTATCCAGCAGCTTGCGGGTGCGTTCCAGGCTCTCAATCCGTGACGTGATGCGGTCGATGATGCCGTAGTAGTCGCGCGCCTTTCGCTTCACTGACCGCGCGGCAATCGTCATGCCGCCGCCTTCGTTTTCGGTGACCTCATCCAGCTCCGGCTGCCCCGCTGCGGCGTGCTCAGCATCCAGTGCTCGCGCAAGACGAACACGCGCCAGGCGTAGCTCGTGGTCGACGTGGCCCACTTCGATATCCGGATAAATCGCCTCTTCCTCGGCGCTCAATCGCTTGACGTAAATGCCGTGGGTGATCGCGTTCGCCTTGGTGTTGGGCCGCTTTGGGCCAGTGCTGGGGCCGCCGTGAACGTAGCAGCGTCCGTTCGGCATCGCGTTCCGCTGGCAGCGGCCACCGGCTCGGGTTTTCGCGCCACAGTGCGTTGTCATCGCTGCACCTCATCATGGGGTCTGTTTTTCGAAAAAGGCGCCCGGCCAAATAGCAGGGCGCAATACCTCTCTCACTCAGCAAGCCATGCGTGGCGCCTTGAAAATCCGGTTCTGAATGTCACCGCTCGGCGGCCGGTGCAACTGCACCGTCAGGACAGGCGCACCGCCGATTTGCTGAATGCGCAGGCGCTCGGCGTGCGCATGTTGGAACGCACCCAACTGCGTGACTGCGTCCGCATATGCCTTGGTGGCGTCGTTGGCGGCCTCAATGCGCTGGTCGATCAGGTCGGCGGCTCGGTTGACAGCCTCGCGCAAATCCTTGTGGTCAACGCGCAGCCGCTCGGTTTCAGCCTGATAGGCCGCTGCCTTGGCGTCGGCCAGTGCCTCGCGTGCCGGTGCCAGTGCAGCCTCGGCGATCTCCACCGCACGGCTGGCGCTGGTGATGGCCTTGTCGGCCGCGTCCAGCTTCGCGCTGGTGTCGCCGCTGGCATGGGCTGCGATGGCTGCGGCGCGGTCAGCCTGGGCCTGTTTCAGGGCCTCGTGGGCGGTATGCGCTGCGGCCTCGGCGTCGTCGGCGACCTGCTTCAGTTGTTCAATGCTCATCGTGCTTTCCTCGGGTCGGTGGTGGTGTTGGAAATGGCCTTGAGGAACGCTTCGCGTTCCGCCTTGTATTCGGCCGGGGTCATCGCTGCCAGCTTCTCGCGGTGCTGGCGGTTCTCTTCTCGCTTCTCGCTTTCGGTTTTCACTGCTCGGTGACTCCTTTGGTGGGGTGGGGATCGGTCGCCGTCCGGGCCGGCAGGATCGCCAGCAGGGCGGCCTTGTTCGCGCGCAGGGCATCCACCAGGGGCGGCGGTATCGCGCCCTTCGGAGCCTCGACGTGCAGGTTGTCGCCGTCGCGGGTCAG
>JAGWIC010000044.1 GCA_028866435.1 Lysobacteraceae bacterium | reverse complement strand
CCTTCCGAGTTTTCGATGACCTTGACCGTGCTGCCGTCCATCACGGCAACGCACGAATTGGTCGTGCCCAGGTCGATACCGATGATCTTGCCCATGTGTATGCTCCAGATTTCTGCGGCCCCGCGGCCGCGACTGATTTTCAAATGGGGGTCTGGCCGGTGGATTCAATGCCGGCCAGGCCCCGATGCGATTTCGTGTGTTGCCGGCGCAGCTTCCGAGGCCGCTGCCGGCGACCAGGGCCGGTCAGTCCTTCGCCACCGAGACCAGCGCCGGGCGCAGCAGGCGATCGTTGAGCACGTAGCCCTTCTGCAACACGCTGACCACGATGCCCGGCGCCTGGCCGGGTGCATCGACCATGCTCACCGCATGGTGGCGCTCCGGATCAAGCGGCTGGCCCAGCGGATCGACCTGGGACATGCCGTGGTTTTCGCCGACCTTGAGCAGGGCCTTCAGGGTGAGATTGATTCCCTCTCGCATCGAGGTGAGGTTACCGCCTTCGACCGCCAGCCCCCCCTCGAGTCCGTCGTAGACCGGCAGCAACTCATTCAACAGCTTCTCGTTGGCAAAGCGGCGCGCCTGTTCGAGGTCGCGATGCAGGCGACGGCGCTGGTTCTCCAGCTCGGCCTTCTCGCGCAGCACGGTCTCGCGCAACTCCGCATTGCTCGCTTCCAGCTCCGCCAGGCGGGCATGCAACCGGTCCATTTCAGCCTGGGTGGACTCGTCCGGCCGGCCCTCGGCCCCGCCATCACCGGGCAACTGCTGATCGTTGTTTTGCATTTATCACTCCAAACGCCATTCATGGCCGGCCTGACGCGCCGACCGCCCAAATTCCCGAACATCCCCGCTTCCGCTGCGTCTATAGGGTCGTGGCGGCCCGATTCAAGGCATCGCTGAGCAATCCAGCCGTCGCCTGCACCACCGGAATCACCCTCTCGTAAGCCATGCGGGTGGGTCCGATCACGCCAACGGCACCCAGCACCCGTCCCTGCGCGCCGTAACTGGCGGTGACCACGCTGCAACCATCGAGGGCCGTGAAGCCCGATTCCTCGCCGATGAACAGGCGCACGCCCGGCGCCCTGGAGCAGACTTCCATCAACTGCAGCAACTCGTTTTTCTGCTGAAACGCGTCGAACAGCTCGCGCAGGCGCTGCAGGTCAGCCAGTTCGGAATATGCCATGAGGTTGGTCTGACCACTTACCAGTACGTCGTTGCCACCGGCCTGCGGCGCGAAAGAGGCTGACGCCAGTTCCACCGTGCTGGCCAGCAGGCGGTTGAGCTCGCTGCCCGCCTCCTGCAGCTCGACCAGCAGGCGGGTCCGGATGTCATCCACCCGCAGCCCCACAAACTGGCTGTTCAGGTAGTTCGCGGCCTGCTCGAGCTCGCCGCTGCCCAGCGGCTTGGCCAATTGCACGATGCGGTTCTGCACCTGATTGTCGCTGAACACCAGGATGACCAGCACGCGCGCCTCCGGCAACGGCACGAAGTCGATGTGGCGCAGCGGGAAATCGACCTGGCGCGGCACCGTCACCACCCCGGCAAACCGCGTCATCGCCGAAAGCAGGGTCGACACGTTGCCCAGCAGGTCCAGCGTGGTCGTCGGCCCCGGCGGCAATTCGCTGCGCAGGCGCACCATCTCGGTCTGCGGCAAGGGCTGCAGTTCGATCAGGCTGTCCACGAACAGCCGCAGGCCCCGCGGCGTCGGTACCCGGCCCGCGGACGTATGCGGCGAGGCCACCAGGCCGGCGTCTTCCAGGTCCGCCATGATGTTGCGGATCGTTGCCGGACTCACCTGCAGCCCGGACGATCGCGACAGCGTGCGCGAGCCGACCGGTTCACCGTCGACCAGGTATTGGGCAATCAACGTGCGCAGCAGACGTCGCGCGCGCGCATCGAGATTGTGGCCGAGGGGGTTGATCATGCGCTGTAGCAATCCTTGAGACACGACAGAAATAAGGTCTGGCCGCTGAGCTTGCAAGTGGACACGATGTTTGCACCCACCGGCTGCCGCTACAATCCGCCTACCCTATTATTTGCTCAGCCATGCTCACTTCGCTCTTTGTCCGCCACTTTGCCGTCGTTGAGGCCGCCGACATCTCCTTCGGGCCCGGCCTGACCGTCGTCAGCGGCGAGACGGGTGCGGGCAAGTCGCTGCTGGTCGATGCCTTGATGCTGTTGGCTGGTGCCCGCGCCGACAGCGGCATGGTACGCGCAGGCAGCGATCGCGCCGAGCTGGCCGCCGAATTCGACCTTGCCGAATTGCCGCAGGCCCGCCAGTGGCTGCAGCGCGAGGAGCTGGACGAGGACAACAGCTGCCAGCTGCGGCGCGTCATCCGCGCCGAGGGGAGCTCCAAGGCATGGATCAACGGTCGCCCCGCCAACGCGCGCCAGCTGGGGGAGCTTGCTTCCATGCTGGTCGAGATCCACGGCCAGCATGAGCATCAGGCGCTGCTGTCCCGCACGCACCAGCTGGCGCTGCTCGATGCTTACGTCGGCCATGACGAGCTGCTCGCCCGAGTACGTGAGCAGGCACTGCGCTGGCGCGAGCTGGGCTCCCGCATCCACCAGCTCAGCGGAGGCGATGACCGGGAGCAACGCATGGAGCTGCTGCGCCACGAGCTGGGCGAGCTCGAAAAATGGGCGCTGCCAGCAACGGAACTGGCAGAACTGGAGGCGAACCACAAGCGCCTGGCCAACGCCGGGCGGCTGGCCGAAGGCACCGCCGGCGTCGTCGACCTGCTCGATGGCGAGGGCGAGTTCGCGCTGCGCCGGGCGCTGAACCGCGCGCACAGCGAACTGGGCAAGCTCGCCCAGCTCGACGACCGCTTGCAGCCGCTGCTCGAACTGCTCGACCACGCCGGCATCGAACTGGGCGAGGCCGCGGACGGTCTTGCCCGCTACGCCGAGCACGTCGACCTCGACCCCGAGCGCCATGCCGAGGTCGACACTCACCTGGCGCGCCTGCACGAGCTGTCGCGCCGCCATCGGCTGCCCATCGCCGAACTGCACGACAAGCTCGCCGCACTGCGCGCCGAACTGGCCGAACTCGAGGGCGCCGGCGACGTACTGGAAAAGCTGGCGACCGAACGGGAACGACTGCAGCGCGACTACGCCACCTCGGCCGCGCGGCTGAGTCAGTCGCGCGCCGCGGCCGCGGCGCGACTCGGTGATGAAGTCAGCGTGCTGATGACCGAGCTGGGCATGGCCGGCGGAATACTGCGCATCGAACTGGAAGCTTCAGCCGGCGACGAACCCGACCCGCAGGGTGCCGAGCGCTGCGAACTGCTGGTCAGCGCCAACCCCGGGCAACCGCCCAGACCGCTGCGCAAGGTGGCGTCCGGTGGCGAACTGGCCCGCATCAGCCTGGCCATCGAGGTCGCCACCCTGGGCAAGGACACGGTCGGCAGCATGATCTTCGACGAGGTCGACACCGGCATCGGCGGCGCCGTGGCCGAAGTGGTCGGCCAGAAACTGCGCGCGCTCGGCGACCAGCGCCAGGTCCTGTGCGTGACCCATCTGCCGCAGGTGGCGGCGCAGGGGCACGCCCACCTGCGCGTCAGCAAGTTGAACGAAGCGGGTTCCACCCGCACGCAGATCGAAAAGCTCGATGCCGCGGGCCGTCGCGACGAACTGGCGCGCATGCTCGGCGGGGTCGAAATCACCCGCGAAACTCGGGCCCATGCGAAACAGATGCTGGAGCGGGCACAAGCCGGCTGAACGCCTGTTGCCGTGCCAGCTCAGTTGCCGGGCGCCAGCAAGCCGCGTTCGCTGGCCATGCGGTAAAGATCCAGTTCCGAGCCCGCACCCAACTTGCCCATCAGGCTGGCGCGGTGGATGTAGACGGTCTTCTGCCCGATCCCGAGATCGCCGGCCACTTGCTTGGGGGTTCGTCCGCCGGCCAGCAACAAGAACACCTCGCGCTCGCGCGCAGTCAGGCGATTGATCGGGTCCGTAGCCGCATTCGGACGGTCCGCCCGACGCTGTATCAGGTCCGAGCTGAGATAGCACTCGCCCCGCATCACCGCCCGCAGGCCGGCCACCAGTTCCTCCGGCGCCACGCCCTTGGTCACGTAGCCGCTCGCACCGCGGCGCAGTGCCTCGGACACGTAGGGCTCGCCGTCATGCATGCTCAACACGACGATGCGCGTCTGCACATGCACGCTGAGCAGGTGCTCGATGAGCGGCAACCCGCTGCCATCGGGCAAGGACAGGTCCAGCGCCACCAGATCGGGATGCCAGTGGCCGACCGCCTCCACCGCATCGTCGGCGCAGCGGCACTCGGCCACGACGTCCAGATCCGACTCCATTTCGATCAGCCGCTTGAAGCCCTCGCGGACTATGGCGTGATCGTCGACCAGAACAATGCTGTGCATCGGCGTACTTTACACATTCCCCGGCCGCTTACGCACTCGCCAAGCTCGCCGTTTCGCGGCCAGCCGGGCGAGCGGAGCTGCCCCCAGCCACCGCGACCACGGCGCGTGTACCATCGCGCCATGCGCCTCAAACCATTGCCGTCACCCCACGCCGGGCCACTGCTGGCCGTCGGTTACCTGATCTTCTGGCTCCTCTTGTGGCCAACCGTGCAGCCGTACTGGATGCTTCCGTACGGGTTCCGTTTTGGCGCACTGCTGCTCACCCCGGTGCGCTATTGGGGTTGGCTGATCGGCGCCGAGCTGACCGCCACGGCCTCGATCCATGTCGCCGACGGGATACCCCCCGGCCTGGCGGATATCGTCCTTGGCCAGCTTCCCGAACCGTTGGCGATGGCCTCGGCGCTGTTGCTGCTCAAGCGCTTCGATCTGCCGAGCAGCCTGGACAGCCCGCAGCAGATGACCCGGTTGCTGCTTTCGGTGCTGCTGGTGGTGGCCGTCACCTCGGCAGTCGACGCCGGGCTGCTCGCGCTTTCACACCATGCCGGCTCGCCCGAACTGATGATGCGCGTACTGGGCGAGCAGTTGCTGAGTCACTACCTCGGCATCCTGCAGATCGTGCCATTGATGATCATGCTGGTGTCCACGTCGATCGATCAGCGCGCGCGCAGTCTCCTGGTCAGGGACGGCGTGCTGGTCCTGCTGCCATCCATGATCATCTTGCTGTTGTTGTCGAAGCAGGCCGCGCCACAACCCCAATTTGCCCGCGTACTGTCGCTGGCACCGGTATTGTTCTTCGCCTTTCGCCACGGCTGGCGTGGCGCCAGCCTGGCCATGCTCATCACCAGCCTGGGCATCACGATGGTCGATCAGCACCTCGGGCATGCGCCGTCGGGCGCCGCGGCCTATCTGTTCCTCGCCGTGGCAGGCACCGGCGCGCTGCTGCTGGGCTCGGCCACCGATGCACTGCGCCGCAGCAGCAAGCTGGTTGCCGAGCAAAACGTCTACCTGGGCGCCGTCAACCGGCGACTGGACCAGCTGGCGCGTCAATTGCGCGACGCCGCCCGCGGCAACCTGCGCGCCGACGAAGAACAGCGCCGCCACCTCGCCGCCGAGCTGCATGACGAGCTGGGCCAGAACATCACTGCCATCCAGACCCACGTGAAACTGGTGCAGGCCCGCCTCAGTCAAGCCGGCATGGAGGACATCGGCACCTCCATCAACAACATCCTCGCGCACATGCGCCGTGCCCTGCACCGGCTGCTGGACGACTTGCGACCCGCGGTGCTGGACGAATTCGGACTGATGCGGGCGCTTGACGAAGGCCCGATCCGCGACCTGCTCAATACCGCGGGCATGACCTACCACACGGAACTGCACGGCGATCCCCGCTGGCTCGACGACGACATGCGCACCGCCATCTACCGACTCGTCCAGGAAGGCGCCACCAACGCCGTGAAGCATGCCCAGGCCAGCGAGTTCAGGGTCCGCCTGCGCATCGGCGAGCGCGACCGGACCGTGCTGGCCTTGCTCGACATTCGCGACGACGGCAACGGCCTGCCCAGCCGCCTTCCCCGCGATGGCCGCGGACTGCAGGGGATGCGCGACCGCGTCACCTCGCTGGGGGGACAGTTCCGCCTGCGGCCGGATCACCCTGGCGTGCACCTGCGCATTTTGCTGCGAAGCAGCAACCACGGTTGAAGGTAAAACTGGCAAAACTAGGAATTTTTCTTATACCCTGGGCGCAGATACATCGTTACGATCGCAACTATCGATGTGGGGGAGCCACCATCGTGAGATGGTGGGTTCAAGGCCGCCGTGGGGACGGCAGCCTTGGAAAACAACGGCAGGATGCCGTTTCGCCTTTGCCTGGCGACCAACCCCAGCGAGCGAGGGCCATCCGCGCACGCTGGCAGTCAGGCACGGGAGCGGCCGCGAGTGGACAGGAGTCCAGCTCGCGGCTTTTTTTGTGGCTGCTACTTGCTGTCGACGATGCCCCCTGGCCGTCCCACGCCCCTGGCCGAGGCGGCGCCGGCCGGGTTCCCGCCGATGGCGGCGATCAAGGCCTGCGGGCGGCCTGCTTGTTCGAGCGGACATACAGCACCAGGCTGTGATCCTCGATCACATAGCCATGGCGCGCCGCAATCTCACGCTGCAGGCGCTCTATCTCCTCGCTGACGAACTCAATCACTTTCCCGCTGTCCACATCGATCATGTGATCGTGGTGTTTGCCGCGATCGAGTTCGTAGACGGCCTGCCCACCTTCGAAATTGTGCTTGACGATGATGCCTGCCGCCTCGAACTGGGTCAGCACGCGGTACACCGTCGCCAGGCCGATATCCTCCTGATGGGCGAGCAGGTTCTTGTACACATCCTCGGCGGTGAGGTGTTGCACGCCCTCTTCTTCGAAAATCTGCAGGATGCGCATCCGCGGGTGGGTCACCTTGAGGCCGACTCTGCGCAACTCTTTGGTTTCCTGTTCCATCACCCGTTTCCCCGCACACGGCGTTTTCAGGCCGGTAGTGTATCATCCGACACCTTCACGATCCTGGACGCAACGCGCATGCAAAAGCTGATCACCCTGCTGGTTTTCGCCATGCTGGCGCTTTCCCTGGCCGGCTGCCATTTCGTCTACACACCAGACGTGCAGCAAGGCAATCTGCTCGACAAGAAAACGGTGGACCAGCTCAAGCCCGGCATGACCAAGCACCAGGTCCTGGTTCTGATGGGCACCCCTTCGGTCAGCACCCCGTTCGATCACAGCCGCTGGGACTATGTCTCCACCCAGTCCCACCGTGGCGGCCCGATCAAGATCCGCACGCTTACCCTGACTTTCAACAATGACGTCCTGGCCCGTTCAGAGGGCGACTTTTTTGCCGAAGATGCCACGCAACTGGTCAAGGACGCCAAGAGATACAATTCCGGCTACCCGGTCAACGAGACCAAGGGCGACAAGGACACGTCGGGCAGCGACAAGAAGAGCGATGGCGGCCTGACCCCGGCTGGCGGCGGCGGTCATTGATTCCCGCGGGTGCCTGCGGAACCGCTTGGACCCGGCAGGCCCCGACGACCCGATCACCGGCTAGCTGGCCCGGCGTCGTCGCGCCTCCATGGGATCGATCAGAAGCGGGCGGTAGATTTCGACCCGGTCGCCATCCTGCAGCAGGTGATCCGCGTCGACCCTGCGGGAGTAGATGCCAAACAGCGCCGAATCGAAGCACCCGCCCGGCAGCAACGCCCCCAGGCCCGAGGCCTCGATGGCCTGCCGCACCGTGCTGCCAGCGGGCAACTCGACGGTACGGCGGACAGCCTGCCCGCCCTGTGCATGGACAACCTCGACTGAAAGCCTTTCTTCAACCATAGACACGTTCCGCCTCGCGGCAGAAATCGTCGACCATGCGCCCGGCCAGCCCCTGGAATCCCAGCTTCAAGGCTGCCCCGCCCAGGCGGTTGGCGTAATCGAAGTCCAGTGCAAGGCTGACCTTGCAACCCGCGTCGCCCAGGGCGAGGAAATTCCAGACACCCTCCAGGCTGCGAAAGGGACCGTCGACCAGGCCCAGTTGCAAACGATGCGGAGGTTCGCTGGTGTTGCGTGTGGTGAAACTCTGCCGGAACCCGGCGAATTTCAGATCCAGCCGCGCCACCAGGGTATCGCCATGACGTTCGAGGATTTCAGCGCCGACACACCAGGGGAATCGCTTTGGGTATGCTTCAACCTCGTTGACAAGGTCAAACATCTGCGCAGGCGAATATTTCACCAGTGCGCTGCGGCGAATTTCGATCACGGTAACCTCTTCACATCACGCTGGGTTTGGCCCGCTATGCGGCGAACCCGGCATCAGGGCGACGAAGCCCGAGTTTAACGGATATGGCCAAGACGAAGGACAAGGACAACAAGGGCGGGGGCACCATCGCGCTGAACAAGCGCGCCCGTTTCGAGTACGCGATCGACCAGCGCTACGAGGCCGGCGTGGCCCTGCAGGGTTGGGAGTTGAAGGCGCTTCGCGCCGGCCGGATCAACTTCGGCGACAGCTATGCCAACGTCAAGAACAACGAAATCTTCCTGGTGGGCGCGTCGATTCCGCCGTTGATCAGTGCCTCTACCCACGTGGTGGCCGTCGACCGCCGCACCCGCAAACTGCTGCTGCATCGAAAGGAGATCGATCAACTGGTCGGCGCGGTCGAGCGCAAGGGCTATACCCTGGTGCCGACCGCCATTTACTGGAAAGGCAACAAGGTCAAGGTGGAAATCGGCCTTGCCCGCGGCAAGCAGGAACACGACAAGCGGAACACCGAAAAACAGCGCGACTGGCAGATCGAGAAACAGCGCACCATGCGATCGCACAATCGCCCCGGCTGAGAGCCGGCAAGCTGCCCCGGGATAACCAGCAAGCCCCGCTTAGGCGGGGCTTGCTGGTGTCGACGCACTACGGCCGCGGCAGGAACTCAGGCGAAGGGGTCGTCCAGCACGATGGTATCGTCGCGGTCCGCACCGGTCGCCACCAGGGCCAGGCGGCAGCCGGACAGTTCTTCCACCGCGCGCAGGTAGGCACGGGCGGCGGGCGGCAGCTTGTTCCAGTCGCGAATGCCGGCGGTGGATTCACTCCAGCCAGGAAATTCCAGGTAGACCGGCTTGCACTCGTCCCAGCCGTCCGCATCCAGCGGTGCCAGTTCGCGGCGCTTGCCACGGTATTCATAGGCGACGCAGACCTTGATCGACTCCAGGCCGTCGAGCACGTCGAGCTTGGTGATCGCCAGGCCGTTGATGCCGTTGATCTGGGTCGCGCGCTTGAGCGCCACCAGGTCGATCCAGCCGCAACGGCGCGGGCGGCCGGTACTGGCGCCGAATTCGTTGCCCACCTTGCGCAGCCGCTCGCCCATCTCGTCGTGCAGTTCGGTCGGGAACGGGCCGCTACCCACGCGCGTGGCGTACGCCTTGCAGATGCCCAGCACGTAGTCGATGTCGCCCGCGCCCACGCCGGTGCCGGCCAGGGCGCCACCGATGGTGGTGTTGGACGAGGTCACGTAGGGGTAGGTTCCGTGGTCGATGTCCAGCAGCGCGCCCTGCGCGCCCTCGAACAGGATGTTGCCGCCTTCCCTGCGCACGTCGTGCAGGATGGTGGCAACGTCGTCGACCATCGGCCGAAGGTATTCGCCCCAGGCCAGCGCGTCGTCCAGGACCTTCTGATAATCGACCGGCTCGGCCTTCAGCCATTGGGTCAGGATGAAGTTGTGGTAGTCGACGGCCGTCTTCAGCAAGGCCGGAAGCTCATGCGGGTACATCAGATCGGCCACGCGCACGCTGCGGCGCGCGACCTTGTCCTCGTAGGCCGGCCCGATGCCGCGCCCGGTGGTGCCGATCGCCTTGCCGCCGGCGGCGAGCTCGCGCGCCTTATCGACGGCGATGTGGTACGGCATGATCAGCGGCGTGGCCGGGCTGATCTTGAGGCGCGAGCGCACTTCGACGCCGTTGGCCTCGAGCTCGGCGATTTCGTGGATCAGCGCCTCGGGCGACAACACCACACCATTGCCGATCAGGCACAACGCATCGTCGCGCAGGATGCCCGAGGGGATCAGGTGCAGCACGGTCTTCTTGCCCTTGATCACCAAGGTGTGACCGGCGTTGTGACCGCCCTGGAAACGCGCCACCGCGCTGACCTGCTCGGTCAGCAGGTCGACGATCTTGCCCTTGCCCTCATCGCCCCACTGGGCTCCGAGGATGACGACTGACTTGCCCATGATCTTCTCGCTCGCATGCGTGGGCTCCGATCGGGAGCCGCCAAATCCAAGCGCGGCGGCAACCGGCCACCGCGCCTCTCAATCAAACTGTTGCAACACCAGTCCCGCCACGACACCGGCGCCCCCAACCGCGGGGCCGCGCCGAACCTCGCTCAGTGCTTTGGCTGCGGCTGGCTGAAATAGCGCAGGAATTCCGAATCGGGCTTGAGAATCAACACATCATGGCCGTCCTTGAAGGAATTCCGATAAGCCAGCATGCTGCGATAAAAGGCATAGAACTCGGGATCCTGACCATAGGCCTTGGCGTAGATGGCCGCCGCCTCCGCGTCACCCTCGCCCTTGACCGTGGCGGCATCGCGGGTGGCATCGGCCTTGATCACCTGCGCCTGGCGATCGGCGTCGGCCTGGATCTTGGCCGCCGATTCCTGGCCGGTATAGCGCAACTCGTTCGCCAGCTGCAGGCGCTCCGCCCGCATCCGCTTGTAGACCGACTCGCTGACTTCGTTGGGCAGGTCGATGCGCTTGATGCGTACATCCACCACGGCGATACCCAGGTTCTTGCGCGCCGACGCGTCGGTCTGCGCGCGCACTCGTTCGGTGATGTCCTTGCGGCCGCCGGAAATCAGGTCGGGCAAGGTGCGGGCGTTGAACTCGAAGCGCAGCGCATCCTTCACGATCGGGGTCAGCCGCTGCGTGGCCTGCAGCTCGTCGCCGCCGGTGGCGCGGTAGTACTTCGCGTTGTCGACGATGCGCCACTTGACATAGAAGTCGACGTTGACGCTTTTCTTCTCGGACGTGAAATAACGCTCGGGCGGAGCATCGAGCGACAGGATGCGCTTGTCGAAATGCACGACCTGCTGCATCAGCGGCAACTTGAAATGCAGGCCGGGCTGGTAGTCGGTCTGCACGATGCGGCCGAACTGCAGGACAAGGGCGCTCTGCCCCTCGCCCACGACGAACATGCTGTTGAGCCCCAGCAGAACCAGCACGGCCGCGACGATGGCGTAGGTGATCTTGTTCACGGCTGCGCCCCCTTGCCGGTGGCGCTGCTGCCCGCTGGCGCCGTCGCCGGTACAACCGTTCCCGCGGCCGCCGCTGCCGCGCCCGTGGCGGCAGCGCCCTGCGAGGCTGGCAGGTTGATGATGTTGCGGCCGCCGGAGCCGTCGACCACCTTGGGATTGTCCGCCATCACCTGCTCCATGGTTTCCAGCCACAAGCGCTCGCGGGTGACCCCTGGCGCCGCCTTGTACTGGGCCAGCAGCAGGTCGAATCGCGCCGTGTCGCCCTGCGCGCGGGCAATCCGTTCGGCCTTGTAGCCGATCGCCTCGGCGGCGATGCGGGCGGCATCGCCGCGCGCTATCGGCACCACCTTGCTGGCATAGGCCAGGGCCGCGTTCTCGATGCTCTGCTTGTCCTCGCGGGCGTTGTTGACGTCGTCGAAGGCGTCCTTCACCTCGTCCGGCGGCGCCACGTTCTGGAAGCTGACCTCGGTGACCCGCAGGCCCGAGTTGTAGCTGTCGAGCGTCTTCTGCAAGGTGGCCTGCGCCTCGGTGACCAGGTTCGCGCCAGCGGCGGAAAGGAGCTGGTCCATGTCGCTGCCGCCGACCACCGAGCGCACCGCCGCTTCGGCGGCAGCGCTGATGGTGCCGTCCGGATCATTCAGCGAAAACAGATATTTGCGCGAGTCATCCACCTGATACTGCACGGTAAAGTCGATCGTGATGATGTTTTCGTCGCGGGTCAGCATGGCCACCTTGTCGTTGACCGAGCGGATTCGCGTGGCCTCCACCTTGGTGACCGATTCGATCGGCTGCGGCAGCTTCAGGTGGAAGCCCGGTGCCAGGGTCCGCTCGTACTGCCCGAAACGCAGCACGACGCCCTGCTGGCGCGCTCCGATAATGGTGTAGCTGCTGAAAAGCAGGCCCATCACCAGCAGCACCAGGACGCCTGTGATGATGCTGCCCGGACCCTGGCCCAACTTGCCGGTACGGCGCCTGAGGCTATCGAGGAGATCGTCCAGCGGCGATTTGCCGGAGGAACGCTTTCTGTTCCACGGATCGTTTTGCCCGTTCTTGCCGGGTTCATTCCATGCCACGAGTCAGTCTCCTTGAAGCCGTCGGGAGGCCGGCAACCACGGCCGGATAAAGGTTGAAACGGGTTACCCATGAGATGCCGCCCATGCCGTGCCAAGCACACCCAGGCACGGCAAATCGGGCCTCGCAAACGCCGCGTATTCTAGCAGAGGCCAATGCCGCCGTCCGCCGCGTCAGCGCATCACTGAACGACAACTAGCAACTCGCGCAGCAACAGGGCCTCGGCCGCATCGCCACCGCTCAAGGGCGCGATCACGCTGCGCGGAGCGTCGATATGCAAGCGCCAGCCATGCTCATCCACGGTTTCGGCGCTGATCGCGCCCGCCGCCCTCAGGCGGGCGTGCAGGCGGCCGGCGGAGAGCGGCAGGCGCAGCGAAGACCGCACCCGTTCGCCACCGAGCAATTCGCCCAGTGCCTGGCGCAACAGGTCGAGACCGGCACCGGTCGCCGCCGACAGCCACACCCGCACCGGCCGGCCCTCGGCGTCGCGATCGATGTGCGGCTCGGCGCCGGCGAGGTCGATCTTGTTCATCACGTGCAGCTGCGGCACGTCGCCGGCGTCGATTTCCTCCAGCACCTTGTCGACGACTCCATGCAGGCGCTCGCGTTCGTCGTCGGCCGCATCGCTGACGTGCAGCAACAAATCGGCATCCCGCGCCTCGGCCAGGGTCGCACGGAACGCGGCCACCAGATCGTGGGGCAACTCGCGAATGAACCCGACGGTGTCGGCCAGCACGGCGGGACCGCAGCTCAGATCCTCCAGCTTGCGCACCGTGGGGTCGAGCGTGGCAAACAGCAGGTCCGCGGCGTAGACCTCGCCACGCGTGAGGGCATTGAACAAGGTCGACTTGCCGGCATTGGTATAGCCCACCAGTGCCACGCGAGGCACGGTGTTGCGCAGGCGCGAGCGGCGCTGCTGGCCGCGCTGGGTCTGCACTTTCTGCAGCCGCTTGGTGAGCATCTTGACGCGTTCGCCCAAGAGGCGGCGATCCGTCTCCAACTGGGTTTCGCCCGGACCGCGATTGCCGATGGCGCCGCCGCGCTGAGCGTCAAGATGGGTCCAGCCCCGCACCAGCCGTGTGGCGAGGTGCTTGAGCTGGGCCAGCTCCACCTCCAGCTTGCCCTCGTGCGAGCGGGCCCGCTGCGCGAAGATGTCCAAAATGAGCCCGGCGCGATCGACGACGCGTATCCCCAGGTGCTTTTCGAGGTTGCGTTCCTGCACCGGCGTCAGCACATGGTCGACCAGCACCAGGTCCGCCTCCAGCGCTCGCGCCGCCTCGGCGACCTCGTTGGCCTTGCCGGTACCGATGTAGAACCGCGGGTTCGGATCTTCGACCCGTGCGGCGACCACGCCGAGCACTTCGGCGCCCGCCGATTTCACCAGTTCGGCAAACTCCCCGGCCCGGCGGGCAGCGTCACCGTCGCCGCGGGAGTGCGGCAGGACGAGCAAGGCCCGGTCGCCTCTTTTTTGTCGGTCAAACACGAGTGGGAGCGATCCTTTGGAAGCAGACCCACTTCATGCGGGCGCCTACCCGGTGTATCAAGCGTCCGCAACGCCCGGCGCTGCCGCAGCATCGCCGTGGTGATCCAGCCCATCGGGGCCGTCATGGCCATTGCCGATGCGCACGTTGCGGCTGGGCACCACCGTCGATATGGCGTGCTTGTACACCATCTGGCTGACCTGGTTGCGCAGCAACACGACAAACTGGTCGAACGACTCCACCGTCCCCTGCAACTTGATGCCGTTGACCAGATAAATGGCAACCGGCACGCGCTCGCGCCGCAACGCATTCAGAAACGGATCCTGCAACGATTGTCCCTTGGACATTTTTTGTTCTCCCCTCGCATCGGACAGACCGGAGAAAAAACGCCGATGGCGCCCCGGCCCAACATGTACGGGGATGTTAGCTGCTTTCAAATACTTGATGAAAGAAGATTTTCGCGCCGCGCAAGGGCGCCGGGTCACGCCGGCGGAGTTGGCCGGCCCGGTTGCCCCAGAAACAGCTGCACGGCGGTGGCGGCGCGGCTGGCCAGGGCGGGCCGGTCCGGGTCGAACAGGCGGGCGCCGACATCGCCACGCAGCCAGGTGATCTGCCGCTTGGCGAGCTGGCGGGTGGCGAAGATGGCGCGGTCGCGGAACCCGGCGGCGTCGGTCAGACCATCCAGGTGTTCCCATGCCTGCCGGTAGCCGACCGCGCGGATCGCCGGCAGGTCGGCATGCAGGTCGCCACGTGCCCGCAGCGCGCGTACCTCGTCCAGCAAGCCTTCCTCCAGCATCGCGTCGAAGCGCCGGGCGATGCGCTCATGCAAAACGCGCCGGTCGGCCGGCAGCAACGCCAGCTTCAGGACGCGCCACGGGAAATGCGTCGCCGCACCGCCACGCTGCAGTTCGGACAGCGGTCGGCCGGTCAGCTCGATCACTTCCAGCGCCCGCTGCAGGCGCTGCATGTCGTTGCAGCCGATCCGGCCGGCGGCAGGCGGATCGAGGCTGGCCAGCCGTGCGTGCATGGCCGGCCAGCCGAGTTGCTGCGCCTCGGCGGCCAGTCGCGCGCGGGTCGCCGGGTCGGCTTCCGGCAAGTCGGACAGCCCCTGCTGCAACGCGCGGAAGTACAGCCCGGTGCCGCCGACCAACAGCGGCACCCTGCCCTGCGCGCCGATCCGCTGCATCACCGGCAGCGCGTCGGCGCGGAAATCCGCCGCCGAATACGGCTGGCCGGGATCGCGGATGTCGACCAGCGCGTGCGGATGGCGCGCCAGCGTCGCCGGATCGGGTTTCGCCGTGCCGATGTCCATGCCGCGATAGACCAGCGCCGAATCGACGCTGACCAGATCCAGCGGGAACCGCTCGCTCAGCGCGCACGCCAGCGCGGTCTTGCCGGAGGCGGTGGGGCCCATCAGGAAGATGGCGAGGGGGCGGGTGTCGAGCGGCATCGGGCCAGTGTAAACGGTGCGCCCCCGTGCCACGCAGGCGAAGGCCCGCGTCGATGACGCGGGCCTTCGCGGTCATGCGAGGCGCCGGCTTAGGTCGCCGGCACGCCCATTTCCTTCAGCAGGTTGTCGGCGTGGTCGAGGTGGTGCATCACCCACAGCATGTAGCGCACGTCGACCTGGATCGAGCGGTTGAGCTGCGGGTTGTACAGCCAGTCGCCGCTGACCGACTCCCAGTTGCCGTCGAACGCCAGGCCGACCAGTTGGCCGTTCGCGTCCATCGCCGGCGAGCCGGAGTTGCCGCCGGTGATGTCCAGGTCGGCGAGGAAGTCGACCGGCAGCGTGCCCAGCTTGGACGAGGCGTAGCCGTCGAACGCCTTCGCCTTGATCGCGGCCAGTTCGGCCTTCGGCGCGTTGAACGGCTCCACGCCGGTGGCCTTCTCGACGATGCCCTGCGCGGTGGTGAACGGCGCGTAGCTGACGCCGTCGCGCGGCGCCACGCCCTGCACGTTGCCGAAGGTGACGCGCAGCGAGCTGTTCGCGTCCGGGTAGACCGGCAGCTTCTGCGCGTCCTTCCAGGCAATCATCGCCTGCATGTAGCGCGGGCGCAGCTTGCTCAGCTCGCCGGCACGGGCGTGGGACTCGTCCTCCAGCACCTTCAGCTGCGGCTGCACCGCACGGGCGAGTTCGAGCATGCTGTCGCTGCTGGCGTCGATCGCCTTGCTGTCGGCGCCGAACCACTTCATGCGCTCGTCGACGTTGCCGAGCTTGCTGCCGGCGTACAGCGCGGCGACCTTCTGCTTCAGCTCGGCCTCGGTCTTCGCGCCACCGAGCCAGGCGTCCAGCGCGGGCAAGCGCTGCGCCGGCGGCAAGGCCACGTAGCGATTGAGGCCGTAGACCATGAGCTGCTGGTCGACGCCCGGATCGTAGCGGCGGTCCATCTGCTTCAGGCCGCCTTCGATGCGCACCCAGTCGCGCTGCTGGTAGCCGGCGTCGCGGTCGAGGTCGGCCTTGGGCCGCTCCTTGGCCAGGTGGGTCAGCCGCACCGCGGTGCTGAACAGCGAGGCGCGGCTGAGCAGGCTGATGGCCAGGTCACGCTCGCGGTTGGCCAGGTCGGCGGCGATCTGCTGGCGCAGCTTGCCGATGTCGGCGGCCAGCGCGGCGTTCTCCGCGCCACCCTGCTGCTTCAGCCAGGCTTCGAGCTGCGCTTCCTGGGAACGCTTCACCGCGACCGCGTCGGCGCGGCGCAGGCCCTCGAGCTGGCCGCCGAAGTTCTTCAGGTAGTTGTTGAGACTGGCGACCATGCTGGCGTACTTCACCGCCACCCTGGGGTCGGCCTTGCCGGCGGTGTCGATGATGCCCAGCGTGTCCTCGTACACCTTGATCTGGGTCGGGTACGTCCAGTCGATCGCGCTCTGCACCTCGTCGGCGAGGCGGTAGCGGTTGGTGCGGCCCGGGTAGCCGACCACCATCACGTAGTCGCCCTGCTCCACGCCCTGCGGGTTTACCTTGAGCACGTGCTTCGGCTGGTAGGGCACGTTGTCCTTCGCGAAGGCGGCCGACTTGCCGTCTTTCGAAACGTAGGCGCGCAGGTAGCCGAAGTCGCCGGTATGGCGCGGCCACATCCAGTTGTCGATGTCGCCGCCGAACTTGCCGATCGATTCCGGCGGCGCGTAGACCAGGCGCACGTCCTTGATCTCCAGCTGCCGGATCAGCTGGTAGCTGTAGCCGCCGTGGAAGGTGTAGACGTCGCAGCGGTAGCCTTCGCTCTCGCACGCCTTGACCTGCTCCTTGATCGCCAGCTCGATCGCCTTGTAGCGCTCGGCGCCGCTCATCGCGCCGGTGAGCTTGGCGGTGATCTCTTTCGTGACGTCGCGGATTTCCTCGGTGACGAAGATCCGCGCGGACGGGCCGGCGGAAAGTTCGTCCGCCTTGGTCTTCGCCAGGAAACCCTTCTCGATCAGGTTGTTCTCCGGCGTGGAATTCAGCTGCAGCGCGCCGTAGACGCAGTGGTGGTTGCTCACTACCAGGCCTTCGGGCGAGACGAACGAGGCGGTGCAGCCGCCGAGGCTCACGATCGCGCCCATCGGGTAGGCGGTGAGGTCGGTCAACGTCTTCGGGTCCAGCTTCAGGCCATGCTGCTGCAGCGTGGCGGCGATGCCCGGCAACTGGGCGGGCTGCCACATGCCTTCGACAGCGTGGGCGGACGAGATGAGACCGACGGATACGGCTGCGGCAAGCAATAGACGACGCACGGGGAATCTCCTGATGAAAATCTGCCCGCTTTTACGGGCAGCAAAATGACGTAATAACTTGCGACTTATGCCCGACTTGGACGACCGCGGCATATGCCGCAAGTCATGCCTACGGCATTCAGCGCGCCGGCACGCCCAATTCCTGCAGCAGTGGCGGCGCCGGATAGACCTTGTCCATCAGCCAGCGCATGCCGACGTGGATCGCGCGCGGGTGGCGCGGGTCGAACATCCGGCTGGCGCTGACCCGCCTCCCAGTTGCCGTCGACGTTGAGGCCGACCGGGTCGCCCATCGCGTTCAGCACCGGCGAGCCGGAGTTGCCGCCGGTGGTATCGAGGTCGCTGAGGAAGTTCACCGGCAAGGCGCCGGCCTGAAAGCCGCTTCGGTGGCCACGTTCTATAATGGCCGTTTTCCCGCCCGCTCCACGGGCCAACCGATGGATTTCCCATGTCGCAGACGATGAAAGCCCTGGTCAAGCGCAAGCCCGAGCAGGGCATCTGGATGGAAGAAGTGCCCATGCCCCTGGTCGGCCCGAACGAGGTGCTGATCAAGATCGAGAAGACCGCGATCTGCGGCACCGACCTGCACATCTACAAGTGGGACGAGTGGAGCCAGCGCACGATCAAGCCGGGCCTGACCATCGGCCACGAGTTCGTCGGCCGCATCGTCGACATCGGCCCGGGTGTGACCGGCTACAAGGTCGGCGACCGCGTTTCCGCCGAAGGCCACATCGTGTGCGGGCACTGCCGCAACTGCCGCGCCGGCCGCCAGCACCTGTGCCCGAACACGGTCGGCATCGGCGTCAACCGCAATGGCGCGTTCGCCGAGTACATGAGCATGCCGGCCTCCAACCTGTGGCCGATCCCGGACCAGATCCCGTCCGAGCTGGCGGCGTTCTTCGACCCCTACGGCAACGCGGCACATTGCGCGCTGGAGTTCGACGTGATCGGCGAGGACGTCCTGATCACCGGCGCCGGACCGATCGGCATCATCGCCGCCGGCATCTGCAAGCATGTCGGTGCGCGCAACGTGGTGGTCACCGACGTCAACGACTACCGCCTGAAGCTGGCCGCCGACATGGGCGCCACGCGGGTGGTCAACGTCGCCAACCAGTCGCTGCGCGACGTGGTGAAGGATCTGCATATCGAGGGCTTCGACGTGGGCCTGGAAATGAGTGGCAATCCGCGCGCATTCAACGACATGCTCGAGTGCATGTACCACGGCGGCAAGGTGGCGATGCTGGGCATCATGCCCCGCGGTGCCGGCATCGACTGGGACAAGGTGATCTTCAAGGGCCTCACCCTGCAGGGCATCTACGGCCGCAAGATGTACGAGACCTGGTACAAGATGACGCAGATGGTGCTCACCGGCTTCCCCCTGCAGAAGGTGCTCACCCACCAGATCCACATCGACGACTTCCAGAAGGGCTTCGAACTGATGGACGCCGGCACCTGCGGCAAGGTCGTGTGTTCCTGGAACTGAATGCGGTGAATCCGTCCATCCGCACGCTACACTGACGCACAGACAGGCCGGCTCCGGGCTGCTGTCGCCGCGGGGGGAGTGCCCGGCGGATCCGGGCCGGCTACCGACGGTTCGTGTGGCTTACAGGAGCGCCGAGGGCATGACAGGTCGCAGTCTTTCGCACAGTGAGTTGCTGGCCACGGCACGTGAGCGCGCAAGCGTGCTGTACCGCTCCCGCCGGCTGCGCAAGGGCCTGCTGATCGGCGGCATCCTGGTGCTGATCTTCGGCCTGCTCGGTTTTTTCGCCGCACCGCCGCTGATCAAGAGCCAGCTGCAGAGCCGTCTCGGCGCCATGCTCGATCGCCCGGTCACCGTGGCGGACGTGCACCTCGACCCGTTCACCCTGCGGCTGCAACTCGATCGGCTGCATATCGGCGAACGCGACGCCAGCACGCCGTTCGTCGATATCGACCAGGTGGTCGTCAACGCCTCCTGGTCGTCGCTGTTCCGCATGGCGCCGGTGCTCGACCAGTTGACCCTGCGGCATCCGCAGCTGCACATCACGCGCACCGCGCCACAACAGTTCAATTTCTCCGACCTGGTCGAGCGATTCACCGGCAAACCGGCGCAACCGGGCGCGGCGCCGGCGCGTTTTTCGCTGTCCAACATCAGCGTGCACGACGGCGCCATCAGCTTCGACGACAAGGTGTTGAACACCGTTCACCGGATCGATCAGCTCGAACTCGGCATACCCTTCATCGCCAACCTGCCGCACGACACCAACGTGTTCGTGCAGCCGCTGCTGGCAATGCGGGTGGACGGCAGCCCGCTCCGGATCGGCGGTCAAACCAAGCCGTTTGCCGACAGCCACGAATCGGCGCTCGACTTCACCATCGACCACCTGGATCTGCCTCGCTACCTGAGCTACGTGCCGACACCGTTGCCGGTGACGATTCCCAGTGGCCAGCTGTCCGGCCAGCTCAAGCTGAATTTCGTCGACAGCAAGGCCGCCCAGCAATTGAAGCTGAGCGGCGACCTGCAGCTGGACAACTTCGCCGTCAGCAATCACGACGGCTCGCCGATCGTCGAATTCGGCCACGCCAGCGCGACGCTGGCGGATGTCGAGCCGCTGCTGTCGCGGTATTACTTCGATACCGTCGCGCTCGACAAGACCCGCCTGCATTACACCAGCCTGGCCGGCGGCCACAGCAACCTGGATGCGCTGACCGGCGCCGGCAACGCACCGGCCAAACCCTCCTCGCCCGCCACCGACGCACGGATCGCCACGCTGACCGTGCAGGACAGCCAGATCGACTACGCCGACGCGAGCGGACCCACGCCGGCACGGCTGGCGCTGGACCATCTGCATGGCACGGTCCGCGGCTTCGCCACCCTCGACACCGCACCAGCCAACGTCGATCTGGGTGCGGCCCTGGCCGGCGGCACGCTGCAGCTCAACGGCGCCCTGCGCATGCGCGAAGGTCGTTTCAGCGGCCGGGCGACCCTGGAGGGCGTGGGCCTGCAACCGCTGGTTGCGATGGCGCCACCGATGTTGAACGCGCGGGTCGGCCGCGGCAACCTGGATGCAAGCGGGCAACTGCTGGCCGACTGGAGCAAGACGTTCAACCTGCAACTGGACGCGGCCAAGCTCGCGGTGAACGACTTTTCGCTGCAGCAGGGCAGCCGCACGCCGGTGGCATGGAAGACCCTCGATGCCGACATCACGCACCTGGACCTGGCCGGCAGCCAGGCAAGCCTCGCCAACCTGCAGTGGCAAGGCCTGGAGGTCGCCGCGCTGCGTTACCGCAACGGCCGCATCGATCTCCTCGACCTGCTCAAGTCACCGCCGCGTCATGCCGCGGGCAGGCGGCCCGCCGCTCCCGCATGGCACTGGAACATTGCCCACCTTGGCATCGACGGCAGCACCCTGGCGTACCGGGACGTAGCGGTTCCAGGCAAGGCCGGACGCGTCATGGTGCATGTCGACAAGTTCAGCGTCGAGGGCCTGTCCGACGACACCCGTCACCCGCTGAAGCTGAACCTGGCCGGTGGCATCGACAGGGGCACGTACCGCGTCACCGGCACCGTCCGGCCGGAACCGCTCAGCGCCGACCTGCACGTCCGCGCAACCCGTTTGAACGTGGCGCCGCTGCAGTCGCTGGTCAAGGTGCCGCTCAACGTGCACGCCAGCCGCGCGCTGCTGAGCCTGGCGGGGCGGGTGCGCTATCGGGACCACCGGCCGCAGGCCCTGCTCAGTTACCAGGGCTGGCTCGCGCTCGGTGGCGTGACCGTGCTGGACAACCTCACCAACGACGATTTCCTGCACTGGAATTCGCTCGCCGCCACCGGCGTCGACGTACGCACGGGCGAAGGTCCTGCGCAGGTATCGGTGCGGGGCCTGGCCCTGGACGATTTCTACGCCCGCCTGATCATCAACAGCAACGGCCGCCTGAACCTGCAGGATGTGGTGGCCAATCCGCAGTCGGCGCCGGTTTCGGTGACGCAGGCCAACAACGCTGCCACCACGGCCAAGGTCGCGCCCGCGGCACCCGCCAATCCCGCCGCTGCCGCCCCCGCCGCCACCGGCAGCAGCGCCGCGCCGGCGCTGGCCATCCACATCGGCCAGATCACGCTTGCGCGCGGCAATCTCAACTACACGGACAACTTCATCAAGCCCAACTACACCGCCAACATCACCCAGCTCACGGGCAAGATCGGCGCCTTCGGCACGGCCAGCGGCGGCCCGCCCGCGTCGCTCACGCTGCAGGGCCAGCTCGATGAAAGCGCGCCGGTCACCATCGACGGCATGATCAACCCGCTGACGCCGGTCGCCTTCCTGGATGTGAAAGGGAAAGCCGACGGCGTCGAACTGACGCACCTGACCCCGTATTCGAGCAAGTACACCGGCTACCCGATCACCAAGGGGCGCCTCACCGTGGACGTGCACTACGTGCTCGACCAGGGCAAGTTGAACGCGAACAACCATATTTTCCTGAACCAGCTGACCTTCGGCGACCGCGTCGAAGGCAAGGGCATCAGCCACCTGCCGGTGAAACTGGCGGTCGCCCTGCTCAAGGATGCGCAGGGCAATATCGACGTCGAGATCCCGGTCACCGGCTCGCTCAGCGATCCGCACTTCAGCCTTGGCAGCCTGGTCTGGCATGCGTTCGTCAACCTGATCGGACGCGCGATCACTTCACCGTTCCGGCTGATCGCCGCGGCCATGGGCGGAAACCAGCAGGACCTCGGCTATATCGAGTTCGCGCCGGGCTCGAGCGTGCTCGACGCCCAGGCCAAGGAACGGCTGGCCCGGATCGCCAAGATCCTTGCCGCGAAGCCAACCCTCAACCTGGACATCATCGGCCGGGTCGACCCCGCGTTCGACCAGAGCGGCTTGCGCAAGGTCATGATGCAGCAGCTGGTCGTGCACGAGTGGTCCAAGAGCCAGGGTGGCGACGAGAACGATGTTTCCGTCCTGTCCCGGCTCAGTCGCGACGAATACGACAAATACCTCACCAAGGCCTACAAGCACGCCAAGTTTCCCAAGCCGCGCGACCTGATCGGCCTGACCAAGTCGCAGCCCCCCGACGTGATGGAGCAGCTGCTGCAGACCCACATGCTGGTCGACGAGGATGCCCTGCGCCACCTTGCCGAGCGCCGCGCCGACGCGGCGCGCCAGTGGCTGCACGGCAAGATCGACGACAAACGCGTGTTCGTGCTGGCACCCAAGCTGGATGCCAAGGGCATCAGCGACAAGGGCAAGACCACGCGCGACGATTTCGGCCTGCACTGAGCGAACCGCAGATGCAACACATCGGCCCGCGCCGTCAATGGTTTTCCATCGCCGGCGAAAGGCTCACAATGGGCGCTTTCCCCGCCTGCGGAACCCCTCATGAGCTACTCCGGCCAGACGCGTTACACCAGCGAACTTGAATCCATCCGCGAACAGGGACTGTTCAAGACCGAGCGCATCATCACCTCGCCGCAGTCCGCCGAGATCACCCTGGAAGACGGCCGCAAGGTACTCAACTTCTGCGCCAACAACTACCTCGGCCTGGCCGACAACGCGGAGGTGATCCAGGCCGCCAAGGAGGCGCTGGACACCCACGGTTTCGGCATGGCGAGCGTGCGTTTCATCTGCGGCACGCAGGACCTGCACAAGCAACTGGAGGCGAAGATCGCCGAATTTTTCGGAACCGAGGACACCATCCTCTACGCCGCCTGCTTCGATGCCAACGGTGGCCTGTTCGAACCCCTGCTTGGCGAGGACGACGCGGTGATCTCCGATGCGTTGAACCACGCCTCGATCATCGACGGCATCCGCCTGTGCAAGGCCAAACGCTTCCGCTACGCCAACAGCGACATGGCCGACCTGGAAAAGCAGCTGCAAGCCGCCGATGCCGCGGGGGCACGAACCAAATTGATCACCAGCGACGGCACGTTCTCGATGGACGGCTTCATCGCCCCGCTCGACCGGATCACGGCGCTGGCCGCGAAATACAACGCCATGGTGCATATCGACGAATGCCATTGCACCGGTTTCCTCGGCGACACCGGCCGTGGTGCCGCCGAAGTGCACGGCGTGATGGACAAGATCGATATCTTCACCGGCACGCTGGGCAAGGCGCTCGGCGGTGCCTTGGGCGGCTTCACCACCGGCCGCAAGGAAGTCATCGAGTTGCTGCGCCAACGCTCGCGTCCGTACCTGTTTTCCAACTCGCTGCCGCCGCACGTGGTGGCCGCCGCGATCAAGGTGTTCGACATGCTTGCCGGCGCGGGCGACCTGCGGGAGAGGCTGCAGGAAAACACCCGCTATTTCCGCGAGCGGATGAGCGCCGCCGGCTTCGAGATCAAGCCCGGCGTGCATCCGATCGTGCCGGTCATGATCCACGACGCCAAACAGGCCCAGGCCATGGCGGCCGGCCTGCTGGACGAAGGCATCTACGTCACCGGCTTCTTCTACCCCGTGGTGCCGCAGGGCCAGGCGCGCATCCGCACGCAGATGAGTGCGGCACACACCAGGGCGCACCTGGATCAGGCGATTGCCGCCTTTGCCAAGGTCGCGCGCAGGCTGGGCGTGATCGGTGCCAGCCAGCCGGCCTGAACACGGGGACAAGAAAACCCCGGCCAGCGCAGCGGAACATCAAGCACCCGGTGCAGACCCACCCCTGGTATCGAGTGCGCCGACTTCGGCATCGCTCAATCGCCGCCACTGCCCCTTGGCCAGATCGCCGAGCCGCAGCGGTCCGATCGCCACGCGAATCAGGCGCAGCACGTCATGGCCAAGGACGGCCATGAGCCGGCGGATATGCCGGTTGCGGCCCTCGTCGAGTACTACTTCGATCCAGGCGTTCTTTTCGCCCGCCCGCAACAAGGTCGCCCGTTTCGCCCTGAGGCGTTCGCCGCCGTCGTCCATGCCGAGCAGCATCGAGGCCAGCGCGGCAGCGTCCGGCAGTCCGGCCACCTGCACGTGATACGTCTTGTCGAGGTGACTGACCGGATCGGTAATGCCCGCGGCCCACGTCGTATCGTTGCTGAGCAGCAGCAAGCCCTCGCTGGCCTTGTCCAGGCGGCCGACCGGCCCCAGCCACGGCAACCCCGCTCCCGCCAGCGCGGTGTAGATCGTGTCCCGGCCCTTTTCGTCGGCGGTACTGACCACCAGTCCACGCGGCTTGTTGAACGCCACATAGGCATGGTCGATGGCTTTCACCGCACGGCCATCGATGGCGATGCCCTGCCGGTCCAATGCCATGGGAAATTCGGGGTCACGCACAATCTTCCCGTCAAGGCTGACCCGGCCTTCGCGTATCCACTGCTGGGCCTGGCTGCGCGAACACAGCCCCCGCTTGGAAAGGACGCGCGCCAACCCGTACCGAACCGGGCGGTCTCCGGAGACTGGCGCTGGGGGTCGATAAGGCAGGCGTGGCATGCGGTCGGTCATCGCTCCGGGAGCGTTGGTGGTAGAAACGTCGGCGACGAAAAAGCCGCCCGCGAATGCGCCTTTTCGACGGTTCGCCAGCCCATCGCGGTTCCATGGGCCTACATGCGCCGGAAAGCCTGGCCGCATACAAAGAAACCCGGCATCAGCCGGGTTTCCTTGTGTTGCGTTAAGCCAGAGGTTCGATTACTGCTTGACCTGCAGCTCCGTACGGCGGTTCTGGGCACGGCCGGCGTCGGTCGCGTTGTCACCGATCGGGTCGCTCGCGCCGTGACCGATCGGCCCTTCCAGACGGCTTGCATCGATGCCGTGGCTGGTCAGGTACTTGTAGACGATCTCGGCGCGACGCTCGGACAGCTTCTGGTTGTACGCCGCGGTGCCCTTCGAATCGGTATAACCGGCAACCGTGACGTGCACCTGCGGGTAACGCTGCAGGGTGTCGACAGCCTGGTTCAGGATGGAGATCGAGTCAGCCGTCGGCTCGGCCAGGGACTTGGCGATGTCGGTCTCACCCTTGCGCGGACGATCGAACTTGAAGTTGACACCACGCAGGTCGATGACGACCTTCTGCGGGCAGCCATCCGGACCAACGATCGTGCCTTCCGGCAGGTTCGGGCACTTGTTGTCGCACAGGTTGACGCCATTGACGATGGTCTTGGAGCAGTCGGGAGCCGGCGGCGCCACCGGGGCGGGAGCGACCGGGGCGGGAGCGGCGGCCGGCTCGCCAAAGCGCGAAACCACGCTGAAGCCGAGGAACCAGTCACCGTAGCCACTCTTGGCCGGGATACTCTTGTTGTCCCAGTCATAGCGGTAGCCGGCTTCGAGACGGATGTTGGTGCTGTCCGAAACCATCTTGGACACACCGCCACCGAGCTCGGCGGCAGGAGCCCAGCCGTTGTTGCCCTTGTCCTGATGATGGCTGCCCATCACGCCCACCAGGCCATACGGACGCCAGGCATTCCAGTCACCGGCATAGAAGCGGGCGGCGGCGCCGATGCTGGTGCTGGCCCAGGAGTTGCTGCTCAGGCCACCGCCGTTGGCGGCGCCGTTGTCCATCGTGCGCTTGGTGCGGTCGATGAAGGCATCGATCGACACATTGGGCGAGATGAAACGGCCGAAGCCCAGGCCGTAATAGATCTGGCGGCTGTTGGTGTGGCGCTTGGTGTTGTTGTAGTAGCCACCGACGGTCGGTGCAATGTACCAACGACCATCATAGGACGACGTGGCCGCACTGGCGCTGGAGCTGTCCGCAGGAGCGGCAGCGCTGTCCTGCGCATGAACGGCACCTACGCCGCCCAAGGCCAACGCGATCAGAAAGTACAAGCCCTTACGTTTCATCAGGTGTCTCCTCAATTATTAGATTTTCGCGTCCGTTCGTAAACCAACCGGATAACGCGCAGTGAAACCGAGTACGTCAGTGGGACCTTGAACGGGCCCTGCTTGGCGTTCTTGCATCAAGCGGGTGGAAGTGTAGCAAAAACGTTAAGTTGGTCACCAAATAACGGTACGCCAGCGCCCCGCCGGTGCGGTTTCGTTCAGAAACGCACCGGTGCCAACGGGTTTGCAAAACGCCTTGCCGCAGCCCGCCAGATATACCGTGGCTCCGATGTCGCTGGTTCAACACGGTTGTGACCGACGGCAACCCATGACAGCTGGACAGCTCCCTTGGCCCGACGTTGTGAATTTTGCAATAAGTTCGTACTCAGGACGTGAAGAGGACCGCGAACCCGCGCCATCGCATGGCATCCAGCCGTGAGGAACCCACAGGTGGCGACCGCCATCACGGCCCTGCTCCGAGGCGTCTGCCGGTGACCACGCGACGACGCCTCGCCTTTCTCGCCAACACCTGAATCTCTCCGACCGGACGCCCGCAATGGCCAAGCGAAAGATTGACCGGCACTTTTCGACGTCTCTTCAGCGTGTCGCAGGCACGCGCACCCAGCCTTCCATCAGCACGCGCGCGCTGCGGCTCATGACGGCCTTGGTGACCGTCCACGCACCATTGGCCAGCACCGCCTCGGCGCCCACCCGCAGCGTTCCCGATGGATGGCCGAAGCGGACCGCCTGGCGCTCGCCGCCACCGGCGGCCAGGTTCACCAGCGTGCCCGGGATGGCCGCGGCGGTGCCGATCGCCACCGCCGCCGTACCCATCATGGCGTGGTGCAGCTTGCCCATCGACATCGCGCGCACCAGCAGGTCGATGTCGCCGGCCTGCACCGGCTTGCCGCTCGACGCGACGTAATCGGCCGGCGCGGCGACGAAGGCCACCTTGGGCGTGTGCTGGCGCGTGGCGATCTCGTCGAGCGACTTGATCAGGCCCATGCGCAGCGCGCCGTGCGCACGGATGGTCT
>JAGWIC010000043.1 GCA_028866435.1 Lysobacteraceae bacterium | reverse complement strand
ATCGAGGACGAGGGCTTTCGCCAGCGCATGCTGGCGCTGCCGATCGCGGTCGGCAAGATGATACTGACGCTGATCGCGCTGGCGGTCGGCGCCTCGATCGGCCGCGAAGGACCGACCGTGCACGTCGGCGCCGGGCTGTTCCACTCGATCGGCCGGCGCTTCGGCTTCACCGATCCCAAGGCCGCCTCGCGCTTCATCCTCGCCGGCGGCGCCTGCGGCATCGCGGCGGCCTTCAACACCCCGCTGGCCGGCGTGGTGTTCGCGATCGAGGAGCTGGCCGGCACCTTCGAGCACCGTTTCAGCGGCCTGCTGCTGACGGCGGTGATCATCGGCGGCGTGGTCTCGCTGGGCATCATGGGCAACTACTCCTATTTCGGCGAAGTGCAGGCCAGCCTGCCACTCGGCCATGCCTGGCTGGCGGTGCTGCTGACCGGCGTGATCTGCGGCTTGCTGGGCGGGCTGTTCGCGCGCCTGATCCTGCTCTCGCGGCACGGCCCGCTGGCGGCGATCGGCCGGTTGCGGGCGCACGCGCCGGTGCTGTTCGCCACCGGCTGCGGGCTGGCGCTGGCGCTGATCGGGCTGTTTTCGCACAACAGCGTGTACGGCACCGGCTACGACCAGGCGCGCGCGTTCGTGCAGGAGGCCGCGGTCACGCCGGGCCAGGGCTTCGGCATCGAGAAACTGCTGGCCAATGTCGTCTCGTACTGGGCCGGCATCCCCGGCGGCATCTTCTCGCCGGCACTGGCGGTCGGCGCCGGCCTCGGCCACAACATCGCGCACTTCCTGCCCGGCATCCCGGCCGGCACGGTGGTGCTGCTGGGCATGAGCGCGTACCTGGCAGGCGTCACCGGCGCGCCGCTGACCTCGGCGGTGATCGCGATGGAGCTGACCGACAACCAGGACATGGTGATCCCGATCATGGCGGCATGCCTGCTGGCGCGCGCCGCCGCCTCGCTGTTCAGCCCCACGCCGGTGTACAAGGATTTCGCCGAACGCATGGTGCAGGAATTCGAACGGCAGCAGGCCGCCCACGAGACCGAGGCCGAACCGGGCCGCAGGCCGGTGGAGGAACCGGTCCACGTGGGCAACACCAGCGCCTACGGCGACACCGCCGTGGCATCGGACGACGAACCGGCCCGGTAACGCATGCAGGCCATCATGGAAGCGCCGCGAGCATGAACCAGCCCCGTTGGGATCGACTGTTGCTGAATGCCACCCTGGCGACGTTTGCCGACGCGCGCTCGTGCGGCGTGATCGAGCAAGGCGCCATCGCGATGCATCACGGCCGCATCGCGTGGGTCGGCCGCATGGGCGATCTGCCGGCGGCGCCGGCCACGCTGGCCGCCAGCGTGCTGTCGCTCGACGGCGCGCTGGTCACCCCGGGGCTGATCGACTGCCACACCCACCTGGTGTTCGGCGGTCATCGCGCCAGCGAGTTCGACCAGCGCCTCAACGGCGCCAGCTACGAGGACATCGCGCGTGCCGGCGGCGGCATCGTCGCCACCGTGCAAAGCACCCGCGCCGCCAGCGAGGAGGCCCTGTATGCGCAAGCCCTGCCGCGCGCGCGCATGCTGCTGGCCGATGGCGTGACCACGATGGAGATCAAGTCCGGATACGGTCTGGAGCTGGACAGCGAACGGCGCATGCTGCGCGTGGCCAGGCATCTGGGCCGCGAACTGGGCCTCACCGTGCAAACCACGTTCCTGGGCCTGCACGCACTGCCGCCGGAATACCGCGATCGCCGCGACGACTACGTCAGCCTGGTCTGCGACGAGATGCTGCCGACGCTCGCCGGCGAAGGGCTGGTCGACGCGGTCGACGCGTTCTGCGAGGGCATCGGTTTCAGCCGCGAGGAAACCCGGCGCCTGTTCGATCGCGCGCGGCAGCTCGGCCTGCCGGTAAAGCTGCACGCCGAACAACTGTCCGACCAGGGCGGCGCTGCCCTGGTCGCCGAATACGGCGGCCTGTCGGCCGACCACCTGGAACACCTGACGGAGCCGGCCGTCGCCGCGATGGCGGCGGCCGGCACGGTGGCGGTGCTGCTGCCCGGCGCGTTCTACGCCCTGCGCGAAACCCGCCTGCCGCCGGTGGAACTGCTGCGCCGGCATGGCGTGCCGATGGCGGTCGCCACCGACTGCAACCCCGGCACCTCGCCGCTGCTGTCGCTGCGGCTCGCCGCCGGCATGGCCTGCACCCTGTTCCGGCTGATGCCGGCGGAGGCGCTGCGCGCGGTCACCGTCAACGCGGCCCGCGCCCTGGGCCTGGCCGACCGCGGCACGCTGGCGGTGGGCCAGCGCGCCGACCTGGTGGTGTGGGACGCACGGCAGGCGGCCGAGCTGTGCTACTGGATCGGCGGCAACCTGGCCCGCAGGATCTACGTGGCGGGCCAGCCGGTATCGCGACGCAAGCCGGACAGGCGCTCGTCCAGCGCCGCATAGAATGCCGCCGGCAACTGTGCCTGCACCGGTACCCGCCACCAGTGGGCCTGGGCGAACGAGCGGCACTTGACCGCATCCTTGTCGGTCATCAGCAGCGGCAGCCGATCGCCGAATTCCAGCTCGTCGCGGCCAAACCGGTGATGATCGGCGAAGGGATGCTCGATGACGTCGATACCGGCCGCGCGCAGGCTGTCGAAGAAACGGGCCGGGTTCCCGATCGCCGCCACGGCATGCACCCGCTGCCCGGCGAAGCTGGCCAGCGGCCGCCGCCCGTCGCCGGACAATGCCACCACCTCGCCGCCCTGCAGCCGCATCGCGTGCTCGCCCGCGGCCGCCACACCGCCGTTGCATACGCGCAAATCGATCGACCGCAGCCGTGCCATCGGTTCGCGCAAGGGTCCGCGCGGCAGCAGCCGCCGGTTGCCGAAGCGGCGCACGCCGTCGATCACGCAGATCTCCACGTCGCGCGCCAGCGCATAGTGCTGCAGGCCGTCGTCGGCGACCACGACGTTGCAACCGGCATCGAGCAGCAGGCGCGCCGCCGCCGGGCGATCGCGCCCCACCGCCACCGGCGCGCCGCTGGCATGGATCAGGCATGGCTCGTCGCCGACCTGCAGCGGATCCGGTGCGTCGCCGAGCAGCAACGGCTCGCGCCGATCGCCGCCGTAGCCGCGGCTGACCACGCCCGGCCGGAAGCCACGCTCGCGCAGCCGCGCGACCACCGCGATCGCCAGCGGCGTCTTGCCGGTGCCGCCGACGCTGAGGTTGCCGATCACGATCACCGGTACCGGCAGACGCACGCTGCGCAACCAGCCCGCCCGGTAGAGCCAGCGTCGCAGGCCGACCACACCGCCGTACAGCGTGGCCAGCGGCCAGGTCCACCACGGTGGCCGCCGCTGGCCGTACCAGGCCGATTCGAGAGTATCGACCAGCGCCATGGCCGGACTCAGTCGCCGCCCTGGTCGTGCGTGCCGTCGTGGAACTGCATCCGATGCAGCGACGCATATTGACCCTCCAGCGCCATCAGCTCGGCATGGGTGCCGCGCTCGATGATCCGGCCGTGATCCAGCACCGCGATCTGGTCGGCGCCCTCGATCGTGGACAGGCGATGGGCGATCACCAGCGTGGTGCGATCACGCATCAACCGCTGCAGGGCCTGCTGGATCAGTCGCTCGGATTCGGTATCCAGTGCGCTGGTGGCTTCGTCCAGCACCAGGATCGGCGCATTCTTGAGGATCGCGCGGGCGATCGCGATGCGCTGGCGCTGGCCGCCGGAGAGCATGTTGCCGCGCTGGCCGATCTGCGTATGGATGCCTTGCGGCATCCGCGCGATGAACTCCATCGCGTTGGCGGCCTCGGCGGCGGCGACGATGTCCGCTTCGCCGGCGCCGGCCAGTTCGCCATAGGCGATGTTGTTGGCGACGGTATCGTCGAACAGCACCACGTTCTGTCCCACCCAGGCGATCTGCCGGCGCAGCGAGGGCAGCGTGTAGTGCTGGTAGTTTTCACCGTCCAGCACGATGCGGCCCGCACTCGGCTCGTAGAAGCGCGGCAGCAGGCTGACCAGGCTGCTCTTGCCGCTGCCGGAGCGACCGACCAGGGCCGTCACCGTGCCCGGCGCGCAATGCAGGTCGATGCGGTCGAGCGCCCGGAACTCGCCGCGCGGATACACCAGCGCGACCTGCTCGAAGCGGATGTCGCCGTGGGTACGGCCGAGCTCGCGGCTGCCGCCATCGCGTTCCGGCGGCATGTCGACGACGCTGAACAGGTCCTCCGCCGCGGACAGGCCACGCTGGATATTCGCCTGCACGCCGGTCAGGCGCTTCAACGACGGCAACATGCCGCCCATCGCGGTCAGCACGGTGATGAACACGCCGGGCGACATGGAGTCGATCACCGACGGCCGCGTGCCGAGGTAGACCAGCAGCGCCAGCGCAAACGCGGCGACGGTCTGCACGGTCGAGCTCGAGGTGGCGCTGGTCGCGGCGATCTTCAGGTTGAGCCGCCGGGTGCGGTTGGTGATCGCCGCGAACCGGTCCGCCTCGTACGCCTGGCCGCCGTAGATGCGCACCTCGCGATGCGCGCCTACCGACTCCTCCACCGTGCCGGTGACCGAGCCCATCATGCCCTGGATGCGGCGGCTGATCTCGCGGTAGCGGCGGCTGACCAGGGTGGTGATGGCCATGATCGCGGGAATCATCAACAGCAGGGCCAGCGTCAGATAGGCGCTGTTGGACAGCATCACGTAGAACATGCCGATGACGGTGACGCCCTCGGTGACCGAAACCTTCACCGCGTCGGTCGACGCCGAGGCCACCTGCTCGCTGGTGTAGGTGATGCGCGATATCTGCTGGCCGGACGGTTCGGCGCCATAGAACGACGCGGGCAGGCGCAGGTAGCTCGCGAACACGTCCTGCTGGATGGCCTGGACCACGTTGCGGCCGATATAGGAGATGCCGTAGCTGCTGGCGAAGGTGCCGAAGGCGCGGACCACGAAAATGCCGACGATCCAGATCGGCATCCAGAAAATGTAATAGGCATCCTTCCTGGCGAACATCAGGTCGATCATCGGCCGCAGTTGCTGGGTGAACAGCGCCAGCGCGCCACCCTCGACCGCCATGCCGACGAGGGTGATCACCACCACCGGCCAGTATGGCCGGGTGTAGGCGAGAAGTCGCCGGTACAGCCGCCAGCTCTCCGCCCCCAGCGCGTTGACCTTCGTCTTGCTCACTGCGTCGATCCCGGCTTGCTCGGCGTGGTGGCGATCGACAGATGGGTGAAGCCGAGCTGGCCCAGCGCATCCATCGCGGTCACCACGTTCTGGTTCGGCGTCATGGCGTCGGCGCGGATGGTCACCGCGCGGTCGCGATCGCTGCCGGCGTTGCGCGCGATGGTCTGCTTCAGCGGCTCGATGCCCTCGCCCATCACCTCGTCGCTGCCCACGTAGAAGCGGCCGTCGCGATCGATCATGATGGTCAGCGCCTGTTCGTTCAGGTCGCGGTCCTGGGTGCTCGCCCGCGGCAGGGTCACCTTCAGGCGCGAGTGCTGGATGAAGGTGCTGGTCAGCACAAAAAACATCAGCAGGGTCAGCAGCACGTCGATCAACGGAATCACGTTGATCTCGAAGTCAGCGCCGCGGCGGTCGTTGCTGATACGCATGCGCTCGCCCTCAGCACGCGCTCGGCGCGGCCGGCGCGGCCGCCCTGCGCGGTCGCGCCGGCCGCGCGGCGCTGGCCTGGGCGAGGGTCAGGTCGTCGAGCAGGGCGGTCGCCTGCTTTTCCATCTCCACGCAGTAGCCCGCCACGCGCGAGCGGAAATACCGATGCAGCACGTAGGAGGGGATCGCCACGGTCAGGCCGGCCGCGGTGCAGATCAGTGCCTCGCCGATGCCGCCGGCCATCCTCGCCGGATCGCCGATGCCGCCGGCCATCACCTCCATGAACATCCGGATCAGGCCGATCACCGTACCGAACAGGCCCAGCAGCGGGCCGATCAGGGCGATCGTGCCCAGCGTGTTGAGGTAACGCTCCATGCGATGCACCACATGCCGGCCGGTATCCTCGATGCGCTCCTTGATGATCTCGCGCGACTGCAGGCGCACGCCCAGCGCGGCGGCCAGCAGCTCGCCCAGGGGCGAGCCGTTGGACAAGGTTTCCAGATGATCCGGATCGAGCTGGCCCGAACGCGCCCACTGGCGCACCTCGTCCCCCAGGCCCGGCGGCAGCACCGACGATCGCCGCAAGGTCCAGCAACGCTCCAGTACGATCGCCAGGGCGATCGCCGAACAGATCAGGATGGGCGTCAAGGCCCAGCCACCCGCCATCAGAATTTCGAGCACCTTTCGACCCCAACGCACTGCCTGACAAGAAGCGCGCATCATAGCAGTCCCGTTCCGGCGTACTGCGGCAGGCGTGGCATTGCGGACCTCACTCGCGCCAGTAGCGTGCCTCCCGGCGGCGCCAGCCCGGCCGCGCCCGCGGCGCCCCGTCCGCGGGGAAATCCAGCACCATCGCGCCTTCCTCGGCGGTGTTGAGCACGGCCACGCCGGCATCGGCGTAACGCTTCATCACCTCGTCGCGGGGATGACCGAAGCGGTTGCGCCAGCCGGCCGAAACCAGCGCCAGCGAGGGCTTCAGCGCGGCGAGGAAGCCGGCGCTGGACGAGCTGTTGCTTCCGTGGTGCGGCACCAGCAGCACCGGTGCCGGCCCGGGCACCATCGCGGCGACCACCCGCGGCTCCATGCGCGAACTGATGTCGCCGGTGAGCAACACCCGCCCCGCCCCGCCTTCGACCAGCAGTACACAGGAACTGTCGTTGTCCCGGTCGATGCCGTCCGCGGCGGGACTGAGCAGGCGAAAGCCGACCCCGTCCCATTGCCATGCCTGCCCGGCGACGCAAGGCTCGCTCGGCACCGACAGCCGCGCCGGCTCGCCGGCATAGCGGCGGGCCTGCGGAAAGGCCGCGGCCACCGCCGCGGCGCCGCCGGCGTGGTCGTTGTCGCCGTGACTGATCATCAGCACGTCCAGCCGGCCGATGCCCAGCGCATGGATCGACGACACTACCACCGCCTCGCCCAGGTCGAAGCCCGAGGGATAGCGCGCACCGGTGTCGTACACCAGCAGGTGATCGTGGGTGCGCACCAGCACCGCCAGGCCCTGCCCCACGTCCAGCACCCATAGCTGGAACGCGCCTGGCGCGGGTGCCGTGCGCGGCGGCAGCAGCAAGGGCAGGAACAACAGCAGGCCGAGGCTGCGCCAGGGCATGCCGCGCGGCAGGAACAGCCACAGCGCACCCAGCGAGGCTAGCCACAGCGCGTGCGCCTGCACCGTGGGCAGGTACCAGTGCGCGCCGGGCCACTGCGCCATCCGCTCCAGCAGCCACCACTGTCCATGCACCAGCCTGGCGGCCAGCCACAGCACCGGCACCGCCGCCGCTGGGCACAGCCCCAGCAGCAGCATGCCGAGCAGCGCGCAAGGCACGATGACAAAGCTGACCAGCGGCACGGCGATCAGGTTCGAAAGCGCCCCGACCAGCGAAGCCTGGCCGAAAAACCACAGCGTCAACGGCAGCAAGGCCACCGTCATCAGCAGTTGTCCGGCCGACAGTTCATGCATAAAGGCGCGCAGGCCACGGCCACGCGCCTGCAGGCACAGCATCAGGAAGGCCACGCCGACGAAGGACAGCCAGAACCCCGCGGCCAGCACGGCCAGGGGATCGAACAGCAGGATCGCGATCATCGCCAGTGCCAACGACTGCGCTCCGCTGCCATGGCGCCTGCTGCCGCGAGCCAGCGCCACCACGGCGATCATCAGCAGGGTGCGCACGGTGGGCAGCCCGAACCCGGCCAGGGCGGTATACACGCCCGCCGCCAGCAACGCGGCGACCGCCTGCGCCTGCGGCCGCGGCAGGCGCAGCCCCAGCGGCGGCCACAGGGCATAGGGCACGATGACCAGCCACACCCCGAATACCGCGGCCACGCCCACATGGAAGCCGGATATCGCAATCAGGTGCGACACGCCGTTGGCGCGCGCCACCGCCCAGTCGTGCTGATCCAGGGCACGCGTGTCGCCCACCGAAAAAGCTTGCAGCAGGGCCGCGTCATGCGGGTCGTGCACGATCGCCGCGATGCCCCGCGCCACCGCATCGCGCACGCCATCGATGCACCATGGCGCGCTCGCCAGCCTGGAGTTGTCCGGGTCGTCGCGCACGTAGCCGGTGGCGACGATGCCGCGCTCCAGCGCCGTGCGTTCGCTGTCCGTGCCGCCGGGGTCGAGCAGGCCGCGAGGCCGCTTCAGGCGCAGCCGCAGGCGCCAGCGGCTGCACGGGCTCAGCGCCGGCGCGTCCTGATACCAGCTCACCGTGATGCGCCCCGGCAGCGACAGCGGTCGGCCATCGAGGCTGGCCTGCTCCACCTGCAGGGTGAAGCGCGAGGCATCGGTACGGGCCAGGGGCAGGTCGACCAGCCGGCCGACGACCGAGAAGTCCATGCCCTCCAACGCGCGCGGCAGGCGCGCATCCATCGCCTGCGCGCCACGCCAGAGCGCCCAGGAAACCCCCACGAGCAGGCAGGCGAGCGCACGCGCACGCGGGAGCCGCCAGCCCAGCAGCAGCGCCGCCAGCACCGGCAGCAGCGCGCACCAGCGCGGTGGCAACACCGGGCACCACTGCACCAGCAGCACGCCGAGCAGCAGCGCCACCGCCACCGTGATTGCCGAAGGCATCGCCGCCGAACGCGCCATGTCGACCCACTCCGTCCTGGACGGGATCGAGCCTAGCGGCTGCGTGGATGAAATCGCTGTAGGCAGACGCCGCGCCGGCCGGACAGTCGGCGGTCGCTCAGCCGCGGGCGCTTTCCTGCAGCTCGCCGTTGTGCAGCACCAAGGTACGGTCCATCCGCGCGGCCAGCCGGGTGTCGTGGGTGACCAGGATGAAACTGGTGCCGATCTCCCGGTTCAGCTCCAGCATCAGGGCATAGACCTGGGCGGCGTTACCCTCGTCGAGGTTGCCGGTGGGCTCGTCGCCCAGCACGCAGGACGGCCGGGTCACCAGCGCGCGTGCCACCGCACAGCGCTGGCGCTCGCCGCCGGACAGCTCGGACGGCTTGTGGTGGGTACGCTGGCCCAGCCCGACCCGCTCGAGCAGGTCCCGTGCCCGCTGCTGCGCCTCGGCGATGGCGGTGCCGCGGATCAGCAGCGGCATGCACACGTTCTCCAGCGCGGTGAACTCGGGCAGCAGGTGGTGGAACTGGTAGATGAAGCCCAGCGAGCGATTGCGCACGCGGCCGCGCTCGGCGTCGGAGAGGCTGGACAGCACGCGGCCGTCGACTTCCACTTCGCCGGCGCTCAACGTATCCAGCCCGCCGATGATGTGCAGCAAGGTGCTCTTGCCGGAACCGGAGGCGCCGACGATGGCCATCGTCTCGCCGCGCTTCAGGCTGAAACTGACGTCGCTCAATACCCTGGTGTGCAGGCCACCTTCGTCGTAGGTCTTGGCGACATGGCTGGCGCGCAGCACGTTTTCGGCGGGGCTGTTCATGACGTTCTTATTCATAGCGCAGCGCCTGCGCCGGTTGCGTGCGCGAGGCCCGCCACGCGGGGTAGAGGGTAGCCAGCAGCGAGAAGGCGAAGGTCAACAGGGCGACCCACACCACGTCGTTCAACTGCAGCCGGCTGGGTACCTCGCTGATGTAGTAGACATCCGGCGAGAGGAAAGTGACGTGGAAGGTGTGCTCGATCCACTTGACGATGCCCGGCAGTCGCCACGACAGCAGCGAACCCAGGCCGACGCCCAGGCCGATGCCGACGAAGCCCACCAGCAGGCCCTGCACCATGAACACCCCCATGATGCTGCGCGGGGTGGCCCCGAGCGTGCGCAGGATGGCGATGTCGGCCTGCTTGTCGGTGACCAGCATCATCAGCATCGAGATCAGGTTGATCACCGCCACCAGCACGATCAACGAGAGAATGATGAACATCACCATCTTTTCCATCGACAGCGCATGGAACAGGTTGGCGTTGTCGTCCATCCAGGTGCGGATGGCGTAGAACTGGCCCAGCTGGTTGGCCAGCTCATGGGCGACCGGGCGCGCGTTGAACAGGTCGTCCAGCTTCAGGCGGATGCCCATCGGGCCGCTGAGGTCGTTGAGCTTCTCCGCATCGACGATGTTGACCAGGGCCAGTCCCGAATCGAATTGCTCCATGCCCAGCTGGAACGTGCCGACCACGTGGAAACTGCGAAAGCGGGGCACCCCGCCCATCGGCGTGGCACGCATTTCCTGCACCGCCATGGTCACCCGGTCGCCGACGGCAACGCCGAGCTGGTTGGCCAGGTCGCGGCCGAGCACGATATTCCAGCTGCCGGGGGTCAGCTCGCTGAGCTTGCCATCGACCATGTGCTGGCCGATATCGACCACCTTGGACTCCTGCGCGGGGTCGATGCCGCGCACCAGCGCGGCGCCGGAGCGCCGCGCGAGCAGCATGGCCTGCGATTCGACGAACGGCGCGGCGCCCAGCACGTGCGGATTGGCCTGGGCGATCTGCAAGGCCTTCGACACATCATGGATGCTGCCGTCGACGCTGCTGATGGTGGCCTGCGATACCGCGCCGAGGATGCGCGACTTCATCTGGAAATCGAAGCCGTTCATCACCGACATCACGGTGATCAGCGCGATCACGCTGATCGCAATGCAGACGATCGATACGGTGGAAATGAACGAGATGAACTGGTTGCGTCGCTTGGCCCGCGTATAGCGCAGGCCGATGAAGAGCTCTAACGGTCGGAACATGGGTGGTCGCTTGGGTGGTCGCTTGGGTCATCGCTGGGCGGGCCGCCCGGCCTGGCATTATCAGGTATTCGAACAGACCGCGCTCGCCGCGCGAAGTTGCCGGGGTTCACCACCGCGGCAACGCTTCGCCGGAAGCCATCGTGGCCAGCCGCATGCGCAGGCGGCGGCGGATGTCGGCATCGCTGTTGTCCGGCGCCAGGAACAGCACGTGCACCGTCCGCGCCGGCGCCTTCAGGCGCAGCAGGACATACGGCCCCAGCACGCGGAAGGAGGCCAGCACGACTGCAACGTCCCGCTGCCCCGAAAGATGCACGGTCCAGCCGGCATCGGCGCTCCAGCCGGCCGCGGTGACCGGTGTCGCCGCCAGCTTGCGCGCAACGCGGCTTGCGTTCGCCACCAGCGCCAGCGCCAGCAATGCCTGCTGCCACGGCGCCAGCCCGCAACAGGCGACCGCCAGCAGCGCCAGGCAGCACATCACGATCAGGGCCCGCCCGGGCAGCCGCGACGGCCGGTACTCAAAGCCGATGGCGGGCGCGGATGTCATCGATGATCGCCTGCCAGTCCGCGCGCGCGGGCCGCGCATGGCCCATCACCCAATCCCACAGGTCGGGGTCCTGCACGTCGAGCAACTCGTCGAAGGCCTGTTGCCGGGCCTCGTCGGCGTCGGCGAAGCGTTCGTCCAGCCAACTGCCGAACAAGGCGTCCAGTTCGCGCGTGCCGCGGCGCGTGCGCCAGCGCAGGCGCTTGATCCGGCTGGCATCCATGGCTTGCATCGCGCGAAGCGTCTCTCCTGGCCCGGCTCGCCCCGATGGGCGAGCGGCAGCGGTGCCGTCGCCAGCGGGCGACGGCGGATGATCACATGCCGCGGCGTTCGACCATCAACTTCTTGATCTCCGCAATCGCCTTGGCCGGGTTCAGGCCCTTCGGACAGGTGCGCGAGCAGTTCATGATGGTGTGGCAGCGATAGAGCTTGAACGGATCCTCGAGGTCGTCCAGCCGCGCACCGGTGTCCTCGTCGCGGCTGTCGACGATCCAGCGATAGGCCTGCAGCAGGATCGCCGGGCCGAGGTATTTGTCGCCATTCCACCAGTAGCTGGGGCAGCTGGTCGAGCAGCAGGCGCACAGGATGCACTCGTACAGGCCATCGAGCTTCTTGCGCTCTTCGGGCGACTGCAGCCGCTCGCGGGCCGGTGCCGGGCTCTGCGTGCGCAGCCACGGCTTGATCGAGGCGAACTGGGCGTAGAAGTGGGTCAGGTCGGGGACCAGGTCCTTCACCACCGGCATGTGCGGCAGCGGGTAGATCTTCACGTCGCCCGAGTCGCAGGCGTCGATCGCGCAGGTGCAGGCCAGCGTGTTGGTGCCGTCGATGTTCATCGCGCACGAACCGCAGATGCCCTCGCGGCAGGAGCGGCGCAGGGTCAGCGTGGGATCGATCTCGTTCTTGATCTTCAGCAGCGCGTCCAGGACCATCGGTCCACAGGACGCCAGATCCACCTCGTAGGTGTCGACGCGCGGGTTCTGTCCATCGTCGGGCGACCAGCGATAGATGCGGAACGTACGCGGCTTCTTCGCGCCCTTGGCCGGGAAATGCCTGCCCGGCTGGACCCGCGAATTCTTCGGTAGCGAAAACTCTGCCATGTGCTGAACCCTTCAACCTTTTTGCAGGAGGGCTTGCGCCCCGACCGTACAATCAATGATGCACTCGCCACGAGGCGGCCAGCGCCGCCCGCGGATCAGTAGACGCGTTTCGCCGGGGGTACCGCCTTGACCTCGTCGGTCATCGGATTCAGGTGCACCGGGCGCGAGTCGAAGCGTGGCTTGCCCGCTTCATCGACCCATACCAGGGTGTGCTTCATCCAGTTGACGTCGTCGCGTTCGGGGAAATCCTCCCGCGCATGGCCGCCGCGGCTTTCCGGACGCTGCTCGGCCGAATGCATCGTGGCGACCGCCTGGTCCAGCAGATTGGCCAGCTCGAGCGTCTCGATCAGGTCGGAGTTCCACACCAGCGAGCGATCGCTGACGTGGACGTCCTTGAACGACTCGCGCACCGCGGAAATCTTCTGGCAGCCTTCCTTCAGCGTGACGCCGGTGCGGAACACCGCCGCATCGCTCTGCATGGTGCGCTGCATCTCCAGGCGGATCTGCGCGGTGGGCTTGCTGCCGTTGGCGTTGCGCAGGCCGTCGAAGCGTGCCAGCGCCTTGTCCAGCACGTTGCTCGGTAGGTCCTTGTGCGCGGTCTGCGGCTTGATCAGCTCGGCGCAGCGATGGGCGACGGCGCGGCCGAACACCACCAGGTCCAGCAGCGAGTTGGAACCGAGGCGATTGGCGCCATGCACCGACACGCACGCCGCCTCGCCGATGGCGAACAGGCCGGGAACGACCGCATCCACGTCGTCGCCCCGCTTCTGCACCACTTCGCCGTGGTAGTTGGTGGGGATGCCGCCCATGTTGTAGTGCACCGTGGGCAGTACCGGGATCGGTTCCTTGGTGACGTCCACGCCGGCGAAGATGCGTGCGGACTCGGCGATGCCGGGCAGCCGCTCGTTGATCACCTCCGGGCCGAGATGCATCAGGTTGATGTAGATGTGGTCCTTGTTCTCGCCGACACCGCGGCCTTCGCGAATTTCGAGCGTCATCGCACGGCTGACCACGTCGCGCGAGGCCAGGTCCTTGGCGCTAGGCGCGTAGCGCTCCATGAAACGCTCGCCGTTGGCATTGGTCAGGTAACCGCCTTCGCCGCGCACGCCCTCGGTGATCAGGCAGCCGGCGCCGTAGATGCCGGTGGGGTGGAACTGCACGAACTCCATGTCCTGCAGCGCGAGGCCGGCGCGCAGCACCATGCCGCCGCCGTCGCCGGTGCAGGTATGCGCCGAGGTGGCGCTGAAATAGGCACGGCCATAGCCACCGGTCGCCAGCACCACCGCGTGACCGCGGAAGAAATGCAGGGTGCCTTCGTTCATGTCCAGCGCCAGCACGCCGCGACAGACGCCTTCGGCATCGAAGATCAGGTCGATGGCGAAGTACTCGATGAAGAACGTGGCGTCGTGCGCCAGCGCCTGCTGGTACAGCGTGTGCAGGATCGCGTGGCCGGTGCGGTCGGCCGCCGCGCAGGTCCGCTGGGCGGTGCCCTTGCCGTAATGCGTGGTCATGCCGCCGAACGGGCGCTGGTAGATCTTGCCCTCCTCGGTGCGCGAGAACGGTACGCCGTAGTGCTCGAGCTCGAGGATCGACGGGATCGCTTCGCGGCACATGTATTCGATCGCGTCCTGGTCGCCGAGCCAGTCCGAACCCTTGACGGTGTCGTAGAAGTGGAAACGCCAGTCGTCCTCGCCCATGTTGCCAAGCGCGGCGGAAATGCCGCCCTGCGCCGCCACGGTGTGCGAGCGGGTGGGAAATACCTTGGTGATGCACGCCGCCTTCAGGCCCTTCTCGGCGAGGCCGAAGGTGGCCCGCAGACCGGCGCCGCCGGCGCCGACCACGATCACGTCATAGAGATGCTGCTGGATCTTGTAGCTTTCCATGAAACCTTGTCCTCGCGTCTTATGGGGTCAGCGCAATGCGCAGCACGGCCAGCACGCTTGCCAGCGCGCCGAGTACCGCGAGGAACTTGATCGCCACCAGCAGGACGACTTCCTTCCAGCGGGTATGCACGTAGTCCTCGATCACCACCTGCAGGCCGAGCACGGCATGCCAGAACATGGCGAGAACGAAGGCGATCAGCAGCAGCGCGTTCCATGGCCTGGCCACGGTGGCGCGGGCGGTGGCGTAATCCGCGTGCAGCAGGCACAGCACGGTGGCGACGAACCAGAGCCCCAGCAGCACCAGCGCGGCGGCGGTCACCCGCTGCGTCCACCAGTGGCCGACGCCCGACTGCGACGAACCCAGACCGCGGGCGATCTTCAGCGCGTTGCGACGATCCTTCACGACGACGTCCCTGGCGCTCATGCAGCACCCCCATGCATCAACACATACGCCCACACCAGCACGGTCAGCACGATGCTGGCGACGATCGACAGCCAACTGGAGCGCACGAACTGGGCGATCTCGAAACCGAAACCGGCATCCTGCAGCAGATGGCGAACGCCGTTGCACAGGTGATAGAACAGGGCCCAACTCCAGCCGAACAGCAGGATCAAGCCAGGTGGACTGCCGGCGATCTCCTTGAAGTGCGCGTAGCTCGCCTCGCCCGCGGCCAGATGCAGCAGGCCGGCGACGACCAGCAAGGTGCCTACCGCCAATGCAACACCGGTAGCGCGGTGCACGATGGAAGTCGTCATCTGCACCTGCCACTTGTAGATCTGCACATGCGGTGAAAGCGGTCGTTGCGTATCTGCCATGGCGGCTATCCTGAGTGGAATCGCTGATGTCCGCGCCGCATCGCCCCGTCTGAAACGCCCGGGCAACGAACGCCCTGCGCTGGTTCAGAAATCGATGCAGCGGCCGTTCTTTTCCCAATCGCCGTAGCGGGTAGGATCAGCTGCGGGCCGATCCCCAGCCGCCTTTTCCCTGGCCGTCACGACTGGCACGGCGACTCCGTCCGCAGGAACGGAGGCAGGTGTGGGCAGAGCTGGGGTAGCGGTATCGGACATGGTTTGTGTTAGCCCGGAAAGATTAATACTTGCGACAAAGCTGCACAACCATCGCTCATCGAAAAGCAGGGCTGCGCGGGCAGACGTTGAATCCGCATCACTTGCATTTGCGCGCACCCACCCCAAGCTTGAGCCGCCTATGCCGAACCCTCTCCACGCCGAGACCCTGATACTCCACGGCCCCGATGCCGGGGCGTTCGCGCATGCCCAGTTCAGCAGCAAGGTCGACGCACTCGCCGTCGGGCAATGGCAGTTCAGCGCGTGGCTCGACCCGCACGGTCGCGTGTGCGCGCTCTTTCATTTGGCCCGGCTCGAAGAGCAGCGCTACCTGCTGATGCTCCGTGGCGGCGACGCCGCCGCGCTGGCCGCCGCGCTGCAGCGTTTCGTGTTCCGTTCGAAGGTCGTCGTGACGGCGCTTGCGCCAGGTCCGCTGGCGAGCGGGCCGGCGATACCGCTGCATCGGGTCCTGCAGGAGCAAGGCGTCGTCATGGTCGGCTGCGGCGACCACAGCCTGCAGCTGTCGGCCAGCGGCAGCGGCGACGACGCGTGGCGCCTGCCACAGCTGCACGCCGGGTGGCCGTGGCTGAATTCGGCCGCGGCTTGCAAATTCCACCCCGCAGCGCTCTCGCTGCAACGCCTCGGTGCCGTCGCGGTGGACAAAGGCTGCTACCCCGGCCAGGAAATCGTCGCGCGCCTGCATTTTCGCGGCGGCGACAAGCGGCATCTGCATCGCGGCGGATTGTCGCCAGCCGCAGCCATCGGTGACGCCCTCCGGGTCGAGGGGATCGAAGTCGGCCACGTGCTGGACAGCATGCATTCGTCGCGCGGCAACGAAGCACTGGTGATCCTCAGCGACGACATCGCCAAACAGGCTCGCGCAGGTATTTCCCTGGCATTCGACCACCATCTCGCGCTTGAACTGGAGGCGTCCTGGCCGGCCTGAGCACGGCAACTCACGCCGCCGGAGCCTGTCAACGCAGGGTGAGCCACGGCTAAACCCGAATCGGCCGGCACTTGCCAGCGCAGACATCCGCCACTAGGCTTCGCCGATCGAATATCGCGGCGCCCGGAAAACGGGGTGCCGATACACGCGACGAACCGGAAGATTCCGGATCAGCGCGACCCGGTGTGAAGACATCGGATGGCACGACGCCTCGCATCCAACGAGTGCGCAACAGTTGCTGGCAACAGGGCCGAACCGGCCCCACCACGCCAAGGCAGCACGTATCCCGATCGGCATGAAACCGCCGCTCGCCCGCCACAATCCCGTGGCAAAACGCGATGACCACAAGTTTCGGTCATCGCGACAATTCCAGGTGGAACGGCCTGCCCGCCCGTCCACCGCAACGGCGCCCAAAGCTTTCAGTCCGCTTTGCGCGTACAGCACGTTGGAGGCAGAACCATGAAACTTTCCATGTTGTTGTGGCTGACATCGCTTTTACCCCAGCCGGTGGCCGACCATGCTTGCCTGGCCACCACGGTTTACCTCGAGGCCCGCAGCCAGCCCGTCAATGGCCAGCTGGCAGTCGCCGAAGTCGCCATGCGACGACTCGAACACGGCCACTACGGCAATACCGTGTGCCAGGTGGTGACGGCACCGCATCAATTCGCCACCACCACCACCACCGGCACATTCGAAATCAACAATCTCGACGCTTTCGACAAGGCCTGGAACATCGCCGGCCGGTCGATCCGCAACTGGCAACTGCCGGCCAGCCAACGTCGCATCCTGGTACCCCGCGCCGATCATTTCGCGACGGTCTCCGTTGCGCCCTACTGGTCCCGCAACCGCCCGGGCATCACCATAGGAAACCACACATTCTACGCGGTCAACTGACCGTCGATAGCAAAAAAGGCCATCTTTCGATGGCCTTTTTTTTGGACGTATAGATGTCCATACGTTATCGTCATTCACGCCCTCATCGAGGATAGACCTGACCCCCTCGGACTTCGACGTAGTCGCCCTGGCGCACGCCCGGGTTGTCGCGCTGGGTGACGGTTGCGTACTGGCCATCGTCGAGCTGCACGACAATGCGCCAGGCGGGCGCGTCGCCGCCGGCGCTCTTGCCCACCTGGTTGCCCACCACGCCACCGGCTACGGCACCGATGACGGTCGCCGCCTTGCGGCCGTCGCCCTTGCCCACCGTGTGGCCGAGGACGCCGCCGGCCACGGCACCGATGATCGCCCCGAGCGTGCCGTCGTTGCCGCCGCCGCGGAGCTGCACCTGCCGCACCTCCTGGACCACGCCGCAGCTGCGGCAACGCGCGCCCTGGTTCGAGTAGGCGGCTGGCGGCTGGTAGCCGCGATGGTAGTTGCCGCCAGGCGCCGTGGCGCAACCCGACAGCGCAAGGCCGGCGACGAGCACGCTTGCCAGCGCGAGTTTTTCAGTTGCTCCGTTCATGGGCCTGTTTCCTTGGATTTTCCTGAGGGGATTCAGCGGGCGCCGGATACCACGGTCACGCCCTCCTGCACCTGCACCCGGTCACCCGGATCATGGTCCATGCGAACCGTGTGGGTGACGCCGTTATAGACGTAGCGCACGTCGTAGCCCACGATCTTGCTGCTGGGGTTGTTCACGACGGAACATTTGCGCTCGACCGAGGTGGACACCTGGGGTTTCTGCCGGCTCGCCTCGATACGATTGCCGGCATAACCGCCGCCGACGGCGCCAGCCACGGTGGCGAGCGTATTGCCCCTGCCGCCGCCTATCTGGTGGCCGAGCAGGCCGCCCGCCACGGCGCCGATCGCCGTGCCCAAAAGGCGATGCTGATCCTTCGGCGGCGCGGTATGCGTCACCGTCTCGTCGCGGCACACCTCACGCGGGTTGTTGGTGGTTGAACGCAACGGGTCGACGCGGACCACCCTGGCATACTTGATCCCGCTGTCCGCACCGGTGCCCGCATTGGCGCCTGTACTGGCGCCCGCATCCGCCGCACCATTGGCGGCGCCAGCATCCGCGCTGCGCTGGCAGGCCGACAGGCCCACGACAAGCGCGGCCGCCATCGCCGCCCGCGTCATAGTGGTCATCATCTTGTTCATCACCGCGTCCTCCTTAAGTTAGTTTGTTGAATACCACGGCCCTTGATACCGAACGCAATAACGTGCGTCGCCATTGGACAGGCCCGCAACTGAATGCCAGCTAGCTCCCTCGTTACATTGTCTTCACGCGCCCGCTACGCAAAGGTCCACCAGTTCACGGAATCCGCATGCCCCAACTCGTCGACACTCACGTCCACCTGGACAACGCGGCATTCTCGCCCGACCGCGATGCCATCATCCAGCGGGCGGCGGCGGCAGGTGTCGAGGCGATGATCGTGCCCGCCGTCGATTTCGACAGCTGGGGGCGTATCAGGGCGATTGCGGACAGGCACCGCAACGTCCACCCGGCTTACGGCCTGCACCCCATGTTCGTGGCCAACCATGCACCCGAACATGTCGATGCCTTGTCTTCGTGGCTCGATGACCACCGTGCCGTCGCGGTCGGCGAGATCGGGCTGGATTTTCACCTGGAGACACTGGATCGCGAGCGGCAGCGGCTGTATTTCAGCCGCCAACTGGAACTGGCGCGCGAGCGCAGGCTGCCGGTGATCGTGCATGCGCGCGGGGCACTGGAGGAAGTGAGCCTCGCCCTGCGACGCAGCGGCGCCTGCGGCGGCGTGGTCCACAGTTTTTCGGGCAGCGAGCAGCAGGCACGGCGCCTTTGGGATATCGGCTTCCACCTTGGCATCGGCGGCCCGCTCACCTACCCGCGCGCACAACGGCTGCGTCGGATCGTTGCCGGCATGCCCATCGAGTTCCTGTTGCTGGAAAGCGACGCCCCGGATCAACCGGACGCCGCCCATCGCGGCGAACGCAACGAGCCGGCCCATGTGGCGCAAGTGCTGCGCTGCGTCGCCAGCCTGCGCGGCGAAACCGAGGCAGAGGTGGCGCATGCCACCAGCGTCAATGCCAGGCGCCTGTTCCATCTCGATGCCCCTGCGCCGCAGCAGCGGACGAAGCCGGCAACCCGCTCCTGAAACGCCGCTTGCCGCCTGCCCCGCGACTTGCTATCTTTTACTTCACTAGTGAAATATGACCTGGTGAAATGGCTCGCCTGACACACTGCATCATGCTGATGGACGAAGGTATCGAACGGGTGGGCCAGATCATCCCGTCACTGCCCGCCGCGGAGGCGCGCCTGTGCCGGCTGGTGCTGATGGCCGGCAGCCGCATGGAGGAAGGACTGGCCGCAAAACTCAAGCCATACAAGCTCAACCACAGCGAGTTCCTCACCCTGATGATCCTCTACAGCCGGCCGGACGGCAGCTCGACGCCGGGCGAGCTGTGCGAGTTGGCCACCCAGGGCGCGACCAACATGACCCGGATTGCCAACACCCTGGTCAAGCGCGGGCTGATTACCCGTGGCTCCAGCAAGGAGGATCGCCGCCGGGTGCAGATTCGCATCACCGCTGCCGGCCAGCGTTTTGCCAGGCAGATGTTGCCGCCGATGTTTCCGCACATCGACGGCCTGTTCGCCAATTTCAGCGATACCGAGAAGCGCCAACTGGGCCGGCTGCTGCGCAAGCTGGCGAAGAATATCGACGCGGTCGACCAGGCCCCCACGCCATGAAGGAATTCCCGATGAAGCACGTCCGGCGTTGCACCCGCAACGCGCTGGCTTCGGCGGCGCTGATGCTGCTAGCCGCCTGCGCCGGCGCGCCCGCGAAACTCGCGCCACCGGCCCTGCCCGACGAGGTCCCGCTCGCCGGGCTGCAGGCGCCGACACGCGCCGGCTGGCCGGCAAGTTCGTGGTGGCAACAGTACGACGACCCCCAGCTCGACGGGCTGATGCAACGCGCGCTGCGGCAGTCGCCGGACCTGGCGCTGGCGCAAAGCCGGGTGCGCGACGCCCGCGAATCCGCCCGCCTGGCCGCCGCGCAGCTGGGGCTCTCGCTCAACGGCAGTGCCCAGGTCGCCCGGCAGCGCTTGAGCGATCACGGGCTGATTCCGAGCCGGTTGCTGGGCTTCAACTGGTACAACCAGGCCGACCTGGGCGTGCAACTGCAATACGACTTCGACTGGTGGGGCAAGAAGCGGGCCACGATGGAGGCATCCCTCGACCAGGCTCGCGCCGCCGAAGCGCAACACAGCGCGGCCGCGCTGGCGATCGAATATGCCGTGGCCGATACCTATTTCGGCTGGCAGGCTGACCAGCAGCGGCTGCAGATTGCCGACCGGCTGCTCGCCACCCAGCGGGCGCTCGCCGCCATCGCCCGGCTGCGGGTCAAGCAGGGCGTGGATCTCCCCGACGAGGCGCAACTGGCGCGGGCGCGGGTCGCCGCGGCGCGCGAGTTGCGGGTGGCCATCGCCGGCGCGGCGAGTATCCGCCGGGTGGCCCTCGCCTCGCTGCTGGGCATCGCGCCTGCACAACTGCCAACTCTGCAACCACGTCCGCTACCGGCCACCGACGGCGGCCTGCCGCCGGGCGCGAGCGTGGACCTGCTGGCACGCCGGCCGGATATCGCCGCCAGCCGCTGGCAGGTCGAAGCAGCGCTTAGGAATACCGATGCCGCACGCGGTGAATTCTTTCCCGACCTCAGCATCAGCGCGCTGGCGGGGCTTTCCAGCATCGATCTCGGCAAACTGATGACGGCGGGAAGCCGCACCTTCGCCCTGACCCCCGCCTTGCACCTGCCGATCTTCAACAGCGGCTCGCTCAAGGCCAACTACGGCATGAGCAAGGCCCGACTCGATGCGGCGGTGGCCCAGTACGACAGCACCCTGCTCGGCGCGGCGCGCGAGGTGGCGACCCAGGTTCTCAACGCGCAACAGCTCGCCGCCCGCCGCCGCGAGCAGCAGGTACAGCTCGATGCCGACCGGCAATTGCTGGCCAGCGCACAGGCCCGCGCCAGGCAGGGCGTACGCGACGGCCGCGAGAGCCTGGCGGCGCAGGCGCAACTGCTGCAGCAACGCGATGCCGCGGTGCAACTGCAGGCGCAGGCACTGAGCGTGGACCTGAGCCTGATCAAGGCGCTCGGTGGCGGTTATCGCCTCGCCGACCAGGGCCATTCATCCCCTTCCTCTACCGCCACCGCCGGAGCCGTCGACCATGAGCGCCACTGATTCAAGCACGCCGTCCGTCGACGCCAACGACAGCGGCATGGCTGCCAAGCAGCCGGCCAAACGCCGCCGGGCCCTGCTGATCGTGGGCGGCGTGTTCGTGCTCGCCGGGCTGATCTGGTTCCTGCTGTGGACCCTGGTGTTCTCCACCCGCGAGGAGACCGACAACGCCTATGTCGGCGGCAACCAGGTGGCGATCTCGGCCCAGGTTCCAGGCACCGTGGTGGCCATCCTCGCCGACGACACCCAGCACGTCGAGGCGGGCCAGGTGCTGGTGAAGCTCGACGACACCGATGCCAGGGTGCGCCTCGAACAGGCGCGCAGCGCGCTGGCGCAGGCCGTGCGCGGGGTACGCCAGCAGACCAGCTCGGCCGCCGGCGCCGATGCGCAGGTGACCGCCAGCCGCATCGCGCTGAACCTGGCCGAAGCCGACCTGAAGCGCCACCTGCCCCTGCTCGCCGCGCACGCGGAATCGCCGGAGATCGTGCAGCATCTGCGCGACGCGGTGGCACGGGCCCGCGCTGCCGTGGCCTCGGCCCAGGCGCAGGCCAGCGCCGCGCATGCCGCGATCGAGGGGGCCGACATCGCACACAATCCCGCCGTCATGCTGGCCCGCGCCAACTTCAGCGCCGCCTGGATCGCCGCCCAGCGCAATGCGATCTACGCCCCCGTGTCGGGCTACGTGGCGCAGCGCAGCGTGCAGCTGGGCAACAGCGTGCAACCGGGCCAGCAACTGATGACGGTGATCCCGCTGCACAACCTCTGGATCGACGCCAACTTCAAGGAAGGCCAGCTCCGCCACATCCGCATCGGACAGCCCGCCACCGTCGTTTCCGACCTTTACGGCAGCGACGTGCGCTACCACGGCACGGTCGTCGGCATCGGCGCGGGCACCGGCAGCGTGTTCTCCCTGCTGCCGGCGCAGAACGCCACCGGCAACTGGATCAAGGTCGTGCAGCGGGTTACCGTGCGCATCGCGCTGGACGACAAGGAGCTGGACCGCCATCCGCTCCGCGTCGGCCTGTCCGCCGACGCCACCATCGACATCCGCCACGACCAGGGCAGTGTGCTGAGTCCGACCGCGCAGCATCCGGCGGTGGCGCAAACCGACGTCTATGCGCAGATGGCCAGCAAGGCCGATGCCGAGGCGATGCGGATCATCCGCGCCAATCTTCCGCCCGCCGGCCCGTGAGCTGAGTCCCGACGATGGCCGCCACGCCCGCTGAAGCCGCCCCGCTCAAACCCATGCACGGCGGGCCACTGGCCCTGCTGACCATCGCCGTTGCGTTCAGCACCTTCATGGAAGTGCTGGACATGACGATCGTCAACGTCGCCGTTCCGCACATTGCCGGCAGCCTGGGCGTGAGCCCCAGCGAGGGCACCTGGACGATCAGTTCCTACGCACTGGCCAGCGCCATCATGCAGCCACTGACCGGCTGGCTGGCGCGCCGTTTCGGCGAGGTCAGGACCTTCGTCGTATCGGTACTGCTGTTCGTGGTGTTTTCGATGCTGTGCGGGCTGGCGACCAGCATGCCGATGCTGGTGATCGGCCGCCTGCTGCAGGGCGCCGGCTCCGGTCCGATGGTGGCGCTCTCGCTGACCCTGCTGCTGTCCAACTACCCGCGGGAAAAGCAGGGCATCGCATTGGCGCTGTGGGCGATGACCGTGGTGGTGGCGCCGATTTTCGGGCCGATCCTCGGCGGCTGGCTGACCGACAATTTCAGCTGGCCGTGGATCTTCTACATCAACGTCCCCGTGGGGCTGGCCGCGGCGGTGGTCACCTGGGGCTTGTTGCGCAGACGCGAAACCAGGACCGCCAAGGCTCCGATCGACATGATCGGTCTGGGCTTGCTGGTGGTGGGCGTGGGCGCACTGCAGTTCATGCTGGACAATGGCAACGACCACGACTGGTTCTCCTCGCCGATGATCCTGACCCTGGGTCTGATCGCCCTGGTCTGCCTCACCTTCCTGGTCGTGTGGGAACTGCACGCCAAACATCCGGTGGTCGACCTGTCGCTGTTCCGGCAGCGCAATTTCACCGTCGGCGTGATCAGCCTGTCGCTGGGCATGTTCGCGTTCTTCGGCATCAACGTGGTGTTTCCGCTGTGGCTGCAGCTCACGCTGGGCTACACCGCGACATGGGCCGGCCTGGCCTCGGCACCGGTCGGCGTGCTGGCGTTCGTGATCGCCCCGGTCCTGGGCCGGAACCTGCATCGGCTGGACCTGCGCGCCGTGGTGACGTTCGCGTTCCTGGTGTTCGCCGGCACGGCTTACTGGTTCTCCACCTTCGACAGCGGCGCATCATTCTCCAGCCTCGTCGTACCGCGCTTCGTCATGGGCCTGGCGATTCCGTGCTTCTTCATCCCGCTGAACCAGGTCTACCTGTCCGGCCTGCCGGTGGAGCAACTGGCCAGCGCGTCGGGCCTGTCCAATTTCTGCCGCACCATGGGTTCGAGCATGTCGACCGCGATCATGGTGACGCTGTGGCAGCACCGCGGCGAACAGCACCACGCCACGCTCACCGAAAACATCACGGCCGCCCACCCGGCGACCACCCAGTTCCTGCAGCAATTGAGCCATGACGGCATGTCCCGTGGCCGCGGGCTGGGCGTGATCGACCAGTTGATCGCCAGGGAATCGTTGACGCTGGCGGTCAACGACGTGTTCCTCGCCTGCGCGGTCCTGTTCGTCCTGCTGATCCCGGTATTGTGGTTCGCGCGCCCGCCCTTTGGCAGTGCGGGCGCGGCCGGCGGCCACTGAATTGCTGCGCCTTCCCCGCCGCAGCATGCGTCGTGCCCCGGCTGGTGCAGCGCAATATCTTCTGCTAGTTTGTACGCCATGGCACAAACCAAACGCACCATCAAGAAGTATCCGAACCGCCGTCTCTACGACACGGAAATCTCCAGCTACATCACGCTGGAGGAAGTCCGCCAGCTGGTGATGGACAACGAGGACTTCGAAGTCCGCGACGCCAAGAGCGGAGAAGACCTCACCCGTGCGGTGCTGCTGCAGATCATCTCCGAGCACGAGGACAAGGGTCAGCCCATGCTCTCACCGCAGTTGCTGAGCCAGATCATCCGCTTCTACGGTGATTCGCTGCAGGGCTTCATGGGGCCTTACCTGGAGCGCAGCCTGCAGGTATTCCTTGACCAGCAGACCCAGTTCCGCAGCCAGCTCAACAGCCTGATGGGGCAAACCCCATGGAACACGCTGAATGACCTGACCGAGCGCAACATGGCGGCGTTCCAGGCCATGCAGCGCGGCCTGATGGACACCGCCGCCAAGGTCATGCCCACGCCGGCCGCCGGCCGCGGCGACAAGAAGTCCAGCTAAGCACCGCTTCCCGGCGGGGCGCCATCCCGCTCCGCCGGCAATCTCCCCGCTCACCCCGGAACACCGCAGCACGGCATGTGCTGGCCTGCGGCATGTTCAGTCCTGAAGAACCCGCTCAATGAATCAAATCCCGAAGGCAAGGCGCATCGCGGTAGTCACCGGCGGCATGGGTGGGCTGGGCGTGGAAATCTGTCGCCAACTGGCCAGCGCCGGCCGGCATGTCGTCGCCCTGGACCTGGCCGCGCGGGTCGAGCGCCTGGCGGGTTTGCGGCACGACGTGGCCGACCTGGAGGGTACCGTCGAATTCGAGCCGGCCGATGTCAGCGACTTCGAACAGTGCCAGCAGGTGATTGCTCGCATCGAGCAGCAACACGGCGGCATCGACGTGCTGGTCAACGCCGCCGGTATCACCCGCGACACCAGCCTGCGCAAGATGTCGCCGCAGCAATGGCACGACCTGATGCGGGTGAACCTCGACGGCGTCTTCAACATGTGCCGCCACGTGGTCGACGGCATGAGCAGCCGCGGCTTCGGCCGCATCGTCAACATCAGCTCGGTCAACGGCCAGACCGGCCAGTTCGGGCAGACCAACTACTCCGCCGCCAAGGCCGGCGTGCACGGCTTCAGCATGGCGCTGGCACGGGAGACCGCGCGCAAGGGCGTCACCGTCAATACCGTGTCGCCCGGCTACTGCGACACGCCGATGGTGGCCGCGGTATCCGCCGAAGTACGCGAACAGATCATCGCCGACATCCCGGTGGGCCGCCTCGGTACGCCAGGCGACATCGCGCGTGCCGTCGGCTTCCTGGCCGCCGACGACGCCGGCTATCTCACCGGCATCAACCTGCCGGTCAACGGCGGCTACTTCATGAGCTTCTGAGCGGGGGCTGGCTGCGCCCCGGGCGCAGCCAGCCCGATCGGACCCGCAGCAAAAACCCCCGGAGGACGCTCCAGGGGTTCTTGCTGACTGGATCGCGTCGGCCGTCACCGCAAACCACCGGCGCGGCGCGACCACCGCGCGTGCCCGACTAACGCCCGAGGTCGCCCAGGAAACGGTTGGTGTAGTCCAGCGGCGACGTACCGCCGACCGAGTTGCAGGTCGGGGAGGCGTAACCCGAGTTCGACTGGCACGGGGTGTCGCGATCCAGCGACCAGAAGTGCAGTCCCGCCAGCCCCTGCTGCACGGCATAGTTGGTGACGGTATCGACGTCGGCCGTGCTGAACAGTTCGCTGGAGACATCGTTCACGCCGATCATCGGGGTGAGCTCGATCTGGCTGGCCGGGATGCCGTAGGTGTGCTCCAGGTTCAAGGCCGCCTGGATCGCGGACTGGCCCATGTCGCACTGGCCATTGGCGACGACGCAGACGCCCGCGCTGGCCGAGCCGAAGTCCATCACCATCAGGTTGATGGTGTAGTTCGGCAGGTTCGCGGCCTTTACCGCCCGCACCACCATGTCGCCAATACCGTTCACCCCGCCGTAACTGCCGTCCGACGCGGCCAGCGTGGCCAGCGTGAACGAGAAGCGGAGATTGGGGTACAGCGTGTGCGCATAGGCCGCTTCGGCGATCAGGCTGTCGATTTGTGCCTGCGTCTGTCCGCCCTCGATATCGAAATCCACCCCGACCATCCGGGGCGACATGTAGCGGGAGAGGAACTGCGCCATGCCGGCCGGCGTGGAGCAGGTGAAGGCACCCGCCTGACCGCCGGTGGACACCACGTAGTTCAAGCCGGCGTCCACCAACGGCTGGATATTGGCGCTGGCGAAGCTCGCCGCCGGGACGCCTCCCCAGTTTTCACTGCCGCACTCGCCCGTGGCGAAAGCCAGGGTGATCGCACCGAGTTTCGGCACGACGGTGGAAACCAGGCTGCCGCTGCCGACCACCGGCATCACCGTACCGGTAACCGCCGTGTTCATGACGTTGGTCGTCCAGTTCAGGTTGATGGTGACGTCCTTGTAGGGACTGAACAGCAGGCCGCTGATAGAGCCCGAACCGCTGCCGCTGCCTGAGCCGCCGCCACTACCGCTGCCCGAACCGCTGCCGCCGGTGCTTCCGCCGCTGGAACCCGTGCAGGAGCCGAGTACGGTCCAGGGCTGGCCGGAACCGGCGGCGCCACTGTGCGTGGCGGGGTCGTCGCCCTGGTTCCACCAGTTGGCTGCGTAGTTCTCCCCGTTTTCGCTGACCTGCGTCCCGCCGCTGTATGCCGTGGCCACGTCCCAGGCGGCGGCGCAGTCATCGGAACCCGTGCCCGTGCCCGTGCCCGTGCCGGTTCCGGACCCCGACGAGCCGCTACAGGCGCCCTCGGACGTCCACGGCTGGCCGCTGCCGCTCGGACCGTTGTTGCTGGCGGGGTCGTTCCCCTGCGTCCACCAGTTCGCCAGATAGTTCGTACCGTTTTCGCTGGCCACCGCGCCACCGCCGTAGGCCGTCGTTGCATTCCATGCCGCCGAGCAGGCTGGAACGGACTGGGCCGCCACAGACTGCAGTGGCAGCATTGCAAGCAAGGCCACCGACATGCCGGTACCCATGACACTGCCCAGCGCACTGACGGCCAAGCCGGACCACACAGCTGATCGCTTCACTAACATGAGACGTCTCCTGAAGGAATTTCATCGCTACGAGTGGGTTTTCCA
>JAGWIC010000042.1 GCA_028866435.1 Lysobacteraceae bacterium | reverse complement strand
ATTCGAACCCCACAGGACATAGGCGCCCTGCTGCGCGAAAGCCGCAAGAAGGCCGGCCTGGGCCAAGCCGAACTGGCCCGCCGCATCGGGGTCAGCCGGCAGTGGGTCGTGGAGGTCGAGCGCGGCAAGCCGCGCGCGGAAATGGGCCTGGTGCTGCGCGCCCTCAACACGCTCGACAATCCGTTGCAAACCGGCCTGACGGCACCCTATGACGGCGTCGCCGACACGCCGGACATCGACATCGACGCCATCGTCGAGGCCGCGCGGCAACCGCGATGACCATCAACGAACTGACCGCCGTGATGAATGGCGTGGTCATCGGTACGGTGACCCGCGAACGCAGCGGCAGACTGAATTTCGAGTATGTGGACGAGTGGCGACGTCACCCGGACGCCATGCCGTTGTCGCTATCCATGCCGCTGGTACGCGCGACGCACCCGCATGCGGCGATCGACGCGTTCCTGTGGGGCCTGCTACCCGACAACGAACAGACCCTGGCGCGCTGGGCCAGCCGCTTCCACGTCTCCGCCCCCAACGCCTTCGGCCTGCTGGCGCATATCGGGGAGGATTGCGCCGGCGCGGTGCAGTTCGTGCCACCGGCCCGCCTGAAGGCATTGCAGAATCCAGCCATCGATGACATCAACTGGCTGGACGAGGCCGAGATCGGCGAACGCCTGCGCGCCTTGCGACAAGATCCTTCCGCCACCCGTCGCGCCACCGACCACGGCCAGTTCAGCCTCGCCGGCACGCAACCGAAGACGGCGCTGCTGCTGCGGGATGGCCGCTGGGGCGTGCCCGCCGGGCGCACGCCGACCACGCACATCCTGAAACCGCCCACCGCCGCGCTCGACGGCCACACCGAGAACGAACACTTCTGCCTCACCCTGGCCCGCCGGTTCGGCCTGCCGGTGGCGCAATCCGGGTTGTACCGATTCGACGGCGAACCCGCCATCGTGGTGACTCGCTTCGACCGCATCGAACAACATGGACGGTTGCTGCGGGTGCATCAGGAAGACCTATGCCAGGCGCTCGCCGTTTCGCCCACGCGCAAGTACCAGCGCGATGGCGGCCCCGGCCCGCTCGACGTCATCGAGATCCTGCGCACGCACTCCAGCGCCCCGTCCCGCGACGTGGAGACCTTCATCGACGCCCTCGCCTTCAACTGGCTGACCGCCGGTACCGATGCGCACGCGAAGAACCACGCACTGCTGTTCGGTCGCGGCGGCCGCATCCGCCTGGCGCCGATGTATGACCTCGGCAGCGCACTGCCCTATCCGATGCTGCGCCAGGACAAGCTGGCGATGGCGATGAAAATCGGCAACACCTACCGCCTGCGCGACATCCGCCGGCACCACTGGGAGTCGCTGCTGCGCAGCGCCCGGGTCGATATCGAGGCCACGCTGGCACGCATCGCCGGCATGGCCGAGGCCCTGCCCGACCACGCCAGCGACCTGGCCAGAGGCATGCGCGATGGAGGGCTTGACCACCCGACCCTGCAGCAGTTGCCAGCCCTGCTGGCCGACAGCGCCCGCGAAAATGGGCAGCGGCTCGCGCAGAATCGCGTCCACGGGGATTGAACACACCTCTTCGGCGAGAAGCATCAGCCCCAGCCCGCAACGATCATCCCGCCAGAAGCTGCCCGATCCGCGCCCACGCCACATCCCAGCCGATCCGCTCCTGTTCCAGACGTACGCGCACACCCCAGCGGTCGCCGCGCAGGCCGCGGTACAACACCTGCTCGGTGGCACCCAGGTGTTCGATCGTGTCGGCGCGGTGCGGCTGCGGCTCGGTCACCCACAACGCGCGATGGGCCAGCAGGGTCGCCTCGTCCATAAGCAGCGATTGCACCTGTGGCAGGTGGCCGCGCAGACGGCCGAGGATGGCCAGTCCGTGGGTATCCAGGTCGCCCCAGTAATGCACCGAGGCCGCGGCGCGCAACCACGGCAGCTCGTGCAGGCGATCCACCGCGTAGCCGCGCGCCATCAGCACCACCGCACCGGGTAGGTCGTCGAAGGCCAGGCCGGTCTGCTTGTTCTCGACGATGAACACACGACGCACCGGCAGCGCCAGCGCGGCCAGCTCGTCGAACCGCGCATGGATGTCGCCGAGACCGCCCACGCATGCGCGCAAGGCAGGATCGAGCACGCGCAGGCGCAGCCGTTCGGGTTCGCGGCGCAGCCCGCCAGCCCGCCAGAAATCCGTGTCGCGCGGCAGGTCGGACAGTGTGCGCAGCCAGTCGCCGAGCAGGCCGGTACGGGTTTCCAGCCATTTGCTGTCCAGCCCGGCCACGGGCAGCTGGCGCGCAAACAGGTTCGATGCGGGATGCGCCTGCAGCCACGCCAGCATGTCGCCGAGGCGGGCGAACTCGGTGTCGTCGGCGTCGGCCAGCAGTTCGTATTGACGGCGCAAGCCGGCAGCCAGCACCGGCCAGCGCTGCGCCCATGCAGCGAAACGCGCGCGGGCGCGCTGCCAGCGCACGGTTTCGCCGAGCACCCCGGCCAGCGCCTCCGCGCTGGGCACCGCCAAGGCCTCCGGCACAGCCTGGCGACCGAGCAGCGGCCAGCGCCGCTCGGCCCAGCTCACGTCACCGCCGCGCCAGTCCTTCCATGCGGACCGCCACGCCTCGAACGCCGCCCAGTGCGCGCTGGCCTGCCGCTCGCCCGGCGCCGCCAGCGGCACGCGCAGCGGCCAGTCGCCGCTGCCATCCAGCCAGTCGCCGGCCTGGCGCTGCCAGTGGCCGCGCAGCAACGCGAGCGCCTGTTCAGGGCTGCGCATCGCCACCCTCGCGCGCGGCGCGCGGCAGGTCCAGGCGCTGGCTGGCGGAGTCGTACTCGATCATCAGCACGCCGGAATCGTGGCGGCCGTTGATCTCGACGAAGCAGGCGCCGCCGATGAACGGCTCCAGCGTCATCACCGATTTCAGCGGCGTGGCCACGATCATCTGGAAGCCGAAATTCTCGAAAATGCGCATGGCCATCGCGGTGAACTCGTTGTCGGCCTTGTCGAACGCCTCGTCCAGCACCACCGCCGCGTACTGCGGCACGCCACCGTCCTCGTCGCCGAGCTGGTAGCGCAAGGCGGCCGCCAGGCAGGTAGTGGCCAGTTTCTGGCGCTGGCCGCCGGACTTGCCGGCGCCGCTGCGGTAGACCTCCAGCTGGCGGCCATTGGCGGCATCGATCTCCTCGCCGATGAATTCCACATGCAGGCGAACATCCAGCACCTGCTCGCGCCAGCGCTTGTGCTCGGGATCGGTAGAGCCCAGCCGCGCGACCAGTGTGCGCAGGCCTTCGAACTGCGCCTCGGCGCGCTCGTGGTCGTCGGTTTTCTGGTTGCCTAGCACGCCGGCCAACTGCTGGCGGAACTCGATCACCTCCGGCAGGCGGCGATCCTCCGGCTTGATCTGCAGGACGCTGCCGCGATTGAACGGCACTTTTTCCAGGCTGGCGTTGACGTCCTCCATGCGTGCGCGGATCGCCTTGTGCGCCTGCGCGATGTACTGCTGCAAGGCGACCAGGTTCTGCCCGCTCTGGGTGCGCAGCATCTCGAAGAAGCGCGCCTCGTGCGCAGGCAGGCCGTCGCGTTCGAGCCGTTCCAGCCGGGCGAAGAAGTCCGTCGCGCTTTCCAGGTTGGCCTGCACGTCGCCGGCATCCTGCGCCCAACGGCGGCGGAAGGTTTCGAAGCAGCCGACGATGCGATGGGTCTGCTCGCCAGCCTCCGTCTCCAGCGAGCCGAGGCTCTGGTTGAGGGTGCGCTCCATGACCAGCGTGCGTTCGGCCAGATTGCCCAGCGTGAACGACGTGCCGGCTTCGCAGCGCGCGTCCAGGCCCTGCTGCTGCCGTGGCGTCAGCGGCCTGGCGATCACGTCCTCGGCGCAACGGGCGCGATCCTTGTCCAGTCGCCCGCGCTCGCGCCGGTGGCCCTCGCGTTCGACGCGCACGTCATTCAAAAGACGCTGCGCCGCGGCAACCTGCTTGTCCTTCGCCTCGATGCGTTCGCCCAGTTTGCGCAAGGCCACATCGCCTTCGCGCAGCTCTCTCAGGGTGGCTTCGATCGTATCCAGTCGCGTCAACAGGGGCGCGACGTCGATGTCGCTCCAGCGCAGGTTGGCCAGCGACTGCGCCGCGGCGGCATGGCTGGCCTGCTGCGAACGTTCGGCCTTGATCGCCGCCATGGTGTGCTCGACTTCGGCGATCCGCTGCGCCAGCGCGCCAGCCTCGTCCTTGTACAGCGCCAGCTTGTCGCGGTTGTCGAAACCCATCACCCACTGGCGGCGGTCGCCGACGGCGTGGCGGTCGTCCTTCTCGTGCCGGCTGCGGCCGTGCTTGATCTGGCCTTGCGCGGTGATCGCGCGTTCGCTCTGTCGCAGCGCCTGCACGCTGTCCACGCAGGCGTAGTCGTAGCGGCGCAGCAGCTCGCCGTGCAGCCACTCCTGGTGTGCATGCGGCGCCAGTTCCAGCTTGTGCAGCAGCGAGCGCGGCGGCGGCGCGGATACGTTCAATACATCCGCGGCGCCAATGCGGTGGTACACCAACTTGCCGCCGAGATGGGTGGCGTCGACCAAGGCGGCGACCTTGGCGTAATGCCGTTCGTCCACCAGCAGCGACAGCGCGAAACCGTGCAGCAGGCGTTCGATCGCGCCGCTCCATGCCTGTTCGTCTGCGCGCACCTGGATCAGCTCGCCGGCGAACGGCAGCGCGGTTTCGGCCAGGCCCACCGCGGCGCACAGGCGGCTGCGCAACGCCTGCAGATGCGCGGGGATGTTCGACGGGTGCGCTTCCAGCGCGGCGGTTTCGGCACGCGCATTGGCGAAGGAACGCTCGGTCTCACTCTTCTGCAGGCCCAGCTCCAGCATGCGCTGGTCGGCACTGGCGGCAGCGTCCTGGCCGGCATCGAGCAGGCTGCGCGCCTGCGCAAGCTGCTCGGCGAAACCTTGCGGAGTGCCCGCGAGCTGCCAGCCCAGTTGCCGGCAGGCGGTGTCGGCCACGCCACGATGGCGCAGGCAGGTCTCGCGCTCGCGCGACACGCCGTCGCGATCGCGCTCCAGTTGCTCGATCTTCGCGCCACCCTGTTCGCGGTGGCGCATCTGCAACTCGCCGAATTCACGCTGATGCTGTTCCAGTGTTTGCTGACGGCGGCCTTCCTCGCCCTCGAGGCCGCGGTCGAGCGTGTCCAGCTCGATCAACCGCGCGTCGAGCAGGCGCAGCCGCTGGTGTTCGCGATAGCCATCCACGCCGACCAGCAACTCATCCAGCTCGCTGCGTTCGCGCCGCACGGCCATCAGCCGCTCGTGGGCCGCACGCGCCGGGCGCAAGGTCTCGATCTGCTCGCGCGCGGTGACCACGGCCTTGTGCGCCTCGTCCAGTTCGGCAAACTCGGCCACCAGCCGATCGGCCACGGCGAAGGTTTCTGGACGCTCCAGCATGAAGTCGCGCAGGAAGTGGTTGAGGTCGCCCAGGTTCTTCGCCGACTGCGTCTTGTGCAGCAGGCGCAGCGCGGTGTCGTTGCCGATGCCGAGCAGGCGGCGAAAGCGCTCGGCGTAGGCATTGAAGCTGTCGTGGTGATGCACGTCGGCCAGGCGCTGCTTGAGCCGGCGCAGGTCCAGGTCGAAACCGTCCAGTTCCGTGGCCAGGTCGAACGGCCGCTCGGCGATGATGAAATGCTTCTGCACGTCGGCGGCGGTGGAGCTGTTGCCGCGGATCCACAGCAGCCGCACCAGGGTCACGCAGCGACCCAGCGCATTGCGGTATTCCAGCGCCAAGGCCGACCAGACCGGGCCACGGCGCAGGTATTGGGTGGCCACCTCGCCCGAATCCTCGTCGTGCTGGTCGGCCCAGGCGCCGCGCACGTAGGACACCAGCGAGCGGTCGCGCCCGCTGCGTTCGGCCTCGCGCGCGGCGGCGTTGAAGTCGACCAGCGCCGGCGGCACCAGCAAGGCCGACATGGCATCGAGCAGGGTCGACTTGCCCGAGCCGGAGCGGCCCACGAACAGGAAACCGCGCTCGGCGATCGGCACCTCGTGCAGGCCGGAGAACGTGCCCCAGTTGAGCACCTGCAGGCGGCGCATGCGGAACTGTTCCTCGCGCGGCGTAGGCAGGTCGCTGAGGAACAGCGAGGGGGTGGCGTCGGGCTTGCCCATCAGTCGCCCTCCTCCGCCACGGCATCGTCGATCGAGCGCGGCCCGGCCAGGTGTTCGCGGTAGACCGCGCCCAGCGCCTGCACGTCTTCGGCGGAAAACAGCAGTTTCAACGTGGGCGACACCTCGTGGCGACCCTCGCTGCCGCGGATCGGCTGCAGCACGTTGTTCTTTTTCATCTTCTCGATGGCGGCGTTGAGCTTCTTGGTGAAACCGGCGCGGTCGGTGCCCTGCGGCGGCTCGTACACGGCCAGCTGCGCGTGCAGTTCGTCCACCTCCACCACCGCGCGCTGGCCCTGCGCCTCGGCTTCGGCCAGGCGCTGGCGCAGGGTCAGCAGCAGCACCGAGTCGATGAAGGTGAGCGGGCTGGAGCGCAGCAGGATCGGCGTCTCCAGCTCGCCGGTATCGGCCTGGCGCACGAAGGCCACGCGCAGGTCGCGATCGAGCACCAGTTCCAGGAACAGTTCGCACAGGCGCGCGCGGATGGCGGTTTCCTCGCGTAGCAGCACCGGCCACAGCAGGGCGTGGCGCTCGGCGTCCATGCTGGGACCGGCCAGCAACTGGCACAGCGCGCGACGTGCCTCGAACGGCAGGCTGCCGCTGTCGCCGGGGAACAGGCCGGCATCGCCAACGCTTTCCGGTGCAGGGTTTTCCGCTACCGCATCGTCCATCGCCTCAGACCAGTTCATCGCGTTTTTCCTTGAGGAAGTACAGCAGGGGGATGCGTGCGCGGCGCTCGTGGCCGTCTTCGCCGCGCCAGCTCACCGATTCGTGCCGGCCGGGCACCAGCATGCCGTGGCGGCTGCCCAGCGCGACGTAGCCGACCACGCTGCCCAGGCCCTGCTCGGCCGGATGGTGTTCGAGCACGGCGCCGACGGAACATTGCGCGCGATCGGCCAGCAGCGTGCGTACACGTTGTTTCAAGCTGCGGAAGTCGATCTCCGACTGCGCTACCAGCTCGCCCACGCTGTCCAGCGTGATCGCCGCACCCTCGGCGCGCACGATGCTGCCGTCGATCCGGCTGGCGCGCGGATCGTTGAGCCGCCAGCGCGACAGCGAATGCAGCCGCGCGCTGCTCAAGGTCAGTGTGTAGTCGACGCTTTCGTTGCTGCGCACCCGGTCGCGCAGCTTCAGTGCCTCGGCCTGGGTCTGCTTCAGCAACTGGTGCAGCCGGCGCTGCTCCAGGTAGGCGCGGCTCTGCACGAAGCCCTTCAGGCTGCGCGCGAAATGCTGCAGCACGTCGTGCACGTTGCCGCCCCGGTCGAGCAGGGTGCGAGTGAGATGCAGCAGGAAACTGCGCTCGCGCCGGTCCAGCGCGCGCGCGAAGGGGCGGCTGGTCACCGCGTCCACCGCCGCTTCCAGCTGGCCGCTTTGTTCGGCATCGGTGAGCAGCCGCCAGAACGCGTCGAAGCTGCGGCCCGACTCGCTTTCGGCGATCACGTCGACGCCGGCGAACAGTGCGTCCAGCATCTCGCCGCGCAGGCGCTCGTCGTCGATGATGCGCTCGCGGAATTCGCGGTCGAGCTGCTGGAAGTCGTCACGCACATGCCGAAAATCCTCGGCCAGCTCGTCGGCCAGTGCGATGATCTCGCGCGCCCGTTCCAGCGCGCGGGCGTCGTCCAGCACTTCCACGCGGCCTTCGCTGACCGCGGCGATCTGTGTATCGATACGCTCGCGCTCGGCCAGCAGTTCGGCCAACCGGCTGTGCGGGTTGCCGTCGGTCTGCCGGGCCAGTTGCACCAGTTGCTGGATCACCAGCGCCAGCCGGCTTTCGGTGGCCACGCTGCGGCTGGCATCGAGGCTGCCGAGGAAGCGCAGCGCGCCGATCGCCTGCGTGGCCAGTTCGTACTGTTCCTCGCTGGCACCCTCCGGAAAGCGCCGTTCCAGCCAGCCGGCAGCCAACCACTCGGCCACATAGGCCTGCGCGGTGCGCGGCAAGACATGGCCGTGCGTACGCAGTTCCTCCAGCTCACGCGCCAACCGCTCGTGCAGCAACGAGGCCGGCAACTGGCGCGCGTCGTCGAGCAGCAGCGATTGCAGCAGACCGGCGATCAGCGGCGCGTTGTCGGCCGCCAGCAGTTTCCAGGTGGGCTGCTGGCGCAGGCGTTGCCAGGTGGCGATGCGCGAGCGGGCTTTCATCGCGGCACCGGGCGCCGCGCGATGGCATGGCCCGAAGCGGGCGCAACGGCTGGGACTGTTGGATGACGTGACATGTACCTACTCGGTGGCAGCGCGAACCTTGCGCCCGGAGACGATGGCGTCCGGGTAGTCGTCCATTGTAGTCGGCGGCGTCTCATCTGCTGCGATCGCCGCCGTCGAATGCCGGCCCGACGGCTTGAACAAGCTCATGCCACCCCCATTCCTGGCGGTATCCCCGCCCAGGCATACACCCATGACCTCCCCCGCATCCGTCCGCATCGACTTCGTCTCCGACGTCTCCTGCCCGTGGTGCGCGATCGGGCTGGCCTCGTTGCAGCGGGCGCTGGCGAGGCTCGATGGCGAAGTCAGCGCCGAGATCCATTTCCAGCCGTTCGAGCTGAACCCGCAGATGGCCGCCGAGGGCGAGGACGCCACCGAACACCTGGCACGCAAGTACGGCAGCAGCGCGGAGCAGATCGACGCGAACCGTGCGGCGATCCGTGACCGCGGCGCGGCGCTGGGCTTCACCTTCAACATGGACCGGCGCAGCCGCGTCTACAACACCTTCGACGCGCACCGGCTGCTGCACTGGGCCGGGCTGGAAGGCCGCCAGCTGGCGCTGAAGCGGATCCTGCTGCGCGCCTATTTCACCGACGGCGAGGACGTCGGCGCGCACGCCACGCTGACGCGGCTGGCCGGCGAGGCCGGCCTGGATGCCGGCCGGGCGGGCGAGATCCTGGCCAGCGATCGCTATGCCGCGGAAGTGCGGGCGCAGGAGCAGTTCTTCCTGAGCCGCGGCATCCATTCGGTGCCCGCCACGATCATCAACGGTCGCCAGCTGATTTCCGGCGGCCAGCCAGTGGAAGCCTTCGAGCAGGCCTTGCGGCAGGTCGCCGCCGTGTCGGCCTGAGTCGCGGCCCGGGCGCGCTCAGACGAGCGGGCCGGGGTAGCCGATCAGGTAGCCCTGCGCCATTTCGCAACCCATGGATTTCAACGCGGCGCGCTGGGTTTCCGTCTCGATGCCCTCGGCAATGACGTGGATGCCGAGCGCTCGCGCCATCGCCAGGATGGCCTCCACCACGGAGCTGCTGTTGGTGTGTGCATCGCTGTGCAGCTCCTGCACAAACGACTTGTCGATCTTCAGCATGCGCAGCGGCAGCGAGTGCAGGTAGCTCAATGACGAGTAGCCGGTGCCGAAGTCGTCCAGCGCCGCGCCCACCCCCGCGGCGAGCAGCCGCTCGAGGGTGCCGCGCACGCGCTCGGGGTTGTCCAGCAGCGCGCCTTCGGTGACCTCGACCACCAGCCGCGTGGGCGAGAGCCCGGTTCGGGCGAGCAGTTGCAGCAGGCGCAGGTCGAAGTCGGCATGGCGCAGATGGCGCGCCGAGACGTTGATGGTCACGAACGTACCCGGCGCGGCGTCGTGCCCGAACCGCACGCAGCTCAGCTCGAACATGCGCCAGTCGACGGCCTCGATCAGGCCGCTGTCCTCGGCCACCCGGATGAAGTCCCCCGGCCGCAATATGTCCCCCCGCGGGTGGTTCCAGCGGATCAGGGCCTCATAGCCGACCACCGCGCCGCTGTCGAAGCGGCAGATCGGCTGGAAATACGGCTCGAACTCGTCATGCAGCAGCGCATGGCGCAATTCGGCCTCGAGCGCCAGCACGTCGATCGCGTCCGTCGCCAATGTCTCGTCGAACATCTCGAACCGTTTGCGCCCGCGCTCCTTGGCCCGGTAGAGCGCGATGTCGGCGTCGCGAAGAAGATCGTCGCTTTTGCCGTAGCTGGCGTCGCCGATCGCGATGCCGATGCTGGCGGACGGCTCCAGCTCCTTGCCGGCGAGCTGCAGGGTGGCGCCCAGCACCCGCAGGATGCGCTGCGCCACCTTGGCCGCCGTCTCGGGCAGCGGAACGTCCTCCAGCAGGATCGCAAACTCGTCCCCCGACAACCGCGCCACCATGTCCGGCTCGCGCACGCAGTACAGCAGGCGCCCGGCAATGGCCTTGAGGAAGTCGTCGCCGGCGAGGTGGCCAATGCTGTCGTTGATCACCTTGAAGCGATCGACATCCAGGTACAGCAGGGCGCAACGGCGGGCCGGATCGCGCTGCAAGGTGCCCAGCACCCGGTCGAGCCGGTCGCGCAGGAAGCCGCGGTTGGGCAGCCCGGTCAGCGGATCGTGCATCACCTGGTGCTTGAGCTGCTCCTGCGCCAGCTCGCGATGATGAATCTCCTGGCGCAACTCGCGGGTGCGCTCGTCCACCCGCTGTTCGAGCTGGATGTTGGCCTGGTGCAGCGATACCGCGGTGCGGCGCCGGTAGATGCTGTTGGCGATCTGCAGCGCCGCGAAGGTGAGCAGTTCCTGGTCCGCCCCGCTGTACTGCGCCTCGGCCAGATAGGTCTGCACCACCACCAGGCCGATGACCTCGTCGCCGGCCTGCAACGGCACCCCCAGCCAGCTGCCGGCAAGGTGCGACGTGGCGCTGCGCACGACTTCGCCGCGCCGCACCAGCTCGTCCAGGTCGCCGCGGGAGGCCAGCAGCGGACGCGCACTGCGCAGCACGTACTCGCTCAGGCCCCGCCCCAGCGGGCGCGATGACTGGCTGTCGCCGTCGACATCGACGTAGTAGGGGAAGTACAGCACGTTGCGGTCTTCGGAGAGCAGCGCGATGTAGAAATTCTCGGCGTTGAGCAGGGCGCCCACAATCGCGTGCGCGCGCTGGTAAAACGAATGCTCGTCGATGTCCGCGGTGGCCAGTTGCGCCAGCTGGAACAAGGCCGCCTGCAGTCGCTCGGCACGCTCGCGCTCGAGAATCTCCTGCTGCAGGCCCAGGTTGGCCTCGGCCAGCTCGTTGGTGCGCAGGCGTACGCGCGACTCCAGCTCGTCCTTGCTCTGCTTGCGTTCCAGCGCGGTGAGAATGTGCGTGCCGACGAAACCCAGCAGTTCCTGGTCCTCGACCGTGAAACTCACGCCCGGTTCGTAGCTCTGCACCACCAGCGCACCATGCACCTGGCCGTTGAGCAGCATCGGCACGCCGAGCCAGTCGCTGCTGTCCGGGCCCAGCCTGAACTGGTCGCTGCCTATCATCGCCCGCAACGACTCGGAACTGCCGCGCATCGGCTGGCCCGTGGTGAGCACGTGATAGGTGAGGGTGCCACGCCATTGCTCCAGCGGAGTCTCGCGCGTGGTGTCCGGGCCGTTCAGGTCGATGACGTCGGCGTAATAGAGGAATCGCCAGGTGGCGCGCAACGGATCGTAGCGGACGATGAAGAAGTTCTCGCCATACATCAGGCTGCTGACGATCTGGTGGATGAAGTGCAGCATCTCCGGCATGTCCAGCTCGCTGCCGGCCAGGTCCGCAATCGCGAACAGGGCGCGCTGCAGATTCTCCGATCGCTCCAGTTGCTTGTGCGAGCCGTGCAGGTTGATCAACTCGAACGTCTGCGCCAGGCGTTTCGCGGCCAGGGCGAGGTCGCCGGCAAGGGCGTCGCGCAGCTGCGCCACGGTATGCGCGCTGGCGAAGTGCAGCAGCAGGACGATCTGCTCGTCCGCCAGCAGCGGCCATGCCGCCCAGCGGCCGTCGTCACTGAGGCAGACGCAGTCCCGGGCCAGCGCGGCTTGCGCCCATTCGACGATCATCGCCGTCGCGGCCGCGCCGTAGGCGACCGACGCCCCGCCAGCGCCATGCAGCACCGTCGCCGACTGGCAACCCGGCAGCAACTGCGTCCGGGCGACGACTGCCGCCGCCACGTCAGCCGGTGTCGCCGCGCCGATCAGGCGGCTCAACCAGGCACGCCCGTCGGCATCGGCGGACGGCCGCTGGCTCGTTGCAGGCTGGCCGGTCATGGCGGCGCTTGCCCTGCCCGGCGGGTGCGACAAGACAGGCCGTTGCGGCAGCGGTATCGACCGCTCTGGCCGAAAACGTTGGCGTCGCTGTGGCAATGGCGTTGGTCCATGGGCACGGTATCGGCCGGACGCGCGGCGACTTGAGCGGGCGCAGCGATGCGTCCGGCGAACCGGCCCGGCGGCAACGTCCCGTCATGCGGCATCATTCGGCAACACCCCCGCGTCATCGATCGATCGCGGCCGATCCCGGCCTGCGCCTGCCATCCCGGTACCCAGCATACCGGGCCGGGTGCGGCGGCGGGCGCGGCGCGGCCCGGCCGGGACGCGGTGTCTCATGCGGTCGAGGGCCATTGACGCTAGACTCTCCGCCCTCGCCTCAGGGACCTCGCGCTTGCGCGGGGCCGTGCATGAGCACCCAAGGCTGCCGTCCTTCACCGACGCCAATGCGCCACAGGCCACCCATCCGCATGCTCGCCGACACCACCAAAGACGCCATCCGCGCCGCCTACGCACGCATCAGGGACGGCTTGCCGGGCTTCCGCGCGCGCGCCTCGCAGGGCCGCATGATCGCCGAGGTGGCCAAGGCCTTCGGCCAGGCCGGCGGGGTGGCGGTGATCGAGGCCCCCACCGGCACCGGCAAGTCGATGGCCTACCTGATCGCCGGCGTGGAGGTGGCGCGCTTCCAGAAAAAGAAACTGCTGATCGCCACCGCCACGGTGGCGCTGCAGGAACAGCTGGTGCAGCGGGACATCCCGCAGTACCTGCAGCTCAACGGCATCGAAGCCAAGGTGGCACTGGCCAAGGGCCGCGGACGCTATCTGTGTCCGCGCAACCTGGCCATGGCCGCAAACAGCATCAACGACGGTGCGCAGATGGGCCTGGCCGGATTCGACGCGGACCTGGTGCTGTGGACCCGGCCACCGCAGCCGCGCGACAAGCAGGCGCTGGCCCGGCTGCGCGAGGCCTTCGACCGGCGCGAGTGGGACGGCGACATGGATGCCGCGCCCGAAGCGGTCAGCGACCTGCTGCGGCCGATGGTCACCACCAGCGCCGGTGGCTGCACCGGGCGCAAGTGCGCGCAGTTCATGGCCTGCCCGTTCTTCGCCGCACGCCGCGCGGTGGACGACGCCGAGATCATCGTGGCGAACCAGGACCTGGTGCTGGCCGACCTCACCATGCCGGGCGAGGACGAGGGCTGGGGCGGGGTGATCCTGCCGCGCCCGGACGAGACCCTGTACATCTTCGACGAGGGCCACCACGTTGCCGGCAAGGCGATCGACCGCGGCGCGTCCGAGGTCCACATGACCGCCAGCGTGCGCCAGCTGAGCCGGCTCGGCCGCCAGGTGCACGCGGCCTACTCGCTCACCGACAAGGAACGCCTGGGCAAGCTCAGCCTCGACCAGGGCGACGCCAAGCTGCAGCAGCTGAGCGACGCGCTGGAACAGCTGGAGAAGGACATCCGGCTCGGCTGGCTGCCCGACCCCGCCGACACCGAACCGATGTACCGCGGCTCCATGGGCCAGTTGCCCGAGCCGTGGGTCGAGCACGCGCGCCTGCTCGACCTGCTCGGCGGCGAAGTGCTGCGCTGGCTCACCGCCGTGCGTCGCGCCGTGGTGGAAATGACCGACGGCGGCCCCACCCAGGAGGCGCTGGCGCGCGAGTTCGGCATCGCGCTCGAACGCATCGGCAAGCAGTCCGCCTGCTGGCACGCCTGGGCCGGCAGCGACGCCGACGACGCCCCGCCGCTGGCGCGCTGGGTGACCCTGGGCACCGACCAGCAACTGGTTTGCCACAGCTCGGCGGTGTCGGCCGGCGACCTGCTGCGCGAGGTACTGTGGGGCAATGCCAGCGGGGTGGTGATGACCTCGGCCACGCTCAGTGCCGGCGGCAACTTCCGCGGCTTCGCCGACGCCGTCGGCCTGCCCGACGACGCGGTCACGCTGAGCCTGCCCTCGCCTTTCGACCTGGCCGGCCAGGCAAGGCTGGAGGTGCCCGCCATGCGCACCCTGCCCGACGCGCGCGAGGCCCACGCCGAGGAGATCACCGCATGGCTGGCGGAAAACCTCGACTGGGAGGCCGGCAACCTGGTGCTGTTCACCTCGCGGGCGAAGCTCGACCGCGTGCTGCAGAAGCTGCCGATCGCGCAGGTGCGCAAGGTGCGCGCGCAGGGCTCGCTGGGCAAGTCGCAATTGATCGCCGAGCACTGCAGCGATGTCGAGGCCGGCAAGGGCAGCACGCTGTTCGGGCTGGCCTCGTTCGGCGAAGGCCTCGACCTGCCGGGCAAGCTGTGCGAGACCGTGGTGATCACCCAGCTGCCGTTCGCCGTACCCACCGATCCGGTCGGCGCCACCTACGCCGAATGGCTGGAATCGCGCGGGCGCAACCCCTTTGTCGAAGTGAGCATTCCCGAGGCGACCCGGCTGCTGACCCAGTACTGCGGACGGCTGATCCGCAACGAGACCGATCGCGGCCGCATCGTGCTGCTCGACCGGCGGGTGGTCACCAAGCGCTACGGCAGCGGCATGCTGAAGGCGCTGCCGCCGTTCCAGCGCGTGATCGAGCGCACGCCGTGATCATCCGCCTGGCCGACTGCCCGCCGCAGCCGTGGAAGAACGGTCTCGGCCGCACCCGCGAACTGGCCGTCCATCCCGTCGCCGCGGGCGGCGCGGATTTCGTGTGGCGGGTGAGCATCGCCGAGGTCGACAGCGCGGCGCCGTTCTCGCGCTTTCCCGGCATCGACCGCCAGATCGTCCTGCTCGACGGCGCCGGCTTCACCATGCGGCTGGATGACGGGCAGGTGCATGCGCTGACCACGCCGCTGGCGCCGTTCGCCTTCGCCGGCGAGCGCGGCGTGGAAATCGCCCTGGCCGGCGGCGCCACGCAGGATTTCAACCTGATGCTGCGCCGTGGCCGGGCCCGCGGGCGCGTCCTCCCCTGGTTGACCGCGGGCGAGCGTCGGCTGGGGCCGTCCACCGTACTGGTCTATTGCGCGCGCGGCACGATCGACACCGGCGAGGGGCCGCTGCATGCCGGCGATGCATGGCGGCCGGCGCCAGCCGACGGCCTGCTCGAGCTGCACCATGGCGCCGCGGCGCTGGCGGTGCAGGTGGACATCCCCGCCGGCTGAACCTGCCCGCGGCTCGCCTATACTGGGCCAACCCCAGAACCCGGTGAGCGCCATGTCCGTCCTGATCCTCGGCCTGCTGATCTTCCTCGGCGTCCATTCGCTGCGCATCTTCGCCGACGACTGGCGCAGCCGCCAGCGCGCGCGGCTCGGCGAGATGCGCTGGAAGGGCCTGTACGCGCTGGTGTCGCTGATCGGCTTCGTGCTGATCTGCTGGGGCTTCGGGCTGGCGCGGCAGCACCCGGTGGTGCTGTACGTGCCGCCGCTGGCGCTGCGTCATCTCAATGCGCTGTTCACCCTGGTGGCGCTGGTGCTGTTCTTCGCCGCGCGGGTGCCGCGCAACCATTTCAAGGCGAAGATCGGCCATCCGCAATTGGCGGCGGTGAAGGTGTGGGCGTTCGGCCACCTGCTGGCCACCGGCATGCTGCACGACGTGGTGTTGTTCGGCGCGTTCCTGCTGTGGGCGGTGGTGCTGTTCGTGGTCTCCCGCCGCCGCGATCGCCTTGCCGGCACGGTGTACCCGGCATGCACGCTGCGCGGGGACGTGGTGACCGTGGTCATCGGCGTGGCGGTGTGGGCCGCCTTCGCCTTCTGGCTCCATCTGTGGCTGATCGGGGTCAACCCGATGACCTGAACCGTCGCGGCCGGGGTGCCGGGAGTCATCTGGGTAGCGCGCCGTCGCCGCGCTAACATGGCCGCCATCCCCCTGCGAGGAGCCTCACATGGCCGGTTTCCTGCTTTGGCTGTTGCTGCTGGTGTTCTGCTGGCCGCTCGCGCTGCTGGCGCTGGTGCTGTATCCGGTCGTGTGGCTGCTGTTGCTGCCGCTGCGCCTGGTCGGCATCACGGTGGGCGCGGTGTTCGCCTTCCTCGGCGCCCTGCTGATGCTGCCGGCGCGGGTGTTGCGCGGCCGCCCGGTCTAGCCGCAGCATGGACCGACCGCACGCGCCTGCCTGCGAGCGCAACCGCGAGCCGATCCTGCAGGTGCTGCGCGGATCGCTGGCCGATTGTCGCCGCGTGCTGGAGATCGGCAGCGGCACCGGCCAGCATGCCGTGCATTTCGCCGCGGCCTTGCCGCAGCTGGTCTGGCAGAGCTCCGATCGTGCCGAAAACCTGCCGGGCATCCGCGCCTGGCTGGACCACGCGGCGTTGCCGAACACCCCCGCACCGCTGGAGTTCGATGTCGGCGGCCGCTGGCCAGAGCAGTCCTTTGATGCCATCTTCAGCGCCAACACCCTGCACATCATGGCGTGGCCCGAAGTGCAGCAACTGTTTGCACGGCTGCCGGCGATCAGCACCGACGGCGCGCGGCTGGTCATCTACGGCCCGTTCAACTACCACGGCCGCTACAGCAGCGACAGCAATGCCGCCTTCGACCAGTCGCTGCGGGCGCGCGGCACCCAGATGGCGATCCGCGACGCCGCGGCGGTCGATGCGCTGGCCACCGCGGCCGGTTTCTCCCTGCTCGACGACGTCGCGATGCCGGCCAACAACCGCTGCCGCGTGTGGCGCCGGGCAGGGCGCTGAACCGGACGCCGGCACAAACCCGCCGAAGCGCGTACAAAGGCGACATGAAAGCGCCCGACATGCCCACTCCCTGCCCCTGCGGCAACCCGGACGGCTACCGCCACTGCTGCGGCCCGCTGCACGACGGTGGCGCGGCCCGCAACGCCGAGCAACTGATGCGTTCGCGCTACAGCGCCTACGTGCTCCGGCACGAGGACTACCTGCTGGCCAGCTGGCACGCCGACACGCGACCGGCCACGCTGCAGCTCGCCGCGCAGCAGCCGCCGCCGATCTGGCTGGGGCTGGAAATCCGCCGGCACGCAAGCGTCGATGACGCGCATGCCATCGTCGAGTTCGTCGCCCGCTACCGCCTCGGCGGCGGTCGCGCGCAACGCCAGCACGAGACCAGCCGCTTCGTGCGCGAGCACGACCGCTGGTATTACCTCGACGGCGAACTCAAGAGCTGAGCGGGCAGCGCCTGCTCCCACGACGGCGCGCCGGTCCGCCCTGCGCCGCCTGAACGGGGCCGCTCAAAATCCCCGCACGCCAGCCGCATGCAGCCGCGCGGCCTGGGCACGGACATCGTCGTTGCCGAAGAACTCCACCAGCCGGGCGGCGCGCGCCGCGCCGATGCCTTCCTGCGCCTGCCACTGGCCCGCATCGCGGGCGCTCAACACGGCCCAGCTGGACGGCTCGGCGGTCACGCTTGGCGGCAGGCCCAGCGCCTGCAGCCAGCGCGCGAACGGCCGCGTGCGGGCGGCGGCGAAGGTTTGCGCCAGCGCCGCCGCACGGGCCGCGCCGATGCCATCGACCGACGCCAGTTGCGCCGGGGTCAGGCTCATCCAGTCGAGCAGTCGACGAACCAGGCCGGCCTCGGTCAACGCCCGCCAGGTATCGGCGCCCACGCCCTCCAGCCGCAGTCCCTGGCTGCCGCCAAGCCAGGCCAGCCGCGCCAGGAATTGCTGCAGGCATGGCGCATCGGCCTGCCAGCAGGTGAGCGCGGTGTAGGCGGCGGGATCGGGCACCGCGACCGGCGCGCGCCGCTGGCTGCGCCAGGCGACGGATTGCAGCCGCGGAATGGTCAGGCCCGCGAGCGCCACCTCGACCTGGTCGCCGGGGCGGATGTCCAGCATCTGCCAGCGCTTGAGCGAACCGACGCTGACCCGTTGCACCCGGTGGTCGTCCAGTTGCACCGGCTCGAGCTGCAGCACGGGGGTGATGCGGCCGCTGCGACCGATGGTGAACTCCACCGCCCGCACCTCGGCCAGCGCGGAGGCGGCCGGGTATTTCCACGCCACCGCCCAGCTCGGCGGCGCCGCCTGCCAGGTCGCGGCCCCGGGCCGGTGTCCCTGCCGCACCACGGTGCCGTCGGCGGCGAACGGCATGGCATGCCGGTACCAGCGCTCGCGCCAGCGCTGGACGTCGTCCATCGATTCGACCGGCCGGGTGTAGTTGACGCTGTCGCCCAGGCCCATCGCGCCGAGCCCGGCCAGCCGCGATGGCATGTCCGGCGGACCGTCGGGCCAGTCCCACACGAACAGGCCGATATGCGCGGCGGTGTCCGCATCCAGCACCGCGCGGGCCAATGCGCCGGCCACCATGGAGCGCGCGTTGGCACCGCCGTCGTCCGCCTGCACGTGACCGGGGCGGCGCCAGTACAGTTCGCCCTGCAACACCACCCGCGCCGGCGCCCGCGGCAGCTGCCTGGGTATCGCGGCGATCCGTCGCGCCATCGCCGTCCAGTCGCTGCCGCGCAGGCCGTCGCCGCGGCTGCTGACCTGGTGCAACCGGCCGTCCAGGTACAGCAAGGTCACCGCCACGCCATCGGCCTTCGGTTGCACCCACAGATCCTGCTCCGCGCGCTCGCGCATCCATGCCTGCAGCGCGGCGGCGTCGGGCAGCTTGGCCAGCCCGGTCTGCGCCACCGGCGCAATAACGCCCCCGCCGGCATCGGCCAGCGGGGCGGGAGCGGGCGGTGCCTGCAGCGGAAAGCAGCGGCGCCATTGCCCGAACCGCTGCAGCGCCTGGTCGTAGACCGCGTCGTCGACCGGCGACTGCGCGCCGACCCGATAGGCGTGGTTCCAGCCATCGAGCCGGTCATGCAGGGCCTGCAGCTCCTGCCGCGCCTGTGTTGCCGACCAGGCCGGACAGGCGGCCGCCTGCGCGGCCTGCATCGCCGCGGCCATCAGGCCGGCCAGCGGCCACCATCCCTTGCTGCGCATGTCGAACGCTCCTGCGTGGACCTGTGCCGCAGGCTAGCCGGCCGCGCCCACGCGGGGCAGCCGGCAAAGCCGACCCGCGCTGTAGGCAGGCGACGCAACGTCAGGCGCGGGCGGCACCGGCGAAATGCAGCGTGATCTCGCCGCCAAACCGTCCCGCCGGACCGAAGCTCCGCTCCACGATCAGGCCGGCACCGTCATGGCCGATCGCCACCACGGTGCTGGCCCGCGTACCGTAGTCCTCGCCGCGAATGAACGCGCTGGACAGCCAGCGCTCGCGCTCCAGCCCCACCCCGGTATCCGGCAGTTGGTCGTCGGGCGCCACCTGCTCGTCGGCGAGTGCCTCGAACAGCGGCGTGAAGTCGAGCTCGCCACCTCCGTCGATCCAGCCTTGCAGGCGCTGCATCAGCCGCCGCGTCTTGGGCCATGGCGTGTTGAAATCGGCGTTCGACAGACCGTGCACGCCGGCGCTGGCGCGCTGCGCCCGTGCCACCGGACGATTGCCGAGATAGAACGCCGAGCGCGCATCGAAGGTGAGCAGGTTGAACGGCCGGTAGTCGGCGGCCACCCGCCGCAGCTGTTCGGCGTGACTGGCCGCATCCGCGCCGCCGGCGAGGTAGTCGGTCGCCAGCAGGCCGCGCGAGGCGCCGTGCTGGGGGTCGCGCGGGTCGCGCACATTGGTGACCACGCAGCAGCGCCCGCCGTCCGCCACCCCGAGCCAGGTGCCGCCGGCTTCGAGATCGCGCCCGCCGATGATCGGCGCGTCGGCCCAGCGGGCCAGCGCCGCACTGGGACGGGCGTGGAATTCGTCGCGATTGCCGGCCAGCAGCAGTCGCCAGCGCGGGTGGCTGCGCCAGGCGAAGGCGATCAGGCACATGCCGGCGCTCCGCCGGGGCAGGGTCGCTGCGCCGCGCGCAGGCGCGCCGCCGCCACCCAGCGCGCCGCCACCGCCGGCGAGGTGATGCACACCGCCTCGTCGGTACGGGTGGTCACCGCACGCTCGAGCAACTGGATATCCGCCTCATGCTGGCGCGCGACGTGGGGGTCCTCGAAGAAGATCGCGCGCTGGCAACGGCGCTCCAGCACCAGGTCGGCGATCTGCGCATCGCCGCCCATCGGGCCGCTCTGATAGCGCTGCGCCCACGGCCGGTCCTTCGGCCAGCCGCGGCTCCAGGCCAGCTCGTTCAGCCGCTGCCCGGTCGTGCCGGTCGCCACGCGATGGGCGTAGCGCGACAGCAGGTCGAAATGCTCGGCGGCGAACGCCAGCATCTGCGGCTTCATCGCATCGTGCGCGATCAGCGCCAGCGTGCGCGACTCCAGCGCATGAAACACATCGGCGCCTTCGTCGGGCGCCAGGCCGGCATGGATACGCTCCATCTCGATCCAGTCGCGCGCCGAGGCCACGGTCGAGATGAAGGGCTTGCCATGGATCACGCACTGGCGCTTCAGCGCCACCGCCTCGGGAAAGATCGAGGACGGGTCCACCGGGTCGACCAGATAGATCGCGCCATCGAGCACGCGCCCGGGCTGCTCCAGGCCGACCACCTCGGCGACCAGTTTCATCAGGCCGCCCTCGCGTCCGTTCGGGTAACGCTGCAGGGCGGCGTAGTCGGCCAGCCGCCCGGCCCGCACGATCGCATCGTAGGTGCGACCGACCGTATGCAGGCCCAGCTGCAATTCGCGGATGCCGCGCTCGCAGGCACGCAGCCAGCGGAACAGCGCCGCGCCGTCGTGACTGTGGTGAAGTTGGTTGGCGGCAAGGCCAAGACGCATGCTGTCTGCTCCGCGGAGGGTGGACGTGGCGGCTCGTCGGCGGGCTGCACCCGTCGCCGCGCCAGGAGGGTAACGGTCGATGGCACCGTCGGCCTTTCGCGCGGCGGGCCTAGTCCGGCGCGATCGGCAGCAATGCCACCAGCTTGCTGCACGTCCGGGTGGCGGGCAGCAGGGTGGTTTGACGATAACGCAGAAGACCGCGCTGCGGATGCTGGAAGGCGCGCTCACCGCCTTCGCGCGCCAGCACCGCGTGCTGGTGCCAGAGCCGGGCGAAGTCGGGGCTTTCCCTTTGCAACGCGGACACGCACTCGCGCAGCGGGCCGTCGCTGGCCTGTTGCGCCAGGTCCGCGCGGCACTCGGCGAGCAGGCGTCGCGCGCGCTGCTCCCAGTCGCAGATGAAGCCGCGCGCGACCGGCTGCAGGAACACGAAGCGAAGCAGGCACGGCTCGCCGCTGCCGAACCACGGCTGCAACAGCGCGTCGGCGGCGGCGTTGCGCGCCTGCACGCACCAGCCGGCATCGAGCAGGTAGGCCGGTGCGGCGATCGCCTGCAGCAGCGCCTCCAGCGCCGGATCGACCACGCCGCCTTGGCTGGCCGGCGGCAGCGGATCGCGCCGGCGGGCGAGCTCGAACAGGTAGCCCCGCTCGGTCAGGTTCAGCCGCAGCACCTCGGCCAGGCGCGCGGCCGCGGCGGCGGAGATGCGGATGTCGCGACCCTGCTCGATCCAGGTGTACCAGGTGGTGCTGAGGCCGCACAGCAAGGCCACTTCTTCCCGCCGCAGGCCCGGCGTGCGCCGGCGGGCGCCGGGCGAAAGCGTCTGGCCCACATCGGCGGGGCTCAGGGCCGCGCGCCGCGCGCGCAGGAAATCGCCCAGCAGGTGCCGGTCCTGCGCCGCGTCGGACTGGGGGGTAGTCATGGATACCAGTATAAGCAGGCAACTTATCCCGCTGTCCTACGCGTTCCACAATCGCCCTCCCGCTCACCCCGGAATCGTGCCATGACCGCCTCCGAACCGAACTTCGTCGCCACCCAGTACGCACCACGGGCGCAGGAGTACCTGCACAGTGCCACCCACAGCAGCGGCGCCGACCTGGACCAGGTCGAGGCGGCGCTGCGCGGCCGGGACCGCGCGCGGGTACTCGACCTCGGTTGCGGCGGCGGCCACATCACCTATCGCGCTGCACCGCATGTCGCCAGCGTGGTGGCCTGCGACGTCACCTCGACCATGCTGGCCGTGGTTGCCGAAACGGCCCGCGCGCGCGGCCACGGCAACGTCAGCACGCAACAGGCGGCCGCCGAAGACCTCCCGTTCGAAAGCGCCAGTTTCGACGTCGTGCTGGCCCGCTACACCAGCCATCACTGGGATGACCTGGACGCCGGGCTGCGCGAGGCGAGGCGGGTACTCAAGCCGGATGGCCTGGCCATCTTCATCGACGTGATCGCGCCCGGATCGGCCCTGCTCGACAGCCACCTGCAGACGCTGGAACTGCTGCGCGACGGCTCGCACGTGCGCAACTACAGCAGCGGCGAATGGGTCGCCGCGCTCGCCCGCGCCGGCTTCGCCGTCGACAGCCTGACCCCGCGCCGGCTGCACCTGGCCTTCGCCGCCTGGATCGCGCGCACGCACACCAGCGCCACCCACGTCGCCGCCATCCGCTCGCTGCAACAGGCCGCACCGGCCCGCGTGCGCGAGCATTTCGCGATCGCCGCCGATGGCAGTTTCGAGCTCGACACGCTGACCCTCACCGCTGGCGCATCCGGCCGCTGATCGGGCTAACCGAAGAACCAGTAGCACACGCCGATCGAGGCCAGCACCCCGGCGAGGTCGGCCAGCAGCGCGCAGCCGATGGTGTGGCGCACCCGGCGGATGCCGACCGCGCCGTAGTACACCGCGACGACGAAGAAGGTGGTCTCGGTGCTGCCCTGCATGGTGGCCGCGAGCAGGGCCGGGAAGCTGTCGACGCCGTCGTGATGCATCGTCTCGATCAGCATCGCCCGTGCGGCGCTGCCGGAGAACGGCTTGACCAGGGCGGTCGGCAGCGCGTCGACGAAGCGCGCATCCAGCCCCGCGTGCAGCACCAGCCAGCGGATGCCATCCAGCGCGAAATCCAGCGCCCCCGAGGCGCGCAGCACGCCGACGGCGCACAGCATGCCGACGAGGTACGGCAGCAGGTCCTTCGCCACGTCGAAGCCCTGCCTGGCGCCGTCGACGAAACTCTCGAACAGCGGCACCTTGCGCCAGGCGCCGACGCCGACGAAGGCGACGATCACGCCGAACAGCAGCAGGTTGCCCAGCAGGCCGGACAACGATGCCAGCGCCGCCGCGGTCATCGAGCTCAGCAACGCGATGAAGCCGCCCAGCAACAGGGCCGCGCCGCCCATCCAGGCCAGCACCACCGGATCGCGCAGGCGCAGCTTCTGCATGAAGGCCACGCTGAGAAAGCCGACCAGGGTGGAGGCGCTGGTCGCCAGCAGGATCGGCAGGAAGACCAGGGTCGGGTCGTGCGCGCCGGCCTGCGCCCGGTACATGAACACGGTCACCGGCAGCAGGGTCAGCGACGAGGCATTGAGCACCAGGAACAGGATCTGCGCGTCGCTGGCCGTGTCCGTCGAGGGGTTCAGCGTCTGCAGCTCGCGCATCGCGCGCAACCCGATCGGGGTGGCGGCGTTGTCCAGCCCCAGCACGTTGGCGGCGAAATTCATCGTGATCAGGCCGATCGCCGGATGCCCCCGCGGCACCTCGGGCATCAGCCGCGCGAACAGCGGCGCCAGCATCCGCGCCAGCCGGTCGACCAGCCCGGCCTGCTCGGCGATGCGCAGGAAGCCCAGCCACAGGGTCAACGTGCCGAACAGCAGCAGCATCACCTTGACCGACAGGTCGGCCATGTCGAACAGGGCGGCGACCACCGCGGCGAACACGCCCTCGTCGCCGCCGACCAGCCAGCGCGCCAGTGCCGCCACCGCGGCGGTGAGGAAAAAACCAAGCCAGAGTCTGTTGAGCACGTTACCCGCCATTGACCATCGTCGAGGCCGAGCTTAACCAGGCTCGCCCCGCGTGGGCAGGGGCGGGCGCAGGGCCTTACTCAGGCGACCTTGGCGGGCGCGGCCCGGGCCGGCTCGGCCAGTACCCGGGCGATCGAAGCGGCCGCCTCGCGCCCGTCATGCACCGCCCGCACCACCAGGTCGGCGCCACGCATGTTGTCGCCACCGGCGAACACGCGCGGGTGGCCGGTCTGGAACGGCAGCCGGCCGGCGCCGCCGGCCTGGATTCGGCCACTGCCGTCCAGCTCGATGCCGAACGCGGCGCACCAGTCCGGCGGGCTGGGACGAAAGCCGAAGGCCTGGATCACCACGTCGGCGCGCAGCTCGGTCTCGCTGCCTTCCACCTGGCGCGGGCGCGGGCGTCCATCGCCGGCATCGACCAGCTCGGTGGTGACCATGCGCACGGCACGCACCCGACCATCGTCGCCGAGGATTTCCAGCGGCTGGCGGTGAAACAGGAAATGCACGCCCTCCTCGCGGCTGTAACCCACTTCGCGCCGCGAGCCGGGCATGCTGGCCTCGTCGCGGCGGTAGGCACAGGTGACGGACGCCGCGCCAAGACGGATCGCGGTGCGGTTGCAGTCCATGCCGGTGTCGCCACCGCCGAGCACCACCACGTGCTTGCCGGCGAGGTCGAGCGCGGCCGGCAGCGGCAGGTCGTCGAGCAGGCGCCGGGCGTTGGCGACCAGGAACGGCAGCGCGTCGTGCACGCCATCGAGTTCGCGGCCGGGCAGCTCGCCATCGACGAAGGTGTAGGCACCGGTGCCGATGAACACCGCATCGTAGTCGGCCAGCAGGGTGGCGAAGCCGATATCGCGCCCCACCTCCACGCCGAGGTGGAATTTCACGCCCATGCCTTCGAGCACGTCGCGCCGCACGTGCAGCACCGACTTGTCCAGCTTGAACGGCGGGATGCCGAAGGTGAGCAGGCCGCCGATTTCGCCCTGGCGGTCGAACACATCCACCGCGATGCCGGCACGGCGCAGGCGGTCGGCGCAGGACAGGCCCGCCGGCCCGGCACCGACCACGGCCACGCGACGGCCGGTCTCGACCACGCCGGAAAGGTCGGGCCGCCAGCCCTGGCGAAACGCCTCGTCGGTGATCGAGCGTTCGATGCTGCCGATGGTGACCGCGCCGAACTCGCCCTGCTCCAGCGTGCAGGCGCCTTCGCACAGCCGGTCCTGCGGACACACGCGACCGCAGATCTCCGGCAGCGGGTTGGTCTCGTGCATCAGCGTCGCCGCCTCGAACAGGCGCCCCTCCTGCACCAGCTTCAGCCAGTCGGGAATGTAGTTGTGCACCGGGCAGGCGTGTTCGCAATACGGGTTGCCGCAGTCGAGGCAGCGCTCGGCCTGGCCGACGGTGCCGGCCGGCGTGAAGTCGCCGCTGATCTCGCCATAGCCGAGCACCCGGATAGCCACCGGCACCGCCTTGGGTGGCTGGCGGGGAAGATCCAGGAAGCGGAAGAGTTTGTCGTTCATGGGATGGGTCCGGAAGTGAGGGAAGAGGAGTGAGGAGTGAGGGAGAGCTGGGCCATGGCAGCCTTCTCTCTCTTCTCACTCCTCTCCACGCTCTCCCTGCTCTTCTTCATGCCGCCCTCCGCAGCTCTTCGGCCAGCGCATCGAGACTCGCCGCCTTCGGCTTGACCAGCCAGAAACGCTGCAGCACGCCGCGGAAATCGTCCTGCAGCTGCCGGCCCCAGGCGCTGCCGGTCAGCTCGACGTGGCGCGCGATGAGCCCGCGCAGGTGCTGCATGTAGTGCTCCATGCCCTCGGGCGAGATGCGCACGATATCGACCAGCTCGTGGTTGTAGCAGTCGACGAAGCTGCGCTCCAGGTCCAGCACGTAGGCGAAACCACCGGTCATGCCGGCGCCGAAGTTGAGTCCGCACGAGCCCAGCACCGCCACCACCCCGCCGGTCATGTATTCGCAGCAGTGATCGCCCGCGCCCTCGATCACCGCCAGCGCACCGGAGTTGCGCACGCCGAAACGCTCGCCCGCGCGGCCGGCGGCGTACAACTCGCCGCCGGTGGCGCCGTACAGGCAGGTGTTGCCGAGGATCGCGGCATCCTGGCTGGCAAACGGCGAATCCGCCGGCGGGCGCAGCAGGATGCGGCCGCCGGCCATGCCCTTGCCGACGCCGTCGTTCGCTTCGCCGGTGAGGTCGATGTGCACGCCACCGGCGTTCCAGGCGCCCAGGCTCTGTCCGGCGCTGCCCTCGAGCCGCAGGGTGATCGGCAGGCTCATGCCCTGGTCGCCCCAGCGCCGCGCGACGTCGCCGGAAAGCCGCGCGCCGATGGCGCGGTCGGTGTTGGCGATCGCGTAATGGAAGCTGCCGCCGCTGCCCAGGTCGACCCCGGGCATGGTGTCCGCCGCGATGCGGTTGGCCAGTTCGGCCTCGTCGCGCATCGGGTTGCGCGGCAGGGTACAGGCGGCGTCGACCTCGACGCCGAGCCCGTCGCGGCTAAGCAGCCGCGACAGGTCGAGCTGCCGCTGTACCGGCGTGATGCCCTCCACCTGGTCCAGCAGATCGGTGCGTCCCACCAGTTCGCCAAGGCTGCGCACGCCCAGCCGCGCCAGATGGGCGCGCACGTCCTCGGCGACGAAACGGAAGTAGTTCATCACCATCTCGGGCAGGCCGATGAAGTGCTCGTGGCGCAGCACTTCGTTCTGTGTCGCCACGCCGGTGGCGCAGTTGTTGAGGTGGCAGATGCGCAGGTACTTGCAGCCCAGCGCCACCATCGGGCCGGTGCCGAAGCCGAAACTCTCGGCGCCCAGCATGGCCGCCTTGATCACGTCCAGGCCGGTCTTCAGCCCGCCATCGGTCTGCAGCCGCACGCGCCCGCGCAGGCCATTGCGACGCAGGGTCTGCTGGGTTTCGGCCACGCCCAGTTCCCACGGGGTGCCGGCGTACTTGATCGAGGTGAGCGGGCTGGCGCCGGTGCCGCCGTCGTGGCCGGAGACGGTGATCAGGTCGGCGCCGGCCTTGACCACGCCGGCCGCCACGGTGCCCACGCCGGCATGCGCGACCAGCTTCACCGAGATCAGCGCGGCCGGGTTGATCTCCTTCAGGTCGTGGATCAGTTGGGCCAGGTCCTCGATCGAATAGATGTCGTGATGCGGCGGCGGCGAGATCAGGCCGATGCCGGGCTTGGCATAGCGCAGCCGGGCGATGGTGGCGTCCACCTTGTGGCCGGGCAGCTGGCCGCCCTCGCCCGGCTTAGCGCCCTGGGCGACCTTGATCTGCAGCACTTCGGCGTTGATCAGGTAGGTGGGGGTGACGCCGAAACGGCCCGATGCCACCTGCTTGATTTTGGACATCCTTTCGGTACCGTAGCGGGCCGGGTCCTCACCGCCCTCGCCCGAATTGCTGCGGGCACCGAGCCGGTTCATGGCGATCGCCAGCGCCTCGTGCGCTTCCGGCGACAGTGCCCCCAGCGACATCCCGGCGGAGTCGAAGCGCTTGAGGATCGCCTCGGTCGATTCGACCTGGTCCAGCGCGATTTCGGCGCCGGCCGCGCGCGGCTGCAGCAGATCGCGCAGCGCCGACGGCGGCCGCGTGTCGACATGCCGGGCATAGCGCCGGTAGTCGTCCATCGCGCCGGTGCGCACCGCCCGCTGCAGGGTGTCGATCACGTCGACCGCCGCCCGCCCTCGGCGCTGCGCGACCTGCTCGAGCCGCAGCCGCTGGGCGCACCGATCCCGCTGGACGAGGTCGAGCCGGTGGACGCCATCCTCAAGCGCTTCGAC
>JAGWIC010000041.1 GCA_028866435.1 Lysobacteraceae bacterium | reverse complement strand
TGGAGGAGGTGTACGCCGCCTACGCCGAGGAAGGCGCCGATTTCGACAAGCTGGCCAAGGAGCAGGAAAAGCTGGAAAACCTGCTGGCGGCCAATGACGCGCACGCGCTGGAGCGCCAGTTGGAAGTGGCCGCCGACGCACTGCGCCTGCCCGCCTGGGACGCGAAGATCGGCCCGCTGTCCGGCGGCGAGAAGCGCCGCGTGGCGCTGTGCCGCCTACTGCTGTCCAAGCCCGACATGCTGCTGCTGGACGAACCGACCAACCATCTGGACGCCGAGTCGGTGGACTGGCTGGAGCAGTTCCTGCAGGACTACCCCGGCACCGTGGTGGCGGTCACCCACGACCGCTACTTCCTCGACAACGCCGCCGAGTGGATCCTCGAACTGGACCGCGGCCGCGGCATTCCGTGGAAGGGCAACTACACCGAATGGCTGGAGCAGAAGGACGCCCGCCTGAAGCAGGAAGCGAACCAGGAGAAGTCGCGCCAGAAGGCGATCGCCAAGGAGCTGGAGTGGGTGCGTTCGGCCGCTAAGGGGCGCCAGTCCAAGGGCAAGGCCCGCCTGGCCCGCTTCGAGGAGCTGAACTCGGTCGACTACCAGCGCCGCAACGAAACCAACGAGATCTTCATCCCGCCGGGCGAGCGCCTGGGCCAGGAGGTGATCGAGTTCAAGAACGTGACCAAGTCGTTCGGCGACCGCATGCTGATCGAGGATCTATCGTTCAAGGTGCCGCCGGGCGCCATCATCGGCGTGATCGGCCCGAACGGCGCCGGCAAGTCCACCCTGATGAAGATGATCATGGGCAAGGAATCGCCGGACTCGGGCGAGGTGAAGCTCGGTCACACCACCAAGCTGGCCTACGTCGACCAGTCGCGCGACGCGCTCGACCCGAAGAACAACGTGTGGCAGGAAGTGTCCGGCGGCTCGGACATCCTCACCATCGGCAACTTCGAGATCCAGTCGCGCGCCTACATCGGCCGCTTCAACTTCAAGGGCACCGACCAGCAGAAGATCGTCGGCAGCCTGTCCGGCGGCGAGCGCGGCCGCCTGCACATGGCCAAGACCCTGCTGCAGGGCGGCAACGTGCTGCTGCTCGACGAGCCGTCCAACGACCTGGACGTGGAAACCCTGCGCGCGCTGGAAGACGCCCTGCTGGAATTCCCCGGCTCGGCCATCGTGATCTCGCATGACCGCTGGTTCCTCGACCGCATCGCCACCCACATCATCGCGTTCGAAGGCGACTCGCACGTGGAGTTCTTCCCCGGCAACTACAACGAGTACGAAGCCGACAAGAAGCGCCGCCTCGGCGACGAAGGCGCGCGTCCGCACCGCGTGAAGTACAAGAAGCTGGCTTGAAAGCAGCAGTGAGTGGAGAGAAGTGAGGAGAGAGAAAAGCGTCGGCGAACCGGCTTTCTCTCACTCCTCGCTCCTCTTCACTCACTTCTCAACCGGAGGCGCCGATGCACTTCATGCAATCCCTGCAACAGGCATGGACCCGTAACGACTCGCTGGTCTGCGTGGGCCTTGACCCGGAACCGGCGAAGTTCCCGGCGCACCTGCGCGACCGGCCGGATGCGGTGTTCGATTTCTGCGCCGCCATCGTCGACGCCACCGCCGACCTGGCCTGCGCGTTCAAGCCGCAGATCGCGCACTTCGCCGCGCTGCGCGCCGAGAATGCGCTGGAACGGCTGATCGCGCACATCCACAGCAAACATCCCGGCGTGCCGGTGATCCTCGACGCCAAGCGCGGCGACATCGGCAGCACCGCGCAGCACTACGCCAGCGAGGCGTTCGAGCGCTACCGCGCCGACGCGGTCACCCTGAACCCGTACCTCGGCCGCGACTCGATCCAGCCCTTCCTCGACCGCGCCGACAAGGGCGTGATCCTGCTCTGCCGCACCTCCAACCCCGGCGGCGCGGATTTCCAGGCGCTGGATTGCGGCGGCATGCCGCTGTACCTGCGCGTGGCCGAGACCGTGGCCCGCGACTGGAACGCCAACGGCAACTGCGCCCTGGTCACCGGCGCCACCTGGCCGGAGGAACTAGGCAGGGTGCGCGCCATGGTGGGCGACATGCCGCTGCTGGTGCCGGGCATCGGCGCCCAGGGCGGCGACGTCCAGGCCGTGCTGCGCCATGGCCGCACAGCCGACGGCCGCGGGCTGATGATCAGCTCTTCCAGGGCGATCCTTTACGCCGGCAACGGCGAGGATTTCGCGGTGGCCGCGCGCCAAGCTGCACTGGAACTACGTGCCCAGATCAACGCCTACCGCTTGCTTGAATCCAACTTCAATAATCGAGGCTGACGCCAAGTTTTTCGCATAATTTGGTGAGATGGGCCAGCGCATTCTTATAGTCTTTATGCGCCTCCATCACAAAAGGGCCGATCTTCACGGGTTGTACGAAGTGCGCTCCCGTCGGATGCAAGCCCTTCGACGAATACAAGAATCGCCTACTGCTCGTGCTGAAAGGATCGAGCTCTCTCAATTTTTTCGAGTACCCACCGGCAAGCAGGGCACTGCCAACTTGTTCGTACAAATCGGGTACTGAAACAGCTGAAATTCTGCTGCCCTCCAGTGTGACTTCGATACCGCGCTCACGAGGCCTCCTAAGCCTGTGAGGTTCCGATGACTCTGTATGTCCGGTGTTCTTTTCTGCAGCGCTACGCCCCTCCTTTCTCTTCCAAGCTTCCAAAAGCTGCTCGATTACCTCAGGCACCGTTGTTACGAATGCCCCACCTGCAAGCGCCTGCAGCTCCTTGTAGAGGGCATCTGAGATTGTGATGGTTGGCATGCTCTTTCTCCGGGTCAGGGGAAATACCGCAAAACCAATTTATAAAATGGTTTTGCGGTTGTCAACTCCTGACGCCCCGTCACACCCGACAGCCCCGCCGTCCAGCGTTTCGCTTCGTAACCGATGAATATCGCTCCCGGCGCCAGCGTTCGGTCTCGGTGCGGGCTTGCAGCAGGCTGGGAAACCAGTTTTCGTTGAGGCACTCATCGAACTGGCGACCGTTGAACGATTCGATGCAGGCGTTCTGGTTCGGCTTGCCCGGTTCGATCAGCCATAGCTGCACGCTACGCTCGTGGGGGCATTCCCCGGACCAGGCCGTGTTCCCGCCGTAGCTGTGACATGGCACGACACTCTTCCCGAATACCGCGCCGCGCATGACCGCCGCCTTGGACATGCAGCCAGCGCCGCCGTCGTGAAGGCTGCTTGTGGCGGGACGCGGCTTCAGGTTCCGCTGGACTTGGCCGCCTGCAACATTTTCGCCTTCAGATCCAGCGCGTCGGCGGCGTCGAGCAGCGCCCGCGCGAAACTGCGTACCTCGGCCGGACGCAGGGCGTACCAGCTTCCCGTTACGCTGGTTTCCGGCAGCTTGCGCCCTGCACGCGAGACACAGTGGGGACGGAAAATCACCATGCCGGTCAGCGACTCCGAGCTGATGTCGGCGGACACGATATGCATGTGTGTTTCGTCTTCTTTCTTCACCGGACATCTCCCGGGCAGCGATCGGCCCTGCTTCAGCTTACGCCACCCAGGGTTCGCTCGCTGTTGACGAAGGTCGTGGTGCGGATCGCGTCGAAAGCCGAAGCGCGGGCCGGCCTTGCCGTGGCTCGACCGACCACGGCGCTTTCTTGCCGAAAGGCATGCCTCAGTCGTCTCCCGGTTCCCGTCCAGGAAAAAGCACGTCGGTATAGCCGAACTGGCTGAAGTCGACGATCCGCGACGGGTACAGCCGGCCGATCAGGTGATCGCACTCGTGCTGCACCACGCGCGCATGGAAACCCTCGGCCGTGCGCTCGATCCGCTGGCCGCGCGGGTCGACGCCCTCGTAGCGAATCAGGCTGTAGCGGCTGACCACGCCACGCAGGCCCGGCACCGACAGGCAGCCTTCCCAGCCGTCTTCCATGTCATGCGACAGCGGGGTGACCACCGGGTTGAGCAGGATTGTCTGCGGCACCTCCGGCGCGTCGGGATAGCGCTCGGAGTGGCCGACGCCGAAAATCACCAGCTGCAGGTCGACCCCTATCTGGGGCGCGGCCAGGCCGACGCCACCGGCGGCATGCATGGTCTCGAACATGTCGGCGATCAGCGTGTCGAGCTCGGTGCTGCCGAGCATCGCGTCGGGCACCAGCGGTGCCACGCGCAACAGGCGTGGGTCGCCCATTTTCAGGATCTCGTGAATCATCGGGAACCTCGTCGTTGGCTCGTCGAGAGTGGCGACTCTAGCCGGAACGGCGTCATGCCGGCGTGCTGACGCGTGAACGCCCGGAGCGCACCCTGTGCGCGATGCTCTGATGTATCGGTCAAAGCGAAGAGCATCGCGCACAGGGTGCGCTCCTACCGTCGCATGGCGGATGGTTTCGCCGGGATGCGGCCCGCTCAGCCGCCGCCGAACACTTTCTTCAACAGGTCGGTGGTGCGGGCGGCGGGATTGGTGCGGATCGACTGCTCCTGGTCGCCGATTTCGGTGAACAGGCCATCCAGCGTCTTCGCCGTCACGTAGTCGTCCAGGTTCAGCGCGTTGCCGCCGTTGCCGGACTTGCCGCCGCCGAACTTGCCCAGCAGGCCACCCAGCGCACCGCCGCTGCCGCCGGAGGTGAACGCCTTGTAGTTCTGCGTCACGCCGACGCTGTCGGTGGCCTTGGCCACGATCGGATGGATGCGTGCGGTCAGCGCCGCGCCGGCCACCCGCCGGAAATAGTCGGTGGCCGCGTGGTTGCCACCGGTGAGGATGCCGCGCGCGTCGCTGAGGCTCATCTTGCGGATCGCGTCGCCGAAGATCTGCGCCACCTGCGGCACCGCCTTCTCCGCGGCGCGGTTCATGCTCAGTTCGAACGCATCCACTTTCGCCCCCTGCCCCAGCTCGCGCGCCAGCTTGGCGGCCTGTTCGAGCTTACCCGGCAGCGGGATGCGGACCTTGGCGTTGTTCCAGAAGCCGCCGTCGCGGCCGAGGCTGTCGATGGCGTTGGTGGTGCCCTTGGCCAGCGCCTCCTTCAATCCGGCGGCGATGTCGCTGCCCGGCAGGTTGCTGCCCAGCGACGAAGCGGTGGGGCCTTGCGTCGACTGCCTGACCTTGTTCAGCAGGTCCTTGAGCTGGCTGGAGCCGGCTGCCGCGGCGGGCAGCGCGATCACGGCCAGGGCAACGCCCAGGGCAACGCTATGAATCCGGATACGCATGGCGAACTCCTTTGATGGTCGACGGACACATCATTCTATCCCTCGAAACCGGACCGCCGGTGCAGGCTTATTCGACCAATGGCTAATACGATTGAAGCGCATTCGGCATTGACCCCCGGCGCCCATCGAACGACGCTTGGGGCATTGCCCAGGAGAAGCCAGCGATGCAAGCAGCCATCCCGAACTCAGGCCCGGCCAGCAAGATCCTGTGGGCCGCCGTCTCCATCGTCGGCGCCTTCTGTCTCGGCGTGGTTTCTCTCAGGCGCGGCGAGCCGATCAATGCGATCTGGCTGGTCGCCGCGTCGATGGCGGTGTTCGCGATCGGCTACCGTTTCTACGGCAAGTTCATCAACAGCCGGGTGCTGCAGATGGACGCCAGCCGCGCCACGCCCGCGGTGCTGCGCAACGACGGCCTCGACTACGTGCCGACCGACAAGTGGGTGGTGTTCGGCCATCATTTTGCCGCGATCGCCGGCGCCGGCCCGCTGGTCGGCCCGGTGCTGGCGGCGCAGATGGGCTACCTGCCCGGTACGCTGTGGATACTGTTCGGCGTGGTATTTGCCGGCGCCGTGCAGGATTTCATGATACTCGGCATCTCGCTGCGCCGCGGCGGCCGCTCGCTCGGCAACATGCTGCGCGAAGAGCTGGGACCGCAGGCCGGCATGGTGGCGATGTTCGGCGTGCTGGTGCTGATGATGATCGTGCTGGCGGTGCTGGCGCTGGTGGTGGTCAAGGCGCTCACGCACAGCCCCTGGGGCACGTTCACGGTGGCCTGCACCATCCCCACCGCGCTGCTGATGGGCGTCTACATGCGCTGGATCCGCCCCGGGCGCATCCTTGAAGTCTCGATCATCGGCGTGCTGCTGCTGCTCGGCTCGATCTGGCTGGGCGCACGGGTCGCCGCCTCGCCCACCTGGGGACCGATGTTCAACTTCGGCCCGAGCGCGCTGGCCTGGCTGCTGATCGTGTACGGCTCCTGCGCCTCGATCCTGCCGGTCTGGCTGCTGCTGGCGCCGCGCGACTACCTTTCCACGTTCCTGAAGATCGGCACGATCGCGCTGCTGGCGCTGGGCATCTTCCTGGCCGCGCCGACGCTGCAGTTGCCCGCCATCACCCGCTTCATCGACGGTACCGGCCCGGTGTTCCAGGGTGGCCTGTTCCCGTTCCTGTTCATCACCATCGCCTGTGGCGCCGTCTCCGGCTGGCATTCGATCATCGCCTCCGGCACGACGCCGAAGCTGCTGGACAACGAGCGCTCGGCGCTGCTGGTCGGCTACGGCGGCATGCTGATGGAGGCCTTCGTGGCGATCATGGCGCTGGTCGCCGCCGCCTCGCTGCATCCGGGCGTGTACTTCGCGATGAACTCGCCCAGCGCCCTGATCGGCACGACGGCGCAGCAGGCCGCCACCACGATCAGCCAGTGGGGCTTCGTGGTCACCCCGGACCAATTGCTGCAGACGGCCAAGGACATCGGCGAAAACAGCATCCTCAGCCGCGCCGGCGGTGCGCCGACACTGGCCGTGGGCATGGCGCGGATCCTGCAGAGCATCATCCCCGGCGAAGGCATGATGGCGTTCTGGTACCACTACGCGATCCTGTTCGAGGCGTTGTTCATCCTGACCACGGTGGACGCCGGCACCCGCGTGGGCCGCTTCATGATCCAGGAGATCGTCGGCCTCGTCCACAAGCCATGGGAGCGCACCGACTCGTGGGTCAGCAACCTGCTCGCCACCGCGATCTGCGTGAGCCTGTGGGGCTACTTCCTGTACCAGGGCGCGGTCGACCCGCTGGGCGGCATCAACACGCTGTGGCCGCTGTTCGGCATCGCCAACCAGATGCTGGCGGCGATCGCGCTGATGCTGGCCACGGTGGTGGTGGTCAAGCTCAAGCGCCAGCGCTACGTGCTGGTGCCGGGGATCCCGGCGTTGTGGCTGATCATCTGCACCCTCACCGCCGGCTGGGAGAAGCTGTCCGGCCCGATCAGCTTCACCGGCGCGGCGCAGAAGTACGCGCAGGGGTTGGCTGCCGGCAAACTGCTGGCCCCGGCCAAGAACATGGCGGAGATGCAGCGCATCGCCACCAACAACTACGTCGACATGGCGCTGACCGGCCTGTTCATGCTGCTGGTCGTGGTGATGGCCATGTTCGCGCTGCGGGCGCTGCTGCAGGCGTGGCGCAGCGTTTCCCCGACCGCTCATGAAGAGCCGTATGTGGCGCTGGGCAGCGTCCCGGGCTGAGGGCAACGACGATGACCACGCCGCTTTCTGACAAGCTCCGGACCGGCTGGAAGCGGGCGGTACAAACCGCCCGCCTGAGCTGCGGCGTGCCCGATTACGACGTCTACGTGCAGCACCTGCGCACGCACCACCCCGAGCGCGAGGTGCCCAGCTACGAGGCGTTCTTCCGCGAACGGCAGGCGGCGCGCTACAAGGGCGGCGGCGGGCGCTGCTGCTGAACGCCAGCCCGCCAGCGGCGTCCGCACCGTACGTCCACGCACTGACCGTACCGCCCGCATCGGCGACAATAGCAGGCTTGTCCGTGCAGTCATCGCCCATGTCCGAGCCCGACCCCATCGCCAGCGCGCCGCCAGCGACGCCGCTGCAACGCCATCCCGGCCTGCGCGTCATCGCCATGTACGAGATGGTGAAGACCGCCTGCCTGCTGTTGCTGGCCCTGGCCGCCTTCCACCTCGACCAGCAGCAGAACTTCGAGCAGCTGGTGCACTGGCTCGAACACCTGGATCTGACCGGCAGCAACGCGCTGCGCTGGAACCTGGTGTCGATGCTGGTGGATTTCGGGCCGAGCAAGTTCGTCGCGATCGGCCTGGTGACGCTCGGCTACGCGCTGCTGTTCGCGGTCGAAGGCATCGGCCTGTGGCTGGGCAAGCACTGGGCCGAGTGGTTCACCGTGATCGCCACCGGCTCGCTGATCCCGATTGAGCTGTACGAAACGCTGCACCACTTCAGCTGGCTCAAGTTCCTCATGCTGGCGGGCAACGTGGCGATCATCGTCTACCTGGTGCGCATCGCGCGGCAGCCGCAGGACTCGCGCTGAACGGACCGACGCGGCCAGCGGTTCGCCGCGCGGCGACCGCACACCGGCAAACGCCTTTCACACCTCGTGATGCACCGCTTCAGGCGGCAGCGTCACGGCCACGCCTCGCGGCGGCAGCAGCTCGACCAGGTACATCGCGGCCAGGATCAGCCCGCCACCGAGCACCATGCGCCAGCTCAGCACGTCGCTGCCCAGCGCCACCGCGAAGGCGGCAGCGAACACCGGCTCGGTGGTCATCACGATCGCCGCGCGCGTGGCCGGCAGATGCGACTGTGCCCAGGTCTGCACCAGCATGGCGCCGGCACCGGCGACCAGGGCCATGTACAGCACCGCGAACCAGGCCTGGTGGTCGGGCGGCAGCAGCGGCCCGTGCGGCAAGGTCGCCAGCAGGCACACCAGCGCGATCGCCACCATCTGCACCGCCGACATGCCGAAGGCCTCGCCCTGCCGCGACCACTGGCCGAGGCCGACGATATGCAGCGCATACAGCGCGGCCGAGGCCAGGGTCAGCCATACGCCCAGGTCGACCGACACGCCGTTGAGCGACAACAGTGCCAGGCCGGCGGTGGACAGCAGCACCGCCAGCCAGACCACGCCGGACATCCGCTGGCGCAGCAGCAGCAGCGCCAGCAGCGGCGTGAACACCACGTACATGCCGGTGACGAAGCCGCTCACGCTGGGCGCGATCCTGGCCAGCCCCCAGGTCTGCAGCAGCTGCCCGGCACCATAGGTCGCGCCGAGCAGCAGGCCGCGCAGAACCTGCTGGCGGCTCATCCGCCATACCGGCCGCGCGAACAGGGCCAGCATCACCACCGCGGCGATCACGAAGCGCACGGCGAGGAAATCCGCCACCGGCATGCGCCCGAGCACGTTCTTGATCAGCACGAAGGTCGAGCCCCACACCGCGGTCAGCGCCAGCAGGCCGAGGGTGGCGAGGGTGGTGGTGGTGCGTGGCTTCATGACGTCGCAAGTGAGTGAAGAGGAGTGAGGGGTGGGAACAGCCGACGACGCGGCGGGACGGCCTTGCCCGCCCTATTTTTCGCTGCGCTTCACCCGCTCCTTGCCTTGCCCAGCAACTGGCCGGGAATCTTCAGCAGGAAATGGCCCCATATGCCCAGCCAGACGACGGCGGCGAGCAGCGGGTTGGCCGCGGCCGGATCGTAGTTCTTGAACCAGCGCCACATGCCGCGATGCTTGTGCCGGCTGACGAACACCGGCCGATGCCGGCTGGAGCTGCCCTTGCCGTGCAGCACGCGCACATCGCCCGCCAGCAGCACCTGGTAGCCGCTGTCGCGCACGCGCCGGCACAGGTCCAGATCCTCGCAGTGCAGGAAATAGTTCTCGTCGAAGCCGCCGAGGTGCATGAACAGCGAACGCGGCATCAACATCACGGCACCCGACACCGCCTCGACCTCGATCACCTGGGCGGGAATGTCGCCGCCGACGTTGACCGTCTCGCCGGCGCGGCCGAACATGCTGTTGAGCGAACGCTTCAGCAGCGGGTCGCGCCGCCGCGATGCCGGGTCGACATGGCCCCGGGCGTCGCACACCACCGCGCCGACCAGTCCCGCCCGCGGCCGCTCGGCGAGCAGGTCGAGCAGGCGACGCAAGTCCTGATCGCCCAGCAGGCAATCGGGGTTGAGCACCAGCAGCGCCTGACCATGCGCCTGCCTGGCGGCCAGGTTCACCGCCGGACCGAAACCGAGGTTGTGATGGTTGTAGAGCACCTTGAGCCGGATGTCGTGCTCGTGCGCCCGCGCGATCGCCTGCGGCACGCCGTCGCGGGAGGCGTTGTCGACCAGGATGAGCTCGAGCGACTGCGCGCTGGAGAGCACCTCGCCCACGCATGCGCGCAGTGCCGGTCCGCTGTCGGCAGACACCACAATGACGCTGAGCGCCACCGAAAATGGCGAGCGATGGGAATCTGGAGTGTCCACCGCGCAAGTATGCGCGGAGAGCCGCGCCGGGAAAACCGTCAATGGCGAAATTCCTGCACGAAAGTCGCATCGGTGGGCCCGCGACGGCCGCTCATGCTTCGTCGTCGTGCCCAAGCACCGCGGACAGTGCCAGCGGCATGTCGCCATCGTCGCGGCTGAGCCAGGGCCGGTCCTGGTACCAACCGGCCAGCTGCCGGCCTCGCAGGCGATGCTGGCGATTGCGCACGCGGTCCCACAGGATCACGCCCTTCTGATCGATCATCTGCGCGGCGAACCAGTGGCCGTCGGCGCTGAAGGCGACCTGCGCGCCGACCTGGTCGATCCGTTCGCCGGTGGCGAAGCAGCAACTCCCGTCCCGACAGCTGACGGCGCCGCCGCAGGGATCATCCAGCGGCCCTGCCGCCGGCCACCAGTGCGGCGGCTGCAGTTCGATGATCTTCACGGCCGGCCCGATCGGGGCCTGCGCCAGCTCGTGCCATGGCTCCGCTGCCGCGGGATCGGAGAACGCCGGCGCGGGATGGCGGCCGCGATCCAGCCAGGATTCCAGGGCGATCAGCAAGGTACAGCCGATCAGGGCGCCGAGCAGCGCGAACAGCAGCCCCGCCGCATCGTCGCCAAGCGCACGCAGCGAGGCGAGCACGCATCCGGCCAGGCCCCAGCGCAGCGCCCGCCGGATCAGGCCCGCATAGCCGCCGAGCTCCAGCCGCGGCCGCACGGTCAGCAAGGCCGCGGCCAGGGCCAGCAGCAGCGGCAGACCGAGCCACCATGGCAGCAGCGCCAGCAGCACCAGCCATGCCAGCGCTGGCAGCAACGCCTGCCCACCCGGCCCGCGCCGAGCCATCGTTCAGCGCCGGCTGACGGGGCGCGGGCTCAGCCGCACCATACGCGGGCATTGCGGAACATGCGCATCCACGGCGAATCCTCACCCCAGGTCTGGGGATGCCAGCTCAACTGCACGCTGCGGAACACCCGCTCGGGGTGCGGCATCATGATCGTCACGCGGCCATCGGCGGCGGTGAAGCCGGCCAGGCCGCCGGGCGAGCCGTTGGTATTGAGCGGGAAGTTTTCCGTCGGCTTGCCGCGGTTGTCGACAAAGCGCACCGCGGCATGGGACTTGGCCGGGCTGCACGCCGGCGGAAAGCTGACCCGGCCTTCGCCATGCGCCACCGCCACCGGTATCCGCGACCCGGCCATGCCCTTGAACAGGATGCTGGGCGAGTCGAGGACCTCCAGCGTGACCAGGCGCGACTCGTACTGCTCGGAGGCGTTGCGCAGGAATTTCGGCCAATGCTCGGCGCCGGGGATGATGTCCTTCAGCTGGGCGAGCATCTGGCAACCGTTGCACACGCCCAGTGCGAACTTGCTGTCGTCGGCGAAAAACGCGGCGAACTGCTCGCGCAACATGTCGTTGTACAGGATCGACGTGGCCCAGCCGCGCCCCGCGCCGAGCACGTCGCCGTAGGAGAAGCCGCCGCAGGCGGCGAGGCCGCGGAAGTCGGCCAGCTTGATCCGGCCACTGGCCAGATCGGACATGTGCACGTCGACGGCCTCGAAGCCGGCGCGGCTGAACGCGGCCGACATTTCCACCTCGCCGTTGACGCCCTGCTCGCGCAGGATCGCCACCCGCGGGCGCAGGTCGCGGCTGTTGCCGGCACGGATGTAGCCGGCGGCGACGTCGTCGGCCGGGTCGAAGCCGAGTTTCGGCGTGATGCCGGGGTCGGCGTCGTCCAGCCGCCATTGCAGTTCCGCGTCCGCCGCGAGCGGGTTGTCGCGCAGGCGCTGCATGGCGTGGCTGGTCTCGTTCCACGCCTTGAACAACTGGACCCAGTTCCACTTGAACAAGGTGTCGTCGCCGTGGAACAGCTTGATACCCAGTTTCTCCTTGGGCCGGCCGATGCGATGGGAGGTGCCGGCCAGGCCATGCTTGACCAGCAGCGCCTCGAACGTCTCGCGGTTGGCCTCGGCTACCTGCAGCACCGCGCCCAGTTCCTCGTTGAACAGCGCGCGCAAGGTCGCCTCGGCCCAGCCATCGAGGCGGATCTCCAGCCCGCAGTGGCCGGCGAACGCCATTTCCAGCAGGGTGACGATGACGCCGCCATCGGAGCGGTCGTGATAGGCCAGCAGCAGGCCGCCGGCATTGGCCTCCTGCACCAGCTCGAACATCGCCTTGAGCCGCTTGGCGTCTTCCAGGTTCGGCGGCACCCCGCCGCCGCGGTTGAACACCTGGGTCAGCGCGCTGCCGCCGAGGCGGTCGCGGCCGCCGCCCAGGTCGATCAGCCACAGGTCGGAGTTGCCGCGGTCGAGCCTGAGCTGCGGCGTCAGCGTGCGCCGCACGTCGGCGACCCGCGCGAAGCCGGTGATCACCAGCGATACCGGCGAAACGGTCCGCTGCGAAATCCCGCCGTCGTGCCATTCGGTCTGCATCGACAAGGAATCCTTGCCGACCGGGATCGAGATCTCCAGCTGCGGGCACAGCTCCATGCCGATCGCCTGCACGGCGTCGAACAGCGCTGCGTCCTCACCCGGATGATTGACCGCCGCCATCCAGTTGGCCGACAACCTGATCTCGCCGAGGCTGGCGATCGGCGCGGCGGCCAGGTTGGTGATCGCTTCGCCCACGGCCAGGCGCGCCGCGTCGGCGCTGCCGAGCAGGGCCACCGGCGCACGCTCGGCCATCGCCATCGCCTCGCCGGCATAGCCCTCGAAGTCGGCGATGGTCACCGCGCAGTCGGCCACCGGTACCTGCCACGGGCCGACCATCGGATCGCGATGGTTGAGGCCGCCGACGGTACGGTCGCCAATGGTGATCAGGAAGCTCTTGCTGCCGACGGTGGGCAGGCGCAGCACGCGCAGCAGCGCCTCGTCCATGCCGATGCCGGACAGGTCCGGCACCAGGTCGATGCGCGGCTTGACCCGCGCGGCGTCGCGGTGCATCCGTGGCGGCTTGCCGAACAGCACGTCCATCGGCAGGTCGATGACGACTTCGCGGGATTCGGCAGGAGCAACAACCGCACGCGTCACCAGCAAGCGGCGCTCGACCGTGGCGTCGCCGACCACCGCATACGGGCAGCGCTCGCGCTGGCACATCGCCTCGAACCCGGCCAGGTTCTCCGGGGCGATGGCGAGCACGTAGCGCTCCTGCGACTCGTTGCTCCACACCTGCATCGGCGACAGCGACGGGTCGTCGCAGGGGATCTTCGACAGGTCGACGATGCCGCCCACGCCGGCATCGTTGAGCAGCTCGGGGATCGCGTTGGACAGGCCGCCGGCGCCGACGTCGTGCACGCTGACGATCGGATTGGCGTCGCCGAGCGCGCAGCAGGCATCGATCACCTCCTGGCAGCGGCGCTCCATCTCGGCGTTGTCGCGCTGCACCGAGGCGAAATCCAGCTCGGCGCTGGACGCGCCGGAGGTGACCGAGGAGGCGGCGCCGCCGCCCAGGCCGATCAGCATGGCCGGGCCGCCGAGCACGATCACCTTGTTGCCCGGCTGCACGGCATGCTTCAGCACATGCCCGGCGCGCAGGTTGGCCAGGCCACCGGCCAGCATGATCGGCTTGTCGTAGCCGCGCCGGAAACCGACCTGTCCCGACAACTCGCTCTCATAGGTACGGAAATAGCCGCCCAGGCAGGGCCGCCCGAACTCGTTGTTGAACGCCGCGGCGCCCAGCGGGGCATCGCGCATGATCTCGAAGGCGGTGGCCATCCGCGGCGGCAGCGGACGCTCCACTTCCCACGGCTGCGGGTGGCCGGGAATGCGCAGGTCCGACACCGAGAAACCGGTGAGGCCGGCCTTCGGCTTGCCGCCGCGACCGGTGGCGCCCTCGTCGCGGATCTCGCCACCGGCACCGGTGGCGGCACCGGGCCATGGCGCGATCGCGGTGGGATGGTTGTGCGTCTCGACCTTGATCGCGAAATCGATGCGCTCCTCGTGGCCGCGCCAGACGCGGTCGGCCGGATCGGCGAAGAAACGCTTGCCGACACTGCCCTCGATCACCGCCGCATTGTCCGAATACGCCGACAGCGTATGCGCCGGCGAGGTCTGGTGGGTGTGCTTGATCATGCCGAACAGGCTCTTGTCCTGTTCGACGCCATCCACCGTCCAACTGGCATTGAACACCTTGTGCCGGCAGTGCTCGGAATTGGCCTGGGCGAACATGAACAGCTCGGCGTCCGTCGGATCGCGGCCAAGTTCGGTATAGCGTGCCGCCAGGTAGTCGATCTCGTCTTCGGCCAGGGCCAGGCCCAGCCGCCGGTTGGCTTCGTCCAGCGCCTGTTGCGGCTCGGAACCGAGCCTCACGTGGACCAGGTCGCCAGGCGATCCGGCCAGGAACAGGCCCTGCGCGTCGCCGATGCGGGCGAGCACCGACTGCGTCATCGCGTCATGCAGCACGGCCATGATCGCGGCATGGTCCGGCGCTTCCGGCGGCGGCAGGCCCAGCACCTGCCAGGCCAGGCCGCGCTCCACCCGGCGCAGGTCGAAGCCCGCGCCATGCAGGATATCGGTCGCCTTGCTCGACCACGGCGAGATCGTGCCCAGCCGCGGCACCACCCACAGGGTGGCCGGCTCCGGCGCGGCGTCCTTCGCCTCCAGCACGGCAAGCAGCCGTTGGCGCAGGGCGCCCTCGGGCGCCACGTCGGCGTCGACGAAATAGACAAACCAGGAAGCCTGCACCCGCACACCACGATGCAGGGCATCCAGGCGGGCATTGAGGCGTTCGAGGCGGAACGGCGAGAGGGCGCTCTGCCCGTCGAGTGCGATCATGCGGGGAACGGCGCTTTGCGAGGGAAACGCCTATTCTAACCGATGCTGCAATACGGCATAAGCGCCCCGGCAAAGCGGGCCGCGAAATGCCTCAGCGGCCTTCCTCAAGCGCCTTCAGCAGTTGCTCCGGGGTGACGAAACCGCCCAGCACCCGGCCATCGGCGCCGTAGATGGTCGGCGTGCCGTTGACGCCCAGCTTGAGACCCAGCTCGTACTGGTCCTTGACCGGGTTGACGCAGCTCGCGGCGGCCGGTGCCTGCCCCTGCTCGGCTGCGGTAAAGGCGGCCTTGCGATCCTTGGCGCACCAGACCGACACCATCTCGGCGTAGGTCGGCGTGGGCCGGCCCGCCGTGGTCAGCACGCCCTCGCGCGGCCAGGCGAGGTATTCCACCGCGATGCCAGCCTTGTTGAAGGCCGCCATGTGCGCGTGCAATGCCCGGCAGAAGCCGCAGCTCACATCGGTGAACACGGTCACCGTGTACTTCGGCCGGGCCGGGGCGAACACGATCCGCTGCGAAACCGGCACCTTGGCCAGCTCGTCCTTGCGGAACGCCGCCCAGGCGGCGTCGCTGAGGTTCTCGCGCCGGCCCAGGTCGACCAGGTCGCCATGCATCATGTACTTGCCATCGGTGCTGACATACACCATCTGGCCAGCGGCAATCACCTGATAGAAGCCCGGCATCGGCGCCGGCCGGATCGAATCGACATCGACATTCGCCGCCAGCCTGTGGATCGCCTTCTGCACCATCTGCACCGCGGCGGGCGTGACCGCCGGACCGGCCGAAGGCGCCACGGCCGCCTCCGCCGCGACGGCGTTGCCACACAGGCCCAGGAGACACAGCAGCACCACGTTCTTCAACATCGACAGCCTCGATCGTCCAGTCGGCGCGCCGTGCGCGCGGCAAGCCGTCATTCTGGCACAGCCGTCCGGCGCCGCTCGCCGCCCGCCATCACATTCAGTAGCGCAACAGCCCATGCAACGGCTTGTCGACCGGCCAGCGCCGGCGCCCGTGCAGGGCCGCCAGCTCGATCACCACCGCGGCGCCGACCAGCTCGGCGCCGGCCATCCCCACCAGCGCCGCGGCCGCCGCCAGCGTGCCGCCGGTGGCCAGCACGTCATCGACCAGCAGCACCCGCTCGCCATGCCGGAAGGCGTCGCGCTGCGCCTCCAGCCGGTCGGCGCCGTATTCCAGCTGGTAGTCGGCGCCCAGCACCGGCGGCGGCAGCTTGCCCGGCTTGCGCAGCGGTACGAAGCCGGCCTGCAGCTTCTGCGCCAGCGCCGCGCCGAAAATGAAACCCCGCGCCTCGATGCCGGCCACCGCCTGCACGCCGCCGCCGTGCCACGGCTCGGCCAGTGCGTCGATGCAGCGGGCGAAGGCGGCGGCACGGGCGAGCAGCGGCGTCACGTCCCGAAACAGGACGCCGGGGCGGGGGAAGTCGGGGATCGCGCGCACCAGCGCCGCCAGTTCCTGCATGGGTGAGGAGTCCAGTCCGATCAGCAACCGGCGGCAAGCGGGCCATCGGGCAAGTCGCCGACCCCGTCGATCGCCTGCCTGGCTTCGGCCAGTTGCGCCTCGACCTCCGCGACGACGCCTTGCGCCACCGGACGGCTCGATGCGGGAACCATCACGGCGATGTAGTCCATCGCCGGCAACTGGCCCACGGCGCCAGTGAGGTATTCGCCGGCGATGAAGGCCGGAATGTCCGCCGCCTCCAGCGCGTCCTTGACCAGATGGGCATCGAACAGGTTTTCGGCGCGATAGATGATGTGCATGGACGCAAGCTAGCGCTCCCCGACCGCCGGGACAAGCCCGTCGCGGCCGCCGCGCTGCGCCGCAAGGCCATGACAGAGTAAACTTGGCGGTCCCGCCAACGTCCGCGAGTCCTGCCCGATGCCGACCGAAAATTCCGCTGTTGCAACCTCTCCGGCGGCCGCGGCGAGTCAACCCCAGGATTTCATTCGGCAGATCGTGCGCGACGACCTGGCGCAGGGCCGGCACGCGGTGGTGCATACGCGTTTTCCGCCCGAGCCCAATGGCTATCTGCATATCGGCCATGCCAAGGCGATTTGCCTCAGCTTCGGCATCGCGCGGGAATTCGGCGGCTGGTGCAACCTGCGGCTGGACGACACCAACCCGGGCAAGGAGGACCCCGAGTTCGTCGAGGGCATCAAGGAGGACGTGCGCTGGCTCGGTTTCGAGTGGCACGCGCTGCGCCACGCCTCGGATTATTTCGAGGTGTTCTACCGTAGTGCGATCAAGCTGATCAAGGACGGCGTCGCCTATGTCGACGACCTGGACGCCGAGCAGATGCGCGCCTACCGCGGCACGCTGACCGAACCGGGGCGCAACTCGCCCTTTCGCGAACGCACGGTCGCGGAGAACCTGGACCTGTTCGTCCGCATGCGCGCCGGCGAATTCGCCGATGGCAGCAAGACCCTGCGCGCCAGGATCGACATGGCCTCCGGCAACATCAACCTGCGCGACCCGGCGATCTATCGCATCCGCAAGGTCACCCACCAGAACACCGGCGACGCCTGGCCGATCTACCCGATGTACGACTATGCGCACTGCCTGTCCGACGCGCTGGAGGGAATCACCCATTCGCTGTGCACGCTGGAATTCGAGGATCACCGACCGCTGTACGACTGGTTCGTCGACAAAGTCGACCTGCCCGGCCATCCGCAGCTGTGGCAGGGCCTGGTCGAGGCCGGCTTGCACACCGAGCCGGCCAAGCCACGCCAGATCGAGTTCTCGCGCCTCAACCTCAGCTACTGCATCACCAGCAAGCGCAAACTGGCGCAACTGGTGAGCGAAGGCCATGTGGACGGCTGGGACGATCCGCGCATGAATACGCTGCGCGGCCTGCGCCGCCGCGGCTTCACCCCGGCCGGGCTGCGCCTGCTGGTCGACCGTGTCGGCGTGAGCAAGCAGAACAGCGTGATCGACTACGCGGTGCTGGAAGGCTGCATCCGCGAAGACCTCGACGCGACCTCGGCGCGCCGCATGGCGGTGCTGGATCCGCTCAAGCTGGTGCTGACCAATGTGCCGCACGGCCACGAGGAGATGCTGAGCTTTCCCAACCATCCGAAGGACGAAAGCTTCGGCACGCGCGAGCTGCCTTTCTCGCGCGAAGTCTGGATCGAACGCGAGGATTTCGCCGAAGTGCCGCCCAAGGGCTTCCATCGGCTGAAGCCCGACGGCGAGGTGCGCCTGCGCGGCGTGGGCATCATCAGGTGCGAACGGATGATCAAGGATGGCGAGGGCAAGCTGGTGGAACTGCATTGCACGCTCGATCCGGACAGCCGCCACGGCCTGCCCGGCGCCGACCGCAAGGTGAAGAGCACCATCCACTGGGTCAGCGCGGGGCACGCGGTGGCTGCCGAAGTGCGCCTGTACGATCGCCAGTTCGACGTGCCGGCACCGGACGGCGAGGAGGATGGCAAGAGCTGGCTCGAGCACATCAACCCCGGGGCCAAGCGCGTCGTGCAGGGCTGGCTCGAACCGGCGGCGGCGCAGGCGCAACCGGAGCAGCGTTTCCAGTTCGAGCGGCTGGGCTATTTTGTCGCCGACCGGTTCGACCACCGTCCCGACGCGCCGGTGTTCAACCGCACGGTGACCCTGCGCGACATCTGGGCCAGGCAGGCCGGCCAGTAGCCGCCGGCCGCCGACGGAGCCCGCACATGCTGCCGCTGCAGATCCACCTCACCCTGCCGCCATGGATCGGCGACGTTGCCGACGAGGGCAGGCGCTACGTCGACAACGAGGCGCGTGTCGCGCTGGCGATCGAGTTGTCGCGGCAGAACGTCGATCGCGCCGGTGGCGGTCCGTTCGGCGCCGCCGTATTCGACGACGACAGCGGCCGGCTGATTGCCGTCGGCGTCAACCGCGTGGTGCCGCAGTCATGCTCGGTGGCGCATGCCGAAATCATGGCCCTGACGATCGCGCAGCAGCGGCTCGGTCGTCACCGCCTCAACGAGGACGGCCGCCGCTACGTGCTCGCGACCAGCTCGCAGCCCTGCTGCCAATGCTATGGCGCCAGCGTATGGGCCGGTCTCGACCAGCTGCTGATCGGCGCACGCGCCGAGGATGTCGAACAGCTCACCGAATTCGACGAAGGCCCGCTGCCCGCCGACTGGGTCGGCGAGCTCGCTCGCCGCCACATCGCCGTCGAGCGCGACATCCTGCGCGAACGGGCCCGCCGCGTGCTGGCGGACTTCGGCGCCACCGGCAGCTGCTATTGAGCCGCTGGCGCGCCGCGCTGCCGCTGGTCCTGCTGTTGCTGGCGGGGCTGCTCCTGTTTGCCTCCGGCTCGCTCGACAAGCTGAGCCCGCAGCAGCTGTTGAGCCACCAGGTGGAGTTGCGCGCGCACATCGCCGCGCATCCCTGGATGCTGCGCGTGGCCTACATCGGCCTGCTCACCCTGGCGGTATCCACCGGCATTCCAGGCACCATCGTCATCATCATTGCCGGCGGCTTCGCCTTCGGCGTGATCGACGCCACCCTGTGCTCGTCGATCGGGCTGACCCTGGGCTCGCTGATCCTGTACCTCGCCAGCCGGTATGCCTTCGGCGCCGGCAGCCGGCAACCGCCGCCGATGGTGACGAAACTGCACCACGGCTTCGAGTGCCACCCGGTCAGCTACACGCTGTTCCTGCGCTTCATCCCGATGCTGCCCTTCGGCGGGATCACCGTGGCGCTGGCCTGGTTGCGCTGCCCGCTGTGGCTGTTCCTGGGCGCCACCTGGCTGGGTGGCACCATCACCCTGATCTTCGAAACCTGGATCGGCGCCGGTCTCGGCGACGCCATGAGCCAGAGCGACCGCCTGGGCGTGGGCACCTTCATGCACCGCGAAGTCCTGCTGCCGCTGGGCGCGATGGCCCTGCTGGCCCTGCTGCCACTGCTGATCGAACGCATCAGCCGGCACTGCCGCGAGGACGACCGTCATGGCGGCTGACGGCAGCGGGGCCCTGAGTCCGACCGCCGAAAAAAAACCGCACGGCTTGCGGCCGCGCGGTCGAATGCTGGTGGGTCGTCCGGGATTCGAACCCGGGACCAATAGATTAAAAGTCTACTGCTCTACCAACTGAGCTAACGACCCTTCGCAAAACTCCAGCCGGCAAGTTTACGGGCTGCGCGACAACCACACAAGTTGACGGACCGTCAGGCGTAGCGCGTCGGATCGGCCATCCCCGCGTCGCGAAAACCCTGCGCGCGCAGGCGGCAGGCGTCGCAGTGGCCGCAGGCGCGGCCGTGATCGTCCGCCTGGTAGCAACTCACGGTTGCCGAAAAATCCACGCCGAGCCGCTGGCCCTCGCGGGCGATATCCGCCTTGCCCATGCGCATCAATGGCGCGTGGATGCGGATGCCGGCGCCTTCCACGCCGGCCTTGGTGGCGACATTGGCCAGGCGCTCGAACGCCTCGATGAAGGCCGGCCGGCAGTCGGGATAACCGGAGTAGTCGACCGCGTTGACGCCGCACCAGATGTCGCTGCTGCCGAGCACCTCGGCCCAGCCCAGCGCGATCGACAGCATGATCGTATTGCGCGCCGGCACGTAGGTCACCGGGATGTCGCCGCTGTCGACGGTATCCAGCGGCACGTCGATATCCGCCGTGAGCGCCGAACCGCCGATGCTGCGCAGATCGATGCCGACGGTCTTGTGCTCGACCGCGCCCAGCATGCGCGACACCCGGTCGGACGCGGCCAGCTCGGAGCTGTGCCGCTGCCCGTAGGCCACGCTCAGCGCATGCACCTGATAACCCTGCTCGCGCGCCAGCGCGATCGTGACAGCCGAGTCCATGCCGCCGGAAACGAGCACGACGGCCTTGCGGGGAGGAATTTCAGACATGGGTTTCATCCATTGGTACGGCCGCTCGGCGGCCGGAAAGCGCGTGCGGCGATACCGGCCACGGCGCGTAAACAGGAGCGAGTGATGACGCGTGAGGATGCGCGGCGCGCTTCCACCGGCCTCTCACTCCCCGCCACTCGTTTCCCGCCTCATTTTCCCCGTGCGTCGTTCCACAGCAGTTTGTGAAGTTGCATCTGGAACCGTACCGGCAGCTTGTCCGCGATGATCCATTCGGCAAGCTCGCGCGGCTCCACCGAACCGTGCACGGGCGAAAAAAGCACCATGCATCGCTGCGCCAGGCGGTGCTCGGCCAGCATCGCGCGAGCCCATTCGTAGTCGGCGCGGCCGGCGATCACGATCTTGAGCTGATCGTGCGGCACCAGCTGTTCCAGGTTCGACCACAGGTTCCGCTGGCTTTCGCCGGAACCGGGTGCCTTCAGGTCCATCACCTTGCGCACGCGCCGGTCGACGGCGGAGACGTCCAGCGCACCGGAGGTCTCCAGCGAGACCTCATAGCCGGCGTCGCACAGCTTCCGCAGCAGGACGAGGCTGCGCTTCTGTGCCAGCGGCTCGCCGCCGGTCACGCAGACATGCCGGGCCCCGTGCGAGGCGACTTCGGCGAGGACGTCGTCGATGGCGTGCCAGTCGCCGCCGTGGAACGCGTACTCGGTATCGCACCAGACGCAGCGCAGCGGGCAGCCGGTGAGGCGCACGAACACCGTACGCCAGCCGCTTGCATCCCCTTCGCCCTGGATCGAGTGGAATATCTCGGTGATGCGCAGGCGTTCCGCGGCGGCGCCGACGGGCGTGGCGGACGCCGGCTCTGCGTCAGTACCGCTCATCGCAGGCAACTCAGTTGCCGGACTGCAGCTGCACGCGCTGCAGGCGCTCCTGCGCCAGGCTGGCCGCGCTCGAGCCCGGGTACTTGGCCAGCACCCGCTTCAGCGTGGTCTTGGCGGCGTCCGTCTGCTTCAGTTCAAGCTGGCAATAGCCGACCTTGAGCATGGCGTCCGGCGCCTTGTCGCTTTGCGGAAACTGCTCGAGCAGGTGCTTGAACGCCTCCAGCGCCACCGAATAATTCATGGTGACGTAATAGGACTGCCCCAGCCAGTACCACGCATTCGGTGCCAGCGCATGATTGGGGTACTGCTGGATGAAGCCGCGAAATCCGCGTGACGCCTTGACGTAGTCACCGCTGCGGATCGCCTGGAAAGCGGCATCGTAAGCCGCCTGCGCGGCGGCCGGATCGGCTACGGCGCCCGCCGCTGGCTGGCCGGCTGCCGCCGTCGCGCCCGCGGCGGCGCTCGCCGTGGTTGCCGCACCGGCAGCCGCCTGCGCCGCGCTACCGCTCGCGGCGGGTGCGGCGGCTCCCGTCGCCGCCGATTCGAGGCGCGCCAGACGGCCGTCGAGATCGGCGTACTGCGCCTTGTTCTTGTCGTCGAGTTCCTGCAGGTGATGCTGCAATTCCTCGATCTGACCCTGCAAATGCTGGACCTGCGACTGCAGTTCCAACAACTGGTTGACCATGCCGGTGCCGCCCTGGTCCCTGTTCTGTGCCTGCTGTTCCAGTCGCGCGACGCGGTCAGCAAGGCTGAGTCGCGAATCCTGCGCCCATACCGGATACGCGAACAGCATGGCGGACGCGATCGCGCCCGCCATGCCGATCCTGGCTGCAAAGCTGTTAGCCAGTCGCTTCATCATTACTCAGCCGTGTAGACGATCTCGACGCGACGATTCTTGCTCCAGCAATCCTCGTTGTGCTCGCGGCACACCGGCTTTTCCTTGCCGTAGCTGATCACGGTCAGCTGGCTGGCGGAAGCGCCATTGGCCTGCAGCGCGCTGGAGACCGCATTGCCACGACGCTCGCCGAGGCCCAGGTTGTACTCGCGGGTGCCGCGCTCGTCGGTGTTGCCTTCCAGACGGATCTGGGCGGTCGGGCGATCCTGCAGGTACTTGGCGTGGCACGCCATGATCTGCTGGAACTCCGGCTTGATTTCGGACTTGTCGAAATCGAAGTACACGACGCGCTGCTTCAGGCAGGCATCGGTGTTGAGGTCGGCCGGCGTGTACTTGCCGTTGGAAACCGGGGCCTGCGGAGCAACCGCCGGTTCCGGGGCCGGAGCCGGCGGAGCCTTCACTTCGGCTTTCTTGGTGCAAGCGGCGGCGCCTACGCAGAGCAGCGCAACCAGGGCAATACGAACAGTCTTATTCATGATGACGTTCCTTACGGGTTGAGTTCCGACAAACTGATGATCACGGGGACAACGGGACAACTGACGCCGGTCGACCGGCTGTTATTCTGACATCTGAAAGATCGACCGTGCGCTGTTCTGCCCGACCGACCTGACTGGCGTGGGTACCACGGAGCACCACCGCCGGAAACCGAAACGCGCCTTGGCGCTGTTCGGGCCCAATCCATGGGCAGCGGGCCGCCACGCCGTTGGTGCGTGGCAGCCCGGAAACTCAATGCTCTCGATAGGGTCCCCACGCGGGTTCCTGGACATTGCCCTCGGCCAGCATCAGCCGCTGCCGGACCAGCCCATCATTGGAAACCGAATACAGCACACCACGAGAGCCTTCGGACGCCGAATAGAGGAGCATGCTTGCATTGGGCGCGAAACTGACCGAGTCATCCAGTGGGCCCGGCGAGACGAATCGAACCTGTCCGCCCAAGCTCTGATCCAGTATGGCGATACGATACACGTTCCCGTTGCCCTGCACCATGGCGATCTGCTTGCCGTCATAGCTCACCGATGCCTTGGCATTGTACTGCCCCGAAAAAGTGATTCGCTGGGGCGTACCGCCGCTCGCCGGGATCTGGTAGATCTGCGGCCGGCCGGAGCGGTCGGAGGTGAAATAGATGCTCTTGCCGTCGGGCGCCCAGACCGGCTCGGTGTCGATCGACAGGCTGTGGGTCAGGCGGGTCTCCTGGTGGGTCGCCAGGTCGATCACGAAGATTTCCGGGTTGCCCACGTACGAAAGCGATACCGCGAGCTTCTTGCCATCCGGCGACCAGGCCGGGGCGCCGTTGATCCCCTTGCGCGCCGAGACCAGCTGACGCGAGCCGGTGGTGATGTCCTGCACGTAGATGTTGGAGTTGCCGCTTTCGAACGACACGTAGGCCAGCTTCCTGCCATCGGGCGACCACGCCGGCGACAGCAGCGATTCCCTCGAACGGGCCACCACCTGCGGGTTGTAGCCGTCGGAGTCGGCGACGATCAGCGAATAGGTGGTGTGATCGCCCAGGCCCACGGCGGTGATATAGGCGATGCGGGTCCAGAACGCCCCCCTGACACCGGTGATCTTCTGGTACACCTTGTCGGCGATCTGGTGCGCCACGCCGCGCAGGTCGCCGGCCGGGCTGGTGAAGGCGCCGCCGAGCAGTTCCTGCTGCTTGTTGACGTCCCACAGCTCGAAGTCGACCTTGAGCATGCCGCCGCCGGCATCGCTGATGCGGCCGACGACGATGTAGTCCTGCTTGAGCAGCCGCCAGGTCGCGAACTTGATCTGCGAACCGATCGAGGGCGTCTCGACGATGTCCGCCTTGTCCAGCGAACGGAACTTGCCGGAACGGTTGAAATCGTTGCGCATCACGTCGGCCACGTCGGTGGTCAACGGCGCCCCGCCCTGCTGGGCGAACGGCACCACCACGATCGGGGTGGCGGTCTTGACCCCCCCGACGATGTCGACGCTCAGCGACTGGGCCGCGACGGGACCGGCAAGCAGGGCCGACACGGCCAGCAGGATGACGGCGAAGCTTGAGCTGAATCTACGCATGGGCTTGATCATTGCGGCCTGAAGGTGAAGGAAATCTCGCGTTGAAACACACTCTCAAAACCTTTGTACGGCAAGGTCTTGGTGCGCAGGATGGCATTCTCGACCGAACGTCGCCCGGCCGCGTCGTAGGGACAGCTTGAATCCACCGTAGCACTCATGACGTCGCCACCGGGCGACTGCACGATATTCACCTGACATGGCAGGTTCGGTATGTTATCCGGCCTTAACCAATTCGGTGTGACCGCATTCTGAATGGCCGCCTTGTATTCGTCGGCCAGACTGCTGTTCGCGCTGTTGTTGCCGGTCTGCCGCTGGGCCGCCGCAGGCAAGTCGGGCTGGCCGTCGTCCTTGGCGTTCTTCAGGTCCTCCATCTGCTGCCTGGCCTGCCGTGCCTTGCTGTCCAGCCGCCGGGTCTGCGACGAGGCCGCGTCCATCTTGGCGAACAGCGCATCGATCTTCTTTTGTTCCTCGATTTTCTTCTTGGCCGCCTGGGCGTCCAGCTCGGACTGCCGCTGGCGCTCCTTCTCTTCCTGCACCTTCTTGGCGTCCTGCGCCTTCTGCGCCGCGTCCTCCACCACCCGCTCCTGGTCGACCACGTCCGGGTGCTTCGGCGGCGGCGGCAATTGCTTGACCACCGGCTTCTGCGGCGTCGGCGGCGTCGGTGGCGGCACGCTGGGCGGCGGCGGCACGCTGTTGGGCACCGGCTTGACCCTGACCGCCTTGGGCGGCGGGCTGCCGGTCGGGCCGATCAGGGTGGCCTCGATTACCTGCCCCTGCAATTGCAGCGGCTTGGAACAGGTAATCGGGTTCATCCAGCTCGGCAGGTGCAGGATGGCGAAGACGTTCTCATAGCTCGAGCACGGCAACACGGCGAGGAACAGAAACCCCACGATACCCAGGTGCAGGATGGCGGAAAGCACGACCGCCTTGGGGGTAGCCTTACCTTCGTCCATTGGACGTGCTCTTGCCCTGCACTGGCTGCGCCATCAGGCCCACCTTGGTGACGCCGGACTGCTGCAGGTCGGCGAGGATCTCGACCACGCCGCCGTAGCGGCCCTGGTCGTCGCCGGCCACCAGCACGTTGACGTCCGGGTTCTGGCGCACGAATGCGCCCACCTTGAGCTTGAGCGCGTCGGCGTCCAGCGGCTCCTTGGCGGCGCCGGGCAAGGTGAGGAACAGCCGGCCATCCCGCTCGACCGTGACCAGCACCGGATCCTTCTTGTCCTGCAGCGACTTGGCGTCGGCCTGCGGCAGGTTCACGTCGACGTTGGACTTCATCATCGGCGTGGTGACCATGAAGATGATCAGCAACACCAGCATCACGTCGATGTACGGCACGACGTTGATTTCGGACTTGAGTTTGTAGCGCTTCTGGCGCCCGGACTTTCGCATGGCTGCGGCTCCGCTCAGGCGACGTCGTCGGACTGGATCTGCCGCTGCAGGACGGAGGAGAACTCCTCCTGGAACACGTCGTAGCGCGAGGCGATGCGCTCCACCTTGGTGGCGTAGCGGTTGTACGCCCACTGCGCCGGGATCGCGGCGAACAGGCCCATCGCGGTGGCGATCAGCGCCTCGGAGATGTGCGGCGCGACCACGGCGATGGTCACGTCCTTCATCTCGCCCAGCCCCTGGAACGCGCCCATGATGCCCCACACCGTGCCGAACAGGCCCACGTAGGGGCTGATCGAGCCGACGTTGGCGAGGAATTCGAGGTTGCGCTCGAGCGCGCCGATTTCGCGGGTGCCGGCTACCTGCATGGCGCGCTCGGAGCCTTCGATCACGCTGCGGCTGTCATGGATCTTGCGCTGGCGCTGGCGGGCGAATTCGCGAAAGCCGGATTCGAAGATGTTCTCGATCCCGCCGTTGTCGCCGTTGCGGTTGCTCACCTCGCGGAACAGCTGGGCCAGGTCGCCGCCGGACCAGAAGCGCTCCTCGAACGCCTCGGCGTTTTCCATCGCAGCCTTGGTCTGGCTGTACTTTCGGATGATGATCACCCAGGACAGGAACGAGAAGATCAGCAGCAGCAGCAAGACCAGTTGCACCGGCAGGCTCGAGTCCGCGATCAGCGTGAAAATGTTCAGTCCACCGTTCATTGCGTGAAGGTACTCCGCCCTTGGGGCTGGTTGGTCAGGGTGCTGGGATCAGGTCGGCCGGAATGGGTGCCGGGCGCATCTGCGCCACGTCCACGCAAGCCACCCGCACGCTGGCGCGCACCAGGCAGCTTCCGTCCGTCTTCGTAATCGTCTGGGCGAACAGGATACTGGCTGCGCGGCGTTCTTTGACCACCACCGTTACCGACAGTTCATCATCCAGCAGGGCTGGCCGCAGGAAATCGATCTGCATGTCGCGCACCATGAAGGCCAGCCCGGTGGCCTGCTTGAAGGCGGACTGGTCGACGCCCAGCGCCCGCATCCACTCACTGCGTGCCCGCTCCATGAAGCGCAGGTAGCCTGCGTGGTAGACCACGCCGCCGGCGTCGGTGTCCTCCCAGTACACCCGTACCGGCCAGTTGAAGGGTGCTGCAGGGCTTGGATCAGGCATCGTCGGGCTCGCTGTTGAACAGATCCGCCGCCAGTGCCTGGCGCGCCGGCGGCACCAGCCCGAGGTAGCGCCAGCCCCTGGCACTGACCATGCGGCCCCGCGCGGTGCGCACCAGGTACCCCTGCTGGATCAGGTAGGGCTCGACCACGTCCTCCAGCGTGCCACGATCCTCGCTGAGCGCGGCGGCCAGCGATTCCACCCCGACCGGGCCGCCATCGAAGTTCTCGACGATCAGGCCCAGCAGGCGCCGGTCCAGCTCGTCGAAGCCCTGCGGGTCGATCTTCAGCATGTCCAGCGCGGCCCGCGCCACCGCCAGCGTGATCTCGCCGCCGGCGCGCACCTCGGCATAGTCGCGCACGCGGCGCAGCAGCCGGTTGGCGATGCGCGGTGTACCACGGGAACGGCGGGCGATTTCCTGCGCCCCCTCCGGCGCGCAGACGATGCCCAGGATGCGCGCGGCGCGGCGCACGATCGCCGCCAGCTCGTCGGCGGTATAGAACTCCAGACGCTGCACGATGCCGAAGCGGTCGCGCAGTGGCGCGGTGAGCATGCCGGCACGCGTGGTGGCGCCAATCAGGGTAAACGGCGGCAGGTCGAGCTTGATCGAGCGCGCGGCCGGGCCCTCGCCGATCATGATGTCGATCTGGAAATCCTCCATCGCCGGATAGAGGACCTCCTCCACCAGCGGGGAAAGCCGGTGGATCTCGTCGACGAAGAGCACGTCGTTCGGTTCGAGGTTGGTCAACAGCGCCGCCAGGTCGCCGGCACGCTCGAGCACCGGCCCGGAGGTGGAGCGTATCTTGACGCCCAGCTCGTTGGCGATGACATGGCTGAGCGTGGTCTTGCCCAGTCCCGGCGGGCCGAAGATCAGCACGTGATCGAGTGCGCCACCGCGTTTGCGCGCCGCCTCGATGTAGATCGCCAGTTGCTCGCGCACCGCCTGCTGGCCGAGGTATTCGGTCAGCCGCTGCGGACGGATGGTCGCCTCCAGGGCGGCATCGTCGAGTTGGGCGGCGGCGGCGATGATGCGGGCTTCGGTCATGCCGGCATTATGACAGGCCCGCCCACCCCGTGTAGGAGCCCGCTCGCGGGCGATGCGGTTGCCTTGGTTCTCCGGACATCAGAGC